>CAZLGP010000045.1:0-18516 GCA_964558905.1 uncultured Thermoanaerobaculia bacterium | reverse complement strand
TATCCGTCTACCTCTGCAACTCGTCCAGCGCGGCCAGCACCTCGCCGCTGTGGCCCGCGGGCTTGACCGCGGGGAACACGCGCACGAGCTTGCCCTGGGGGTCGATGAGGAACGTGTTCCGCGCGGAGAGCGTCGCGCCCTTGTACTCCATCACGGAGTTGTAGGCCGTCGAGACCTTCGCATCCGGATCGGACAGCAGGCGGAACGCCAGGCCTTCCTTCGTGCAGAAGTCCTTGTGCGACTCCGGGGAGTCGACGCTCACGCCGACGATGGCGGCGTTCTTCGCCTCGTACTTTGCGAGATCGCGCTGGAAGTTCGCCGCCTGCAGCGTGCAGCCGCTGGTGAAGTCCTTCGGGTAGAAGTACAGCACCACCCACTTGCCCCGGAGGTCCTTCAGCGACATCTCCTTCCCCTGATCGCTCGTCAGGTTGAAGTCAGGCGCGGGAGCATCGACCGCGGGAAACTCGGCGCCAATCGCGGAGAGAGCAAGGACCAGAACGAGAGCGAGGGAGAGGGTCTTCATGGTGACGGCAGAATACACTGGGGAGGCCTCATTCGTCCCATTCGTCCCATTCGTCCCAAAGTCTCAAAGACCTCCTCGTCAGGCCGAGACCCGGTTCCGTCCGTCCCTCTTCGACCGGTATAGCAGCTCGTCCGCGCGCAGCAGCAGAAACTCCGGCTGCTCGACGGGGCTCGTGGCGGTGCAGACGCCGAACGAGGACGTCAGGTGGATCTCCGCGGCCTCGTACTCGAACGTCCGCTCCTCGAGCGTGGCACGCAGCTTCTCCGCCGCTTCCGCCGCCTTCTGCAGAGGGGTGTCGGGCATGACGATGACGAACTCCTCGCCGCCCATCCGCGCGAAGAGGTCCGCGGGGCGGACGAAGGCCTCCGAGATCAGCGCCGAGCTCGCGCGCAACACGTGATCGCCCGCGGCGTGCCCGTACTGGTCGTTGACCTGTTTGAAGTTGTCGAAGTCGAACGCGACGACGCTGACAGGGCGCGATTCGCTGGCCATGTCGATCGCGAAACCGAGACGGGCGATGAGGTAGGACTTGTTGAACGCGCCCGTGAGCTGATCCGTCGTCCCGCGCGCGTGCATGGCCTCGGTGAACTCGACCTCGAGCAGCGAATCGACGTACCGAAAGACGCAGTTCCCGAGCTTGAGCAGATTCCCCTGCGCCAGCGATACGGGCGTCCGGATGCGCAACCCGTTGAGCAGCGTCCCGTTCGTGCTCGCCAGGTCGTTGATCGTCACCGTGTCCCGCGCGCGGACGATCTCCGCGTGAATGCCGCTCACCGCGCGCTCGCGCACCCGGATGTCGCACTCCGGCCGCCGGCCGATGACCTGACGTCCGGCGCGCAGACGGAACACCTGCCCCGGCAGATCGCCCTCGAGCATGATCAGCGCCGGCTCGTGCTGATGCGCGCGCTCGACCGCATCCAGCGGATCCTCGGTCTCCAGCCGCACCTCGGTCGTCTTCCGCAGGATCGGCTTGTCCTCCGGATTGGGCCGAATGGCATTTCTCAGGCGCTCGAGCATGAGTTTGTGTGCGGACAGTCTAATACGGACCCTTCGTGACGTGCCTCACATCCTCCCGTATGGAGAGTCACGGGGCCATGTTCAGGCCCTGCCGATACTGCAATGCGAGATGCACGAAGTGGGGATCGCAGCCTCCGTGATCGACGCCGTGCGCGCCCAGGTCGCGCGGCAGCCCGGAAAACGGGCCAGCGTCGTGGGCGTCCGCATCGGAGCCCTCGCGGGCGTCGACGGCGAGTCGCTCCGGTTCGGCTTCGACGCCCTCGTCCGGGACAGCGACGTCGAGCCCCTGCGTCTCGAGATCGAGCATGCCGACCTCGACGAGCTGGATCTCGTCTGGCTGGAGCTCGAGAACATCCTCGAGGACACCCCCGAAGACATCGTGGAGGGCACATGACCGAAGTCGTCGTCCTGGAAAAGAAGGTCCTCAGCGAGAACCAGCGCCTCGCCGCGGAGCTGCGCGATCGCTTCGCGCGCTCGGGAACGCTGGTCGTGAATCTCATCAGCGCTCCCGGCTCGGGCAAGACCCGCCTTCTCGAGCGCACGCTCGAATCGCTTCCGAAAACGATCCGGGCCGCGGTGCTGACCGGCGACATCCAGACCGACGCCGATGCCACGCGCCTGGCCCGCTTCGGCTTTCCGGTACGCCAGATCACGACCGGCGGCACGTGCCACCTCGACGCGAAGATGATCGACCGCCATCTCGAAGGGTGGGACCTCGACGCGCTGGACATCCTCTTCATCGAGAACGTCGGGAATCTGGTCTGCCCCTCCAGCTACGACCTCGGCGAGGAGGCGAAGATCGTGCTCCTCAGCGTGACCGAGGGGGAGGAGAAACCGCTCAAATACCCGTCGATCTTCTTCAAGTCGAAGCTGATCCTGATCACGAAGATCGACCTCCTCCCTTACGTCCCGTTCGACTACGCCCTCGCCTGCGCCAACGCCCGGAGCGTGAACGCGGAGGCGGACATCGTGGGCGTTTCGTGTCAGACGGATCAGGGACTGAGGGAGTGGATGGAGTGGATTACGGCGCGGTTGGCGGTTGGCGGTTGACGGATAGGACGGATAGGACCGATCGGGAGATCCACCTATCCGTCCTATCGGTCCTATCCGTCCTATCCGTCCTATCGGCCAACCTCGGCAGCCCTATTGCAGCCGCACTGAACCGTGTCTGAGCTCCGCGTCCACACCTGGCTCGAGCTTCAGGAGGCCCTGTTCGACTCCACCTGGCAGCATTCGCTGCAGCGGCATCGCTCCAACTTCGTCTTCCGCGGGACGCCGCGGCCGTCGCATGGGCTGGAGACCAGTCTGCAGACCGGCGGGTTCGAGGAAAAGGAACGTCACCTGCTGACGAGCTTTCGCAAATACGCGCTCCGGAGCGTGGTGCACGGGGATCTCGTGTGGAACTGGCTGTCGCTGGCGAAGCATCACGGCCTCCCCACGCGGCTCCTCGACTGGACCTACTCTCCCTACGTGGCCATGCATTTCGCGACGCACGACTTCCGCGACTTCGACCAGGACGCGACGATCTGGTGCATCGACTACCGCAAGACCAACGAGATGCTGCCCGCACCGCTGCGGAAGATGGCCGAGCGGGAGGACGTCAACATCTTTACCACCGAGCTCCTGGCCGGCGTGGCGAAGACGCTCGACGAGCTCGATGCGCTGGCGAAGAAGAACGACTTCGTCGTCTTCTTCGAGCCCCCCTCGCTCGACGAGCGCATCGTGAACCAGTTCGCGCTCTTTTCTCTGCCGTCGAGCTCCACGCTGCGGTTGCAGCCACACCTCGAGAGCCGTGAGGGAACGTACCGCAAGATCGTCATCCCCGCGGCGCTGAAGTGGGAGATCCGCGACAAGCTCGATCAGGCCAACATCACCGAACGCGTGCTCTTCCCCGGCCTCGACGGCCTGTCGCAGTGGCTCAAGCGCTACTTCGCCAAACGGATGTAGCCGGCAGGGCCCAGAGCGCCGGCGTTCCCCGCCGTCCGGAGCGCCAGGCGTGCCCCGCCGGCTCTTCGCGGCCGCGATTCTTCTCCTCTCCGCCTACCCCGGGCGATTCGGAATCGATTCCAACGTGCGGTTCGAGCAATCCGGAAGAAGCGGCGAGGAGAGGTCTCGGGGGAAACTGTCGCTCATCCGGGCGTGAGTTGCGATGCGCATTCGATTTCTCCCGCACATCGCGTTTCAGGTGCGCGACTACGAGCGTGCCGTGGCCTTCTACGAGGAGGTGCTCGGCATGAGAGTGCTGCAACGCGGCCGCGGCGAGACGCGCCTCGCTTGCGGCGACGTTCACTTCTACGTCGAGGACCGGGACACGGCGCTGATGTTTCTGGCGTTCGAGACGGACGACCTCGACGCGGCGCGCGAGGAGCTCACGGCAGCAGGGTGCCAAGTGGGGGAGCTCGACGGCGAGGGATACATGGTGACCGATCCATTCGGGCTGCGCTTCTACCTCTCCGCGACTCCGACAGCAGACCAATGACGACGAGGAGGACAGATGGATAGCCGTAGACTTGCCGATCCCGCCCAGGCCGCCGTGGCCGAAGACTTCTTTGCCAACAACGTCCGGGCCATCGCGAAACCGATCGATCCTCGCACGGACCAGGAACTGCTCGGGGACGCGCAGAACCACACCGATCCGGCGGTGCGGGAGCACGCCGCGTTCGAGTACGTCTATCGCCACGAACACGACTCCTTCCCGGTCATTCTCAAGCTGTACGAGGCGGAGAGCGAGGATGCGGTCCGCACCACGCTCTTCGAAGAGTTGACCCGCATCGACGAGCCGGCGTTCAAGCACTACGTGCAGATGAAGGGCGTTCCGGACCAGCTGGAGGCGGTTGCCTACGCCCGGTTCGGGCGCGAGGTCAAACACAAGCGGAGGGCCCGGACGGACGAGAAGGAGCTGTTCGACCAGTGCATCCCGCTGCGGGTGTCGCTTCGCGAATACATCGAGGTCGAGCCGCGGAAGTGGATGTATCACGTCTTCTCGCCGCTTCAGGAACAGCGCGTTGCCGGACAGCTCGTCGCCTGTTCGCGCGTCGAAACGCGCGACCACCGCATCGTTCTCAGCAAGCAGCTCGAGGGACTGCACGCCGACGGCTCGCTGCACATCGAGAACACGCTCTTCAACGGACGCACGGCGTACATCGACGACTACACGACCGTGTTCAGTTACAAGACCCTCCTGCGGATCCCGTTCTATCCGTCGGGGCGGATCGGCGACCGCTCGGAAGGCGTCATTCCCGACGCGATGGTCAACGTCGCCCGCGCCGGAGCGATCAACCTCGACCGAGAGCTCGCCGTCCGCGACCGTCCGGTCATCAACAACGTGACCGGGATCATCCGCACGTGGGGCTACACCCGTCCCGACAAGGCCACCTTCGATCCCGCCGGCAGGATGGACCTCATCGCCGGGCTCTTCCACCTCGGCGATCTGATCGATCCCCGCACGCGCGACTACGTCAACTCGTACACGATCGGCACCTATCGCGGCGTCATCGCGCCCGACGAGGACGGAATGATCGGCCTCAACACCCGGCCTTCGTATGCGACGCTCGACGGACACATCGATCGGGACCGGGACGGCAAGGCGGAGAAAGAGGGGGAACACTACGATCTCTGCCCCGACGTCCATCCGATCGAGCACTACGGGCAAGATCGGTCGCGTCCGTTGATCAACCCGATGAAGAGGTCGGGTCGGTGACATCGGCGGGGGCCGTTCTTCGCGATACGGTCGAGAACCACCCCCTCCTCGCCCACCCGTTCTTCACGCTCGCGGTGGGCGAGGGACTCGACGGCGACGTGGTGCGTGCCTGGGCCCTGCAGGACCGCCACGTCGCCTACGCCTTTCCCCGGATCATCGCCCGGATCATCAGCTCGCTCGCGGTCGAGGACACGGCCGGTGTGCGCGCGCGGATGCCGATGGTACAGAACCTCTGGGAGGAGGTCGGCGAAGGCGACGCCGCGCGCGCGCACTCGACGCTCATGGACGCCCTGCTGCTGTCGATCGGAGTCCCGCCCGACGAGCTCCTCGCGCCGAAGCTCGCCTCGACGGCGGAGTTTCTCTCGTATCAAATGGCGCTCGCGGACGACGATCCGATCGCGGCGCTGGCGGTCTTCTGCTACGCGAACGAGTACCTCGCGCTGCGCGAGTATCCGCCGATTCAGACGGCTGCCCGGCGCGCGTTTCCGGAGGTGGACGTCCGATTCTTCGAAGCGAACTGGGAGGCGGACGGCCGTCACACGGAGCTGGCCGAGGAGACGGTGCAACTCCTCGCGCACGAGTCCGACGTGCCCCATCTCGCCGCCGCCGTGAGACGGGCCCTCGACATTCGCATCCGCCTCTACGACGACCTGATGGCCCGTGTCGCCGTCACGGCGGTGCGTGCTTGACGACGCGTCCGCGACCGCTACTGCGTCTTCTCCGCATCACCGCGACGTTCGCGGCGTATGCGCTGCGCTACGCGGCGCGCTCCGGCGCGGCCCTGGTCACGAGGCGCCCCTCCGCATCCATCCTTGGGGAGACGCTCGCATCCTGTCTCGAGGCATGCGGCCCGACCTTCATCAAGATCGGCCAGATCCTGAGCACCCGCCACGATCTCTTCGAGCGTGAGACCGTCGAGGGCCTCGCACGACTGCAGGACGCCGTCTCGCCGGCGAAGCACGAAGACATCCTCGCGGCGATCGCGGAGGCATTCGGGAAACCGCCGGATGAGCTCTTCGCCTGGATCGACGTTCGCCCGCTCGCGAGCGGGAGCGTGGCTCAGGTGCACTGCGCGCGCACGCACGACGGGCGTGACGTCGTCGTGAAGGTGCGGCGTCCCGGAATCGTACCTCTCGTCGCCGCGGACCTCGCGATGCTCCGGTGGGTCGGGCACGCGATCGAACGATCGCGGCTGGCGGGCACGGTGCCGGTGGCCACGATTCTGCGCGAGCTCGGCGAGACGATCATGATGCAGCTCGATTTCCACGCCGAAGCGCGCCACAACGCGGAGCTCCGCGCGAACCTCTCTCACTTCCCGCACCTGCGCATGCCGGCCATCGACGAGCGGTTGAGTCGTGAGTCGGTCCTGACGATGGAACGGATCGACGGGCTCACCCGCGTCGACCGAACGGTCCTCGACCCCGCGGAGCGCTCGGAGGCGGCGGTCAACGGCCTTCGCCTCCTGTATCACATGATCTTTGTCGATGGGCTCGTACACGCCGATCTCCATCCGGCGAACATCTTCTTCCGCCGCGGGTGTGAGGTCGTGCTGCTCGACACGGGACTGATGGCGCGACTCGACGACCCCATGCGCAAGGCGTTCGTCGATTTCTTCTACGGCCTGGTGACGAACGACGGGATCGACTGCGCGCGCGTGATCTGGGAAACGGCGACCGTACGCGGCGACGATGGCGACCTCCGTCCGTTCGAGCTGCACATGTGCGACATCGTCAGGCGGCATTCCGCGCTTCCGGCGTCGACCTTCGAGGTGAGCCGGTTCGTTCTCGAGGTCTTCGACGCGCAGCGAAAGGCGCGCATCCGCGGCTCGACGGCGTTCATGCTGGCGATCCTGTCGCTGCTGACGTACGAAGGGGTCGTGAAAACGCTCTCGCCCGGGCTCGATTTCCAGGGCGAGGCGCGACACTTTCTGCCGGCGGTGAAGGTGCTGCTCTACCCGCGACGCCCATGGAATGCCGCATGACGCTCGAGCGGCTGATCGCGGAGTTGCCGCGCGACACATGGCGTGACGCGCACGAGCACTCGCCCGACCTCGCCGCCGTCCACGCGCGAATGGCTCGCGGCGAGGGGGAAGAGGCGCTGTCCGAATGGCTGGCGACGAGGCAGATCTGCCAGTTCGCGCGAGTCAGCGCGCGCGCGGGCCTGCTGCGATGCCGCGTCATCGGCGAGGGCGACGTGGCGCGCGGGGACGACTTCGTCGCCGCGATCCTCGCGGAGGCACGGCGGGACTGGTTGCGCTCCGCATTCGACGGTGAGGCGGCCGGGCTGGTCGTGCTGCTGGCGTCGCCGCGCGTGACGACCGCCGCCCCTTCTCCGGAACTGGCGATGCTGGCGCGCCGCTTCGCCGCGCTCTACTGCGGCCGCGGTGTCGCGCTCGACGAGGTCGTGCTCGACGAGGTCTACCTTGCCCGCGACGCGGAGACGGCGTGGCGGTGGACGGCTCCGCTGAACTTCTTTGCCGCACAGGCGGACGGCCGATGGTGGGAAGCGCGGCGCATCCCCGGGGGAATCGCCCTTTCGATCAACGCCGTCGGGCATCTCGTCACCGCCGGGATGCTCCCCGAATCGGGAGAGGGGCGCGCGTTGCGCCATGCCGTTGCCACGATCGAGCGCGCCACCGCATTCCACGCGCACGGCGACGTTTACACCGCTCCCTTCGACACCGACGTGATGCTCCCTTCCGCCTTTTTCACCGACGACGCACCGGCCCCCGAGTCCCAGGTCTTGCGACGATTCACGTCGGAGTTTTCGTGCGGCGGACGCGGTGCGGTCACGGCGGATGAGTGGTCCGAGGCGGACGCACGGCAGTGCGGCTGCGGCGAAGTCGTGGCCCGACGTGACGTGTGGCGATGACGGCCGCGCGCTTCATCCCATCCTCGCCGCCAACAGCGGCAGCGCGAGGTTGATCGGCGGGTCCGTCGGTGCCGGTGCACGCAGCACGACCCGTACCTCCCTCCTCCCCGCCCGCACGATCCCCCCCGATCCTCGGGGCGCCTCGTCGTTGAGCACGAAGTCGGCCGGCCGTTGCGGCCACGGGATGCCGACGGAGAGCAGATGATGCTCGCCGGGCGGGACGCCTCCGATCGTGAACGGACCCGCGCGCATGACGATGCAGCATGCGAGCGGCGTCGCGGTCGGCATCCTCTCCCGGAACAGCCCCGCGAAGATCAGCCCCTCGAAGCCCGGCGGCGTCTCGAGCGTTCCGCTCACGAACGGAGGCCGCGCGACCGGGCGCACGCGCGGAACGATCTGCTCCTTCCCGACGAGCTCGCGCATGCGCTGCGGCGGCAGAAGGAACGTCTGCGTGAACTTCGTCACGAAGCTGCCGAGGCTTTCGTAGCCGACGTCGTAGCAGATGTCGGTCACGCTGCGGTCGGTGGTGAGCAGAAGCTGCGCGGCGCGCTGCATCCGCACGGCGGTGCGGAACTGCCGCGGCGAGAGCGACGTGACGGTGCGGAAGACGCGGTCGAAGTGACTGCGGCTCACGCCCGCGATGGCCGCCATCGCCGCCAGATCGAGCGGTTCTTCGGGCACCGCGCGAATCTGCGCGATGACCGTCCGCACCGCGTCCTCGTACGCCCGCATCGTCGCCGGCCGGCGAAGCAGCCGCGACTCGACGATCGCCGTCATGAGCGGAGAGATCCCTCCGCCGCGACCTCGCTCAGATCCATCGTGCTCATGCTTCGGTTCCTCCCAACGGAATCGGCATCGCCCGGTCGCCTTCGGCCACCGCCGGAGACAGTGCGGTGCGTTTTGCGAATGCTTCGAGCCAGAGCAGCGCGCCGCGCGCGAACGTGACGGCCGTCAGCGCGAAGAAGAACCCGAACACGACGTGGTTCGCGACGAGCAGGCCGTACACGAGCGCGACGGAAGAGCCGAAGACGAACTGCGCGCGCGGTGCGGACGGTGTGGTCGCCGGATCGGTGACCATGTAGAACGTGAAGAGGATGAACGCGACCCCGGTCATGGCCGCCAGGGGCGAGATCGCCGGCGTGTCGGTGAATGTGCCGCGTAGCAGCGCCTGCACGACGAAGCCTCCGACCCATCCGAGAATGAGCGGGATCCTCTTCGTGAACCTCGCGTTGAGCAGCGTCCCGGTCGTGATGATGATCGCCGGGAGGATCCAGTCGCCGATCCCGCGAACGTGCGCGGTGAAGTGATATGGCGGCGAGATGGCGAGCCAGGGAAAGACGACCAGCGTCACGGTGATGCCGAAGTTCGACGGGTTGAGGAAGTGGCGCATCCCGCCGTTCACCGGAGCCCGGAGGAGGAACTTCGACGCGATCGCCACGGCGGCGCCGAACATCACGGGCAGGATCCGTGCGTTCGGATAAAGCAGCATCGCCACCGCGAGGCCGGTGATGTGCGGCGCGAGCATGAAATCGATCGCGCGGACGGGGCCGCCGCCGGCGTAGCGCGGCCTGCGCCGTTCGGCCCACGACTCGAGCGTCTCGAGGAGCAGCTCCATCGCGTAGGCGGTGAGGACGCAGGCGACGAGCTGCGCGAGCGACTGCTCGAATCCGAGGACCGTGTGACCGAGGACGTTCAGTGCGGTGATCGCGACGGCGAACCGTCGCAGCGCGGCGACGCGGAGATCCTTCGTCATCGCCCGGCCTCCCGCAGCTCGACGGTCCACGTGCCGGCGGCGACCCGGAACCTCTCGCGGTGTACGACTCCGCCCCGGTCGCGCCACGCGACCTCGACGCTCGCATCGCGCGCCTCGCCGAGCCCGAAGTGCAGCTCGGGGGCGCGCTTGCCGGAGTGGCCGTTGCCGCCGTCGACCTGCGCGACGAGCGTCCGGCCGCCGGCTTCGACGCGAGCCGAGGCGCCGATGACCGGCGGCCCGCTCGAACGATCCGGGACACCGCCTCGAAGGCGCGTCGTCTCGCCGAACCGAAGGTGCAGCACGATCGACCGACCCGGCCGCGGCGCGACGTTGCGGAAGAAGTGGGAGCCCTGCCACTGATTCGCGACCACGAGATCGAGATCGCCGTCGCCGTCGACGTCCCCCGTCGCGAGGCCGCGGCTGATCGTGCCGGCCGCGAAGCCGAGCTCGCGCGCGACGTCGTACCACCGGCCGTCGGACGCGCGCACGAAGAACGGATTGCGATTGTTCCCGCTGAGGTCCGCCCCTTCGCTCACCCGGCACCAGATCCGTTCGTGCTTCAGCAGCTCGTCGTTCGCCATCGCCGTCTCGTGCAGCTCCGGCCACCGGCTCGACTCGCCGCGAATGAAGCCGGAGGCCTGCACGACCTCGGTCGTCCCGTCGTTGTCGAAGTCGGCGAAGCGCACGTCCCAGTTCCAGCCTCCGCGCGACAGGCCGAGGCTCTCGCTGACGTCGCGATACTCCATCCCCCCTTGGCTGACCCAGACGAAGCTGCTCTCGTGCAGGCCCCAGTCGTGCGTGATGTTGCTGACGGCGAAGTCGGGAATGGCGTCGCCGTTGATGTCGGCGAAGTCGACGCCCATGCCTTTGAACGAGTCGTAGCCGAGGACCTTCGACTTCGGATCGAAGAATCCGCGTTTGCCCTCGACGAGCGCGAACCGAGGCTGTCCCGGTTTGGACAGATTGCGCAGGAGGCGGTCCGGCCCGAAGTCGTTCGCGAAGTAGATCTCCGGCAGTAGATCGCCGTCGAGATCCTGAGCGCCGATGCCGAGCGTCCACCCCCGCGCGATCTCTTCGGCGAACGCAGTCGGCGACTCGCGGTACCCCTCGGGGGTCCAGAGCAGCAGTCGATTCCTGCCGCCGTTCAGCGCGAACGACATCGAGTCCTGCATCTGCATCTCGTCCGAGGTCGAGAGCGGATCGAGCACGCCGGAGCTCTCGCGGAAGTAGTTGCCGATGAGCAGATCCGCGTGGCCGTCGCCGTCGACGTCGGCGAACGTCGCGGCGCTCGTGAACCACTCCTCGCGCGGCGAGATGATCTCGCGGCACGCGAAGGAGCTCGCCTCGAGCTCGGGACCGCGACGCAGAAACGCCAGCGGTGAGCGGCCCCAGAAGTAGACGATCGCATCGGCGCGGCCGTCTTCGTCGATGTCGTGCGCCACGACGCCTTGCGGTGCTGCGGTCGACAGCGGATCGCAGCCCGGCGCACGAAGGAGATCGAACGCGGAGTAACGCGAGCCCGTGCCGGGCACCGGCGCGACGACGACTTCGTCGCTGCGGGTATCGACGAACAGCACGTCGTTCGAGAGCCCGTCGCCGTCGAGATCGTGCAGCGCGACTCCCGCGCCGACGGCCGAGATCCAGGAGTCGATCTTCCGGATCGACGCCCGAACGGGCCGGACCGTGCGCGACGACGGCGTGATGACCGGCAGCGAATGGGACTCGAATCGGAACGGCCGCGCGAGATCGGCGGGCGAGACCGGCGGATCGGGAAGGCGCGCGAGCGCGTAGATCAGGAGCAGCGCGCCGAGGGCGACGAGACGGGGCACCAACCGCCGGTTCAAAACGAACGACATCAAGGCCTCCTCAGGTCGGGAATCGACCGCGAACGTGCCGCCGCCACGCCTCGTAACTCGGCTCGCGGTCGTCGCGCGGAATCGCACGGACATACGCGTCATTGGCCAGCCTCGCCACGGCGGCGGCATCGGCGCGCCAGAAGACCGTACACGCGAGCTCCGTAGCCGGCGTGACGTTTCCGGCTTCGACGCGGGCCTTTGCGGCGAACGCCGCTCCCTGCGCGACGTCGGCACCGTGGCTCGCCGCGCGAGAGAGAAGGGCGCTCACGCCCTCGCGGTCGAGTCCGCCCGCGTACGCGCACGCGAGCCCCGCGCCGCTCCACAGATCGCCATGGCGCGACCGCGGGAAGGACTCGATCGCGGCGGCGATCCCCTCCGGCGACGCCCCTTCGATGAACCACAGACCGCGGCCAACGCCCTGATCGAACGCGTTCGCAGCGTAGCCGTCGAGCCGCGGCCGCACGCGCTCGCGGACCCACCTGCGCGGATCGAAGAACGCCTGATGGAATCCGAGCCCGTCGTAGATGAGAGGCCACAGAGTTGCGTCGGCGTCGCGGGCGAAGCGGGGCAGCGTCCGCCGGAACAGCCGCGCCATCGCCCACCCGGCGCCGATCAGGATGAGATAGGCGTGCGTCCGGTGCGAGTCGAGAAAACGTCGCCAGGCGGAGGCCGACCACGGCGCGAGGAGATCGACGATGGCCAGACCCATTCCCGCGCCTTCATGAGCGAAGCCGCGGAGATCGGAGTCGACTCCGGCAAGCACGGAATCGAGGGCGGCGTCTCCGCGGTGCCGGATTGCGGCGTTGTAGCCGATGACGAACCCGCCGCCGACGCGCTCGAGGTGGTCGCGAACGCCGGGGACGACGTCCGCGAAGCCCCGCCGCGCAAACCGCACCTCGTCGGCGGAGATGCCGAAGACTTTCTCCCTCAACGCGCCCTGCCATCGGGCCACGCCCGGAGGCGGCGCGGCAACCCGACTCCCACCGGCGGTGTTCAACCCTACGCCCCCCTCGGTTCAGATGGAAACGGAAGTAGAGAAATAAGGTAATCGCCGGGAGAGCAGATGACCACCCCAAAAAAATGGAAAAGGGGGATTCGTGTTCTGTCGCCACATCCTCTCGGGAGGCGGGCGTCCCGGCGGCGTTCCGAGATCTCGAGAGGCTGCCCTGGACGACACCGCAATCCCCTCGCAGCCTCAGACCGCGGCGCGCGCATTCGCGCAACGGCGCTCCGTCCGTGCCGGCTCAGTTCACGATGTCAGGCGCGCGCTCCCTCTCGCTCCACGCGCGGATCGACGTCACGCTCTGGTATCCGCGCGGCAACTTGAGGCCCCGCTGCGCGCGCTTGCCGAGATACGTGTCGAGATCGTTGCCCTTGAGCTTCATGTCGCGCTTCCCCGCCGTCACGACGAGCGTTCCGCCCTGCGGGACCACGGCCGTGCCGACGACTTTCTCGGGCGCGATCGGCGTGCGGTGCAGCTTGATGGTCTGCACGCCCTTGCCTCGGGCGAGCGGCGGGAGCTCGGCCGCTTCGAACAGCAGCAGCTTCCCTTCCGTCGAGGCCGCGGCGATGCGGTCGGTCTCGTAGTCGTACACGCGCTGCGGTCGCAGGACGTTCGCCGTCTGGGCCGCGTTCACGATCGACTTTCCGGCCTTGCGGTCCGTGATCAGGTCCTCGAGCCGCGCGACGAAGCCGTAGCCGTCGTCGGTCGTGAGCAGCCAGAGATCGTCGGCATCGCCCATCATCACGCCGACGAACGTCGCGCCGGGAGGCGGCGAGAGCGACGACGTGAGCGGCTCGCCGTGACCCTTCGCCGAGGGCAGCTCGTGCGCGGCCAGCGCGTACGTGCGACCCGTCGAGTCGAGGAAGACCGCGAGCTGGTTGCTGCGGCCCTTCGCGGCGTGCAGGAACTGGTCTCCAGATTTGTATTGCAGCGCCGTCGGATCGAGGTCGTGTCCCTTCCCCGACCGGATCCAGCCGCGCTCGGAGAGGACCACCGTCACCGGCTCGGACGGGATGAGCGCGGTCGGGTCGAGCGCGCGGGCGGCCTCGCGCTCGATGATCGGAGAGCGGCGCGGGTCCCCGAACTCCTCCGCGTCCCGGAGCAGCTCGTCGCGGACCTGCTTGCGCAGGCGCGCCTTCGACCCCAGGACCTTCTCGAGCTCCGCGCGCTCTTCCTGGAGCTTCTTCTGCTCGCCGCGGATCTCCATCTCCTCGAGCTTGTTGAGGTAGCGCAGGCGCAGCTCGAGGATGTACTCGGTCTGAATTTCCGTCAGCTTGAACCGCTGGATCAGCTTCGCCTTGGGATCGTCCTCGGTGCGGATGATGCGAATGACCTCGTCGACGTTGAGGTACGCGATCATCAGGCCGTCGAGGAGGTGCAGCCGGGCGTTGACGTGGTCGTACCGATGCTGCAGCCGGCGCCGCACGGTCTCGATCCGGAACTCCAGCCACTCGCTCAGCAGGTCGCGCAGGTTGTAGAGGCGCGGCCGGCCGTCGAGGCCGATCATGTTCATGTTGATGCGATAGCTGCGCTCGAGGTCCGTGGTCGCGAACAGATGAGTCATCAGCTCCTCGCGGTTGGCGCGGGCCCTCGGCACGATCACGATGCGCGTCGGACTCTCCTGGTCCGACTCGTCGCGCAGGTCCTCGACCATCGGCAGCTTCTTGGCCGTCATCTGCTGGGCGATCTGCTGCTGGACCTTGTTCCCGGAGACCATGTACGGCAGGGCCGTGACGACAATCGAGCCGTCCTCCTCCTCTTCCCACTTCGCGCGCTGGCGCACGCCGCCGTTGCCGGTCTTGTACATCTCGCGGATCTCCGCGAGCGGCGTGATGATCTCGGCGGCGGTTGGAAAATCCGGCCCCTTGATGTGCTTCGTGATCTGGGCCATCGTGGCGTCGGGGTTGTCGAGGAGTTCGATGCACGCGCTCACGACCTCGCGCAGGTTGTGCGACGGGATGTCCGTGGCCATGCCGACGGCGATTCCCGAGGCACCGTTGAGGAGGACGTGCGGCAGTCGCGACGGCAGGAGCTTCGGCTCCTTCATCGTGCCGTCGAAGTTCTGCCCCCACTCGACCGTGCCCTGCTCGAGCTCGGACAGCAGCGACTGCGCGAACCTCGCCAGCTTGGCCTCGGTGTAGCGCATCGCGGCGAAGCTCTTCGGATCGTCGGGCGAGCCCCAGTTCCCCTGCCCTTCGACCAGCGGGTAGCGCATGGAGAACGGCTGGGCCATCAGGACCATGGCCTCGTAGCAGGCCGAGTCGCCGTGGGGATGGAACTTGCCGATGACGTCGCCGACCGTGCGCGCCGATTTCTTCGGCTTCGAATTCGGCCCGAGGCCGAGCTCGGACATCGCGTAGACGATGCGCCGCTGTACCGGCTTGAGCCCGTCGGCCAAATGAGGCAGGGCCCGATCGAGGATGACGTACATCGAGTAGTCGAGGTACGCCTTCCGCGCGAACTCGCCGACCGGCTGGGATTCGATGTCCGGGAAGGTGGGAGGAGGCGGGTTGAAGGAGAGCTGCCTGTTGCGCGATTTCCTGGTTGCCATTCTGAGTCGGGCGAAGGGTAGTCGGAAAGCCTGTTCGTCGCAAAGTCTCGCGGTCGTTGAGTCGGCGAGTCGTCGGGTCGTCGAGTCTCAGAGTCTCCGAGTCGTTGAGTCTCAAAGTCTCAAAGTCTCAAAGAACGGCGTGGCGACGACTGGCTTTGAGGCTGGCGAAGGATGAAGGCCCCAGAAGGATGAGGGCCGGAGGGTGGCGGAAGGGACACGTCGATCATTGGTGCGCGGAGAGTCACTGTCATCCTGAGCCGGCGAAGCGCGGCGAAGGACCCCCCGCCACTTGCGCGAGCGTCCCAAACCGCAGGGGGTCCTTCGCTGTCTACGCAGCTCAGGATGACACCTGGTACTGCCGCGCAGGCTCCTGGCCGGTCGTTGAGACTGTGAGACTGTGAGCCTGTGAGACTCGGCGACTCGACGACTCGACGACTCGACGACTCGACGACGAGCGACCGGAGGATGACGGACGAAACCTCGCGGCGCGGTTTCCGAATTACGATGGGCACGCATGGACCTGACCTGGGCGCTGGAAGACGTCGCACGCACCTCCGATGACGCGGTGGTCCGGCGGCGCTTTGCCGAACGGAACCGCGTGTGGCTCACGGTGCTCCTGGTCTTCTTCACGTTGGTGTCGTTCGTCGAAGTCGTCGGGACCTCGCCCAGGAAGACGATGTTCGAGGTCGGCATCGGGTCGGCCAACTTCGCGCTCTGCGCGTTCGGGCTCTTCCTCCTGTGGTCCTCGCGCAAACGCGCGGCGCTCGCCCGCTGGCTGTCGAGAAACACCAGCGCGACCATCCTCACCTACCTCGCCGTCCAGTACATCCTCCTGCTCCTCTTCACCGGCGACCAGCGGGAGTGGGTCGGCTGGGTGGTGATCGTTCCGTTCTTCATGCTCGGGCTGCGCATGCCAGCGGCGGAGCTGCTGCTCCTGCACGGATTCTTCGTCGCGGCGAACGTCGTGACGTCATTCATGGCGCCGATGCCGGGGCCGTCGAGCCGGGTCCCGCTCTATATCTCGTTCATCGTGATCAACGCCCTCACCTGCGGGACCGAGCTGCTGATGTCGAGGCGGATGCGCAGGAGCGTCATCGGCGAGTGGGGCGTCCGGCGCACCTCGGCGCGCGAGCAGATCCGCATGCGCGACGAGCTGCGCTACGCGCGCGATCTGCAGCTGAGCATGCTCCCCGAGTGCGCGCCGCGGCTGGACTGGGTGGACATCTGCAGCATCTCCGTGCCCGCCACCGAGGTCGGCGGCGATTATTACGATTACTTCGTCGAGGACCATCGCATCGCTCTCGTCTGCGGCGACGTCGCCGGACATGGGATGTCCAGCGGTCTCGTGCTCGCCGGTCTGCGTAGCGGCTTCACGCTGTTGCGCGAATCGCTGCACGACCCGGCCGCGGTGCTGCGACGCCTGCACGACCTCGTCGCGCAGACCAGTCGCCGGCGCATGCTCGTGACGGTCTCGGTGGTCCTCGTGGGTCGCCATCAGGCGACCATCGCCAGCGCCGGCCATCCGCCGGTCATCCTCCGCCGCGCCGGCGGCCCGGAAGGGACAGTCGGGGAAGCGACCGTCGAGACCATCGACCTCTACGCCCCGCCCCTCGGCGTCCGTCTGCCGGTGACCATCCCCCAGCGAACCGTCGCCGTCGGACCCGGCGATGTCTTCGTCCTCCACAGCGACGGCATCTACGAGACCCGCAGCCTGGCCGGCGAGGACTACGGCCTCGATCGACTCGCCGAGGTCGTGCGCGTGCGCGGCGGCGGAACCGCGGAAGAGCTGCGCGACGCGATCCTCGAGGACGTGTCGTCATTCCGCGGAACGCCGGAGGCGGCCGACGACGTGACCATCGTGGTGTGCCGGATGACGTGAGCGGAGACTCGTCGGATCCGACCCCGCTTTCCCCCGATCCCGATCCCGCCGAGATGATCGAGCAGGTTCGGACGCTGATCCAGTCGGTGAACGGCTTCGTGCACCTCACGCCGTCGTGGCGGCGGAAGATCAACAGCGCCGCCACGTTGCCGACGGAGTTCTACGGGCTCGGCACCATCGTAATCGAGAAGCATGAATGGCTGGCGAACACCGCCCGTGTCTCGGGAGCAGAGGTGCGTCGCACGCTCGACGTCGCGGTCGGCCTGGCCAGCCTCGCGTCGGAGCTCGAGTTGCTCGCCAAAGGTCTCCGCAGTACCGCGGCCGCGCGCCTGGGCCACGTCGGGCAGCGCCTCCTTCTGGTCTACACGGTCGCCCGAAAGCACAACCGCAACAACGACGACGCGCAGATCCCGCAGATCGCGCAGATGGAGGCGATCCTGCGCGCGCGGAGAGGTGGCGTCCGCCGGAAAGCCGACCAACCTGCGCCGGAAGACTCACCGGCACAGCCCGACGGCGAGCTGCCGGAATCGTGAAGCCGCGCACCGAATCGTTCCGCCTGTTGCTGTAGCTCCGTTAGTACACAACGCGTCAATCGGGCCGCTCCTTCGTTGGGAGCGGAGGTGGGTGGCAATCCGAGTGCCCCGACGCCGGCGACCGCGGAGCTTCAATGGGGCCGCTCCTTCGTGGGGAGCGGAGGCGAGAACACGGTTGCGCTGCAGATCCAGTCGGCGGAACTCCAGCTTCAATGGGGCCGCTCCTTCGTGGGGAGCGGAGGACCGCGAGTTGCTGCTCTGCATCCCTCCCGGTTGCGACGAGCTTCAATGGGGCCGCTCCTTCGTGGGGAGCGGAGGGACTCCGCCTATGTGGACGACTTCGGGACGGAGGGAGTGGTGCTTCAATGGGGCCGCTCCTTCGTGGGGAGCGGAGGGATGCCGTGCTGCTGTGCGACAGTGCCCGGCACATTGCTTCAATGGGGCCGCTCCTTCGTGGGGAGCGGAGGCGATCACGTCCACAGCTTCGCAGATCAAGGCGGCCATCGCTTCAATGGGGCCGCTCCTTCGTGGGGAGCGGAGGCGCGAAGCTCCGCCTGGGTGAGAAGAAGTCGAACGGGGCGCTTCAATGGGGCCGCTCCTTCGTGGGGAGCGGAGGCCCTGACGACCTTCGACGCATCGGCATCGAAGATGGTCATGCTTCAATGGGGCCGCTCCGTCGTGGGGAGCGGAGGTGTCTGGTGTTCCGGGTTGACCGAAGTCTCGAACGTGCTTCAATGGGGCCGCTCCTTCGTGGGGAGCGGAGGGAGACGAACGGAACCAGATAGGAATAGCACACGAATGAACTCCACACACCAGAAGCACCCTCGTAT
>CAZLGP010000044.1:0-16810 GCA_964558905.1 uncultured Thermoanaerobaculia bacterium | reverse complement strand
GGCGGTTGGCGGTTGGCGGTTGGCGGTTGGCGGGAGTAACCAGCTATCGGCAACCTGCAACTGGCTACTGGCAACTGGCTGGCTACTGGCACTGGCCGCCGTCAACCGCCAACCGCCAACCGAAAAAAATGTGGCCCCGGGGTCTCTTGTCCTCCGGGGCCTGTCTCAGCGCGTTGACAGCTACAAGAGAGCATCCGCGCCAATCATGTCTGGGTGGCCTATCGCGCCCCCGCGACCGGCTTCGGAACGTTACCATCTGCGATAGCGCATTCGTTCCGGAACCGCATGCCTCGATGACCTATCGCGTCCTTCTCGGCCGCCTCAACACGTTGACATCAGCGATAGTGCGTTCGTGCTGTGGCGAGCTTCAAGGTAGGTCTGCAATCGCGTCCGCGCAATGGTTTTTGCTGTTACATTTTCTGATGGTTTTCCACAGGCTTCCACAGCCCCCTGCAATCACATTTGGGCATCCTTCACGAACGTGAATCGCAACAATGAATTGCTGCGGATGGGTCTGTCGATTTACCGAGAGCCGATGCTCACCGTCGATCGATCGAGCACGTCGAACGTCTCCAGAAGATCGCGAATCCGAGGAACGGCGTCGGCCGTCGAGTCGACCTCGACGCTGATGTCGATGTGTCCCACGCCTGCATCCGCCACGGTCACTCTCCCGATCTCCTCCCGCTCGATGGCCTCCTCGATCCGCTTCCGCAGATCCAGCTCCTCGGCCGACGGCAGCTCGCTCTTCTCCAGCCGCACCTGGATCTTCACGATGTCCTTCTCACGCGCCTCCGCCAGCGTCTCGCGCACGACCTTCGCCGCATCTTCCGCGGTGACCTCGACCTTCCCGCAGGCGACGAGAAGAAGGAGGGCGACGAGCAGAATCTGTTTCATCGTGCCATCGTAACGCTGTCTTCGGGATGACACGGGTTACCGGCATCGTCGAGCGGCCGCTTTCGCGGTCTGGGCGTTCGGAAAGAGAGCGCGCGCGGCGCGTGCGTGCTCGCAGCGCCCCTTGCGCGCAAGGCGGATCCGCACGCGATAGTTGCCTGGATCGATGCGCGCCGCGCGCTCGAGCGATGCGCGATCGCCGCGGGTGGCGTAGATCTCCATCGCCACGAGCTCGGAGGTGCTTTTCACCACGCCGAAGACCGATACGATGATCATGACGATCACGACTCCGCGTTGGCGGTTCGCGGTTGGCGGTTGGCCGGACGTGAGCGCTCCGAGAGCGGTCCAGACGAGGACCGACGGCAACGCGAGGAGTAGCACCGCGTCGAACGCTCCGGCGACGCACGCGGCGGTGATCGTGGCCAGCAGGGTCGCGGCTCCCCATCGCTCGCCGACGTCCTCCGCGCGAAGTCGTTTCCATCCTCGGAAAAACAGCATGGCCAGCGCGATCGCCAGCACCATCGCCGCCGCGAATCCGCGCTCGGAGACGAACGCCACCCAGTCGCTGCTCGGCCAGGGATTGAACGTCGTTCCCGGCTCGCTGCCGTTGAGCGAGCCGTCGTTGCGCGCGGCGTATTCCGGATAGCGCACCGGCCAGTTGCCCGGGCCCACGCCGGCGATCGGGTACGCCGCGGCCATGCTCAGCGACTGCGTGTACTGAATGAGCCGCCCGCGCCCGGATCCCTCCTCGTAGTTCACGACGCCCTGCACCGACTCGAGGTACGGGTTGTCGCTCCGCCAGCGCAAGGCATTCGGAATCGCGAGCGCGGCCACGACACCGGCGATCGCGAAGACGAGAACGCCCGCCACGCGTTTCCACGGCGTCGCGCGCGTGACCAGCAGGGCCACGAAAAACACCAGGAGGGAGACCGCGCACGCGAGCCATGCCGCGCGCGAGCGCGTCAGCACGAGCGACGCAACCACGATCGCGACGCCGGGCGCCGCGATGACGAACCTCCGTGCACGGAACGCGGCGAGCAACAGCAGCGGCAGTCCGAACGCCGCCGCGTGTCCCACGAAGTTGCGGTTGCCGAGCGTGCCGCCCGGCGCACGGCTGCGCGGAAAGATCGTCAGATCGAGCCCGTAGGCCTGCAGCAGCGCCGTCGCCGCCGCGAGCACGACCGCCAACGCCAGCGCGTTCACGAGCGATCGCGCGAGACCGGCCTCGCCCAACGCGCGCCCGATCCAGAAGAGCATCACCGCCGACGCGCTCAGCGCGACCGCGCGCATCCCCACCCACGGATTCGTCGCGAAGACCACCGAGACAGCGCTCAGCAGCAGGTAGCCGAGGAGCAGCCAGTCGATGCGCGCGAGCGCGATCCGCCGCAGCGCGAAGAGTCCCCCGAGGACCGCGGTGGCGTGCAGCACGATCTCCTTCGGCACGAGAAAGCGATCGAGGTCGAACACTTCCCGCGACGTCGCCGCGACGACCACGGCAACCGCCCCGAGCTGCACGATGCGCAAAGTCCCACGTCCCACGTCCCGTAATCCTACAGGGTGCGGCGAGCTTCGTTCGGATCTGCGCCCTCTTCTTGCATCCCCGACGACCGCGAAAAGGAGAACGCTCATGAAGTGTCGCAGTCTGCTGTTTGCTCTGATGGTGCTGGCCGTCGCCGCATGTCAGAAGAGCGAGATCACCGACAAGCCCGCGGCCGCGGTGGCGGAAGCCTCGACCACGACCATCGATCCCGCGACGACCGCGCAGCCCGCCGGTCCCCTCACCCGCGCGAACGTCATCAAGGAGAAGAGCCGCATCGACTGGGTCGGCGCGAAGGTCACCCGCGATCACGACGGCTCGTTCAAAAACTTCGACGGGACGATCGAGTACGCGGGAGCCACGCCGCAGAGGGTCTCGTTCGAGATCGATCTCGCCTCCATCGAATCCGACGAGCCGGATCTCACCAAGCACCTCAAGACGCCCGACTTCTTCGACGTGGCGAAGTTCCCGAGGGCGACCTTCACCTCCACGGCGCTCACGCCCGCAGACGCGGCCGCGCCCGCCGGAACCACGCACATGCTCCGCGGCACGCTCGACCTGCACGGCGTACAGAAGGACGTGGTCATCCCGGTCAAGGCCGAGCAGACGGCCGAGGGAGTGCGCACGACCAGCGAGTTCACGATCAACCGCCACGACTGGGGAATCTCGTATCGAGGCATGGCCGACGATCTGATCAGGGACGACGTCCTGATCAAGCTCGACCTGATGTTCCCGCCGCCTGCGGCGGCATAGCCGGTATGAAGTGCGGACGCAACTCACTGGACTTCGACTTGCAACATCAGGAGGCCCCATGGAAAGCAGAGCCAAGCTCTTCGGCCATCCCATTCACCAGATGCTCATCGTCCTGCCGCTCGGCGTGCTGGCGATGTCGCTGATCTTCGATCTCATCGCCATGCTCGCGGATCGTCCGCACCTGCACACGGCTGCATTCTCGATGATCGCCGCGGGCGTCATCAGCGGCCTCGTCGCCGCGGTCTTCGGCTTCATCGACTACCTCGGCATCCCGCGAGGCACGCGCGCGCAGCGCGTCGGCGCGATGCACGGCGTCGGCAACGTCATCGTCGTCGTGCTCTTTGCCGCGAGCTGGTTCCTGCGCCGCGACCGCCCGGCCGATCCCTCCACGATCGCGATCCTGCTGTCCGTCGCCGCGGCCGCGCTCGCGGGTGTCACCGGCTGGCTCGGCGGAGAGCTCGTCAACCGCCTCGGCGTCGGCGTCGATGAGGGCGCACATCTCGATGCACCGAGCTCGCTCCACGGACCCGTTCCGCGATCCTGATCTCATCCGCATCCGTCCGCGGCCGTCGACGACGTACATCAGCCGCGGACGGTGCGTGATGGCAACCGCCCCCGACGGCACCATCGAGGCCCATCCCGATCACGGCTTCTTTGCGCACGAGACGCGCCTTCTGTCGCGCTGGCGCTACACG
This sequence comes from uncultured Thermoanaerobaculia bacterium, assembly GCA_964558905.1. Classification (GTDB taxonomy): domain Bacteria; phylum Acidobacteriota; class Thermoanaerobaculia; order Gp7-AA8; family Gp7-AA8; genus QHVT01. The sequence goes on along the minus strand of CAZLGP010000044.1, from coordinate 12,934 downwards.
ATCGACGGCGTTGCGCCACAGGCGAATACATCGTCGTGCGTGCGGCAGGATCACTGGCTCGGGTACTTCGTCATCGCCGCGCCGGGCGTGCCGCTCGCCGAGGCCGACTCCGGCAGCGGACAGGTTCCCGGCGCGTCACAGAACACGCTCGAGCTGCGCGTCACACGCACGATCGACGATGCCCTGCACGAAGAGATCGCGCTCACGAACTTCACGCCCGCGGAGACGTCGTTCGTCTTCGCGATCGAGGTCGAGGCCGATTTCGCGGACCAGGCGGAGACGCGTGCGCGACAGCAGTTCGGCGAGGTCGTCTCGCGCCGGGTTGGCGACACGTTGACCTTCGAATACGCGTCGGGATCGCTGCGACGCGAGGTCACGATCGCCGTCGGGGCACGGGCTTCCAGCACGCGCCCCGAGTTGCGCTTCGACATCACCCTCGCGCCGAAGGAAACCTGGTGCACACGCATCGACGTCACGCCCGGAACGCCAGCCGCTGGCGCGCCGGTCCAGCGGCCGGCGCTCCAGTGGCTCGACGAGGCGACCACGGTCGACGCCCCTTCGACCGCCGCGGACGTCCTCGCCACGCTCACCCAGGCACGCTCCGATCTGGCGGCGCTTCGCCTCTTCGATCTCGACTCCGGCCCGCGCGCATGGACCGTCGCCGCCGGCCTTCCGCTCTACATCGCGCTCTTCGGCCGCGACACCCTCACCGCCGGATGGCAAGCCGGACTCCTCGGGCCGGAGATCATGTCCGGGACGCTGCACGCGCTCGCGCAGGTCCAGGGAACGCGCGACGATCCCTGGCGCGACGAGCAGCCGGGCAAGATGCTGCATGAGGCGCACACCGGTCCGCTGTCGATCCTCGACCTCAATCCGCGCGGCCGCAGCTACAGCTCGATCACGACCTCCGGACTCTATGCGTTCATCGTCGCGGAGCTGTGGCACTGGACGGGCGACAAGGAGCTGGTGCGGCCGTTCATCGAGCCCGCGCTGCGCGCGCTGCAGTGGCTCGACCGCCACGGCGATCTCGATGGCGACGGCTTCTACGAATACAAGACGCGCTCGCCCATGGGGCCGCGCCATCAGGCGTGGAAGGACTCCCTCGACGCGATCGTGTACGAGGACGGCGGTGACGTCGAGCCCCCCATCGCTACCTGTGAGGAACAGGCGTTCGTCTATGTCGCGAAGCTGCATCTCGCGGAAACACTGTGGTGGCTCGGCGAGCGCGATCTGTCGCGACGGCTCTATCGCGAATCGGTGGAGCTCAAGAAGCGCTTCAACGACGCGTTCTGGATGGAGGACGAAGGCTTCTACGCGATGGCCCTCGACGCGGACAAACGCCAGGTGCGCTCGATCGGCTCGAACGCGGGACACTGCCTCGCGGCCGCGATCGCGGACGCGTCACTCGTGCGTACCATCGCCGATCGCCTCTTCCAGCCCGACCTCTTCAGCGGCTGGGGCATCCGGACGCTCTCCTCCGATCACCCGCGCTACAACCCGTACAGCTATCACCTCGGATCGATCTGGCCGGTCGAGCACGGGACGTTCGCGATCGGTCTGATGCGCTACGGGCTGCACGACCAGGTCGAGCGGATCGCCCGCGCGCAGTTCGAGGCTGCGTCCCTGTTCGAATTCCATCGCCTCCCCGAGCTGTTCGGCGGGCATCCGCGCGATGATGAACACCCCTTCCCCGGGATCTATCCGAACGCAAACTCTCCGCAGGCGTGGTCGGCGTCGGCGGTGTTCTCGCTGCTGCAGGCGATGCTCGGCCTCTATCCGTACGCGCCTCTCAAGATGCTGGTGATCGATCCGCATCTGCCGGTCTGGCTGCCGGAGATCACGCTCCGCGATTTGCGCGTCGGCAAGGCCCGCGTGACGATCCGCTTCCGCCGGGGGAAGCGCGGACGCACTTCGTATCGCATTCTCGAGAAACGCGGCAAGCTGCATGTCGTGCGGCAGGCCACGCCGTGGTCGCTGACGTCGCAGCCGGCGGAGCGCCTGCGGGACGCGCTCGCCTCGCTCAGGAAGGGCTTATGACGGTCGCCCATGCGTTCGGAACGATCGTGTATTCTCGTTTGCGATGAGGAAGGAAGACATCATCGCCTTTGCCCGACGCGACTGGGCGAGCATCGCCGAGGCGAAGGAACGATACTGGGCGAAACGCAAAGCATCCATGACGCCGGGCGAGGCCCTGCGCCTCGGCGACGCCCTCCGTGCCGACGCCGAGACGCTTGGGCGCAAAGGTCCGACCTCGGAGGAGCGAGCCGAAGATCTCCTCACCCATGAACGCGTAGCGGAGATGTTGAGACGTGGCGGAACGCGGCGCGGTCGCTGAGCTACTCCGCGCGCTTGCAGCAGTTCTGGCCGCGCGGGAAATTCGCTGGTATGTCTTCGGCGCGCAGGCGGTCATAGTCTGGGGCCGGCCGAGGTTCAGCGCCGATGTCGACATCACCGCTCTCATCGACGATTCCGCGCGCGATGAATTCGTCGAGGCGATGCGCCGAAGCGGCTTTCAGCTTCTCTTCAACGACGAAGAGTTCATCTCTCGGACGCGCGTTCTGCCGTTCGTCTATCAGAATGGGGTGCCTCTCGACGTCGTCCTTGCCGGGCCGGGATTCGAGGAAGCATTCCTGAATCGAGCCATCGACGTCGACGTCGATGGCTCCTCCATCCCGATGATCAGCCCGGAAGACCTCGTCATCACGAAGATCCTCGCCGGCCGCGCCAAAGACATCGAGGACGTTCGTGGCGTTCTGCGAGAGCGAGGGGACTCCCTCGATCTCGCGCGCATCCGCGAAATTCTCGACCTGCTCGAGCAGGCTTTGAGTCAAAGCGATCTTCGGCGGACGTTCGAAGCCGAGATGGGTCGCCTGTAGGACGCCTCCCGGTCGATGAAAGCGTGCCGAGTAGCAGTCTTCGCGGCAGAAAGTGAGCCTCGGGCGACAGGCGTGCCCGAGGCTTGGCCAATCAGCGCTGCCGGCCGTGTCGGCTAGAAAATGTTCTCCGCGTAATTCAATGTCGGATCCTGGGTCGTGTTGTCCGTGAGCGCGCCGTAGATGATCGCGCTGCCGCTGTTGATGGCGAAATCGATGCTGTCGTTCGGCGTGAGGGCGATGCCGAGGAAGTTCGTCGCGGAGTCCTGGAGGAACCAGGTCCCGGCGTAGCTCTTCGTCGTCGTATGCCGGATCGCGCCGGTCACGTCCCGCACGGTGATCTGCATGGAGACGCCGGCCGTCAGCGTTCGCACGCCGATGTTCAGCCGGAATCGCGTCAGATCCGCCGGTGCGAGCAGCACCGCGGTCTGTCCTGCCTGCAGCGCATCGTCCGGTGAAATGGGACTGATGCTCATCCCGCTCGTCCCGGCTGCGCCGGCATCATTGAAGATGCGGAAAGTCGTCAGCGGCGGGCCTCCCTGTGTGGTCACGAGGTCGAGACTTCCCAATCCGCTCAGTCCCATGGCCGGCAGCAGATCGTCATAGGTGACCGTCTGTCGCGGACCGAGCGAGTACGGCAGGGACGGGTCGGAGCTGCTCCCCGCGGCTCCGGCGCGGTGATACACGAGCTTGCCCGCGATGCTCGACGTGCCCGGGTTGTGGAGTTGCACGGCGGTCTTGAAGAACCCGCCGTTGCCCTGCAGCGAGCCGACCGCGGCGAAGATGCCGGCGAGAGTCTCCGGCGGCGGCGGCGGTGGCGGCGGCGGTCCACCGGCGCGCGTGGCGCTCCAGGTCGTCGATGCCGAGCCCGAGCAGCCGCCGACGCCGGGAATCGAGTGGGAGGTGAAGCTCAGGTTTCCGCTCACCGCGGAGGTAGATACGAACATGCCGGACAGCGACCAGGAGATGCTGCCCGGTGAGGAGGATCCCCCGGTGAGCAGGAACGATGGCGTGGTGAACGACCGCGGAGTCGTGTACGTCGTGGTGAGCGTGAAGTTCGACGAGCACCCCGAACCCGACACTGCGCCGCCGAACACCAGCTTGGTCAGTTTGTTCGCCACGACCGTGAAGCTGATGCTCTTGCCCTGGCCGGTCGTGCCGCTCCACTCCCCGTCGTACGTCTGTGCCCCGGCCGACACCGACAGGAGCAGGATCGACAACATCAATGCTGCGATGCGCATGAGAACCTCCAGTCCCTCATGCCTTCTCTAGGCGGAAATTCGAAGAAATCCGGTGCAGCGGGCTTACACTCTGCGCATCGCCACCCAGATCGCGCCGCCTCCTTCTTCACAGGCACCGGGGGACGCTTCCGCCGCGGCCGACGTGACCAATCTGCTTCTGGAGTGGCGCGCCGGTGACGGCGCCGCGCTGGAGAAGCTGATCCCGCTGGTCTATCGCGAGCTGCGCCAGGTGGCGCGCCAGTGCCTGCGCCGCGAGCGCGGGGAGAACACGTTGCGCACCACGGCGCTGGTCAACGAAGCCTATCTTCGTCTCGTGCAGTCGAGCCGCGTGCAGTGGCGCGATCGCGCGCACTTCTTCGCCGTGACCGCGCAGCTGATGCGCCGCGTGCTCGTGGACGAGGCCCGCAAGCGCCTCGGCCCGACGCGCGGCGGCGGAATGACGCGCGTGGCCTTCAACGAGAACGCCGCCGCGATCGACGAGCATCCGATCGACGTCCTCGCCCTGGACGAGGCCCTCGACCGTCTCGCGAAGTTCTCCGAGCGCAAGGGTCGCGTCGTGGAGCTCCGCTATTTTGGCGGTCTGAGCATCGAAGAGGCGGCGGCCGTCCTCGACGTCTCGGTGGACGTCGTCAAGCGCGAGTGGCGCACGGCGAAGTTGTGGTTGTTCCGTGCCCTGACCGAGGCTCGTGATGGAGCAGTCCCGCTGGAATCGGATTGAGGAGCTGACCCAGGCCGCGCTCGATCTCCGGAGCGAGGAGCGGACGGCCTTCCTCCGGCGCGTGTGCGCCGAGGACGCGCGGCTCTATGACGATGTGCACGCGCTGCTCGCGAACGAGTCCGCGAGCGCGCTTCTCGATGCACCGGCCATCGCCTCCCTCGGGTTCGTCCCGCTCGAGCCGTCTCTGGCCGGGCAGCAGATCAGCCACTACCGGATCGAGGAGCGCATCGGCGGCGGCGGGATGGGCGAGGTCTATCGCGCGCGCGACGAGACCCTGCGGCGCACGGTCGCCCTCAAGACCCTTCCTCCCGAGTTCACCGCCGACGCGGACCGTGTGCGGCGCTTCGAGCAGGAGGCGTTCGCCGCATCCCGCCTGAATCATCCGAACATCATCACCATCTTCGAGATCCTCCATACCGGCGACACGCACTGGATCGCCACCGAGCACGTCGAGGGAGAAACGCTCCGCGCGATCCTGCAGGATCCGAACACGAAGAAATCACTGAGCGTCACCGTCGACCGCGCGGTCGACATCGCCATGCAGATCACGGCGGCGCTGGAGGCCGCCCACGCCGCGGGCATCGTTCACCGCGACGTGAAGCCGGAGAACGTGATGGTTCGGCCCGACGGCGTGGTGAAGATCCTCGACTTCGGCATCGCCAAGCTCAGCGAGGAGATCACCGCCGACCCCGTTCCTCGCGTCGCGAGCGAGGCGACGTCGACGTCCCGCGATCTCACCGTTCCCGGCGCGATCGTCGGCACGGCGACGTACATGTCTCCCGAGCAGGCCCGCGGCGAGCCACTCGACGCCCGCACGGATCTCTACTCCCTCGGACTCGTTCTCTACGAGATGGTCGCCGGGCAACGCTGCCCCCCCTCGGCGGTACGGCACCTCGAGAACGTTCCGCGTGCGCTCCAGCGGATTCTCGAGAAGATGCTGCGCGCGAATCGCGACGAGCGCTACGCATCCGCGAACGAGTTGCTCCACGATCTCGGCGAGCTGCGCCGGCGCATGCAGACCGCCTCGTCCCGCCGGCTCGTGCACGTCAGCGCGCTGGTGGCGTTGGCCGCGTTTGCGCTCACCGCCGTGGCCGCTGTTCTCTCGATCCGCGAGCAGTGGGACGAGCGCATCCTCCACGACGGCCACACGGCCGCGGTGCGGCGGGCGATCTTCTCTCACGACGGGCGTCTCGTCGCCTCCGTCGGCGAGGACGACCAGGTCATGCTCTGGGACTTCGCGCGCCGGGAACGGCTGGCGACGCTGCACGCGCGGGCCCGATCGATGGCCCTGTCGCCCGACGGGCGTTGGATCGCCACGGGAGGCGTCGACGGCACGGTGATGATCTGGGAGATGCGGACCCGCCGGCCGATCCGTGTGCTGCGACACGATCGGCGCCACGGCGGGACGACCGCGGTCGACTTCTCCCCCGACTCGTCGCTGCTCGTCTCCGCGACCATGATCGAGCGAATCGCGTGGGACACCGCGCACTGGAACCGCACCCATGTCTGGCCCGACGGAGGCGTGAGCTATGGCACGTATCTCTTCCCGCCGGGAAGCGCTCAGATGCTCTGCCCCACGGCCCTGACCACCGATCTCGAGACCGGCGCGACTTCCTCCGAGCCGAAGTCGTGGAACTGGACGGCGCTCTCGCCGGACCTCTCGCAGGTCGCCGCAATCGATCCACAGGGAACCGTCCATTTCCAGCTCCTGACGCGTCCCGGCGACCTCGGAGCGCGCGGGCCAACCGTCAGCGTGCGCGCGCATCAGGATCACGGCCGAAGCATCGCCTTTTCCCCGGACGGCCGCCTGGTCGCCTCGGCGGCCGACGACGTCGTGCTGTGGGATGCCATCCGCCACGAGAAGATCGCACGATTCGAGTACGACTCCATCGTCTGGAGCGTCGCCTTCTCTCCCGACGGCCGGTGGCTGATCTCGACTCACGGCGACGGCGCGATGCTGGTCTGGAACGTCGCCGAGCGCCGGCGCGCCGCCAGCCTCAACGCCCACGGCGCAGGCGTGCGCGGAGTCGCCTTCGACTCCACCGGCGGACAGCTCGCGTCCGCGAGTGAAGACCATGCCGTCATCGTCTGGGATCTGCGCACGGGCCGCAAGCGACATGTCCTCACCGGCCACGCGACGCGGGTCACGGCGGTCTCGTTCGCCTCCCCCGATCGGCTCGCGTCGACGGACCAGGACAGCAACGTCATCGTCTGGGACCTGGAGGCCCGCCGGCCCGCGCGAATCATCCCCGGCGAGACCCACAGCTACACCGTCGCGCTCTCCCCGGACGGCAACATCCTCGCGACGACCCACGGCATCTATGCCACCGGCGACGGCCGCGCGCTGGTTCGATTCAGCGAGCGCGGATGGCCCTACAACACGATCTACAGTGCGGCCTTTTCGCACGATGGCCGCCATCTCGCCACCGTCACCGATGTAGGCTGGCTGCTGCTGTGGGACGTGCGATCCATGAGGCTCGTCGCCACGCAGCGCGTGCCGAACGCGCATCTGATCACGGTGGGATTCGCCCCCGACGGCGGATCGCTCGTGACCGGCGAAGACGAAGGAAGCGTGCGTCTCTGGTCGCTCTCGCCCCTGCGGGAGATCGCCGTGCTGGGCAGACACACGGCCCGTGTGAAGTCGGTGGCCTTCGCACCCCACGGCGCGACCGTCGCATCGGCCGGCGACGACAAGATGATCCGGCTGTGGGACGTGAAGCGGCGCCGCCCGCGCGGCGTCGTCGGCACTCACACCTCCCCCATCTATTCCATCGCGTTCTCTCCCGACGGACGCCAACTGGCCTCGGGCGAGCACGATCGCTCGGTGCGCATCTACACGCGGCGACGGGAGCTCTGGGGCTGGCCGCTCGACTAGTTCAGGGCGCAGAGGGCAGAGCGCAGAATCCCGGATTCCTCACACTGTCATCCCGAGCGTCGAGCGAGGGACCTGGGCGGGAGGGGCTCGATGCGCGTGCCTGCCGCCCCACCCGCCCAGGTCCCTCGCTACGCTCGGGATGACAGCCCCTGGCCAGCGATGCCCGCGCTGCCCTGCCCTCTGCCTTCTGCCCTCTGCCTTCTGCCCCCTGCCCCCTGCCCTCTGCCTTCTGCCCTCTGCCTTCTGCCCCCTGCCCCCTGCCCCCTGCCCCCTGCCCTCTGCCCCTGCCCTCTGCCCTCTGCCCTCTGAAAGGCGCGCCCCGGTATCATTCCCCCGCGTGAAGACCCGCCGCCGCCGCTTCCCCTGGGAAGATCTCCCCGAGCAGGAGCTCTACGACGTTCGCCTGCGCGACCTCGGCGTGCGCATCGAAGGGACATGGATCGAGGAATGCCTCGACGACCTCGGCGAGGAGCTCGAGCGGCGAGAGATCCCGTTCCGGCCCCATGCGTGGCTCTCCACCGACTTCTTCGTTCCCGACGACATCCCGGGCATCGCCATCCCCTTCTACCTCGCCCATCCGCGGCTCATGCAGATCGAGCGCAAGCAGATGCTCGAGGTGGAGGGCGGCACGCGCCAGGAGCTGATGCGGATCCTCCGGCACGAGTGCGGCCACGCCTTCGACAATGCCTACCAGCTGGGACGCAACGCCCGACGGCGCGAGCTCTTCGGCAACGCGGCCAAGCGCTATCCCGATCACTACCGGCCGAACCCCGCCAGCCGCAAGTTCGTGCAGCATCTTCGGCTCTACTACGCGCAAAGCCATCCCCTCGAGGACTTCGCCGAGACCTTCGCCGTCGTCATCGGCTCGCGCGGCGGCGGCTGGCGCAAGCGCTACGCGGGCTGGCCGGCGCTCAAGAAGCTGGACTACATCGACGGGCTCCTCGAGCACCTCCGGGGCAAGGCCCCGCGTCACCGCAAGTTCCGCAAGCCCGACTCGCTGCCGACCCTGGACATGACTCTGCGCGCGTACTACGCGGACAAGCGCGAGCGCTATCTCGCCAGCTATCCGGACATCTACGATCGCGATCTGCGGCGCCTCTTCTCCGACGATCCGAGGCATCGCAACGCCGAGCTGGCGTCGCGGTTCCTCCGCCGGAACAGCACCGAGATCCGGAAGCTCGTCGCGAACTGGACGGGCGAGTATCAATTCACCCTCGAGCAGGTTTTGAAAGACATGATCGGCCGGAGCCGCGAGCTGAAGTTGCGCGCGCCCGGAGATGAACGGAGCTTGAAGATGGAGTTTGCGGTCCTGCTGACCGTCAAGACGATGGACTTCCACTACAGCCGGCGGAACTGGTTCGCGGTATGACGACAAAAAACCTTCGGGTCGTGGTTCTCATGCATCCGTCGCTGGTGCCGCCGGAGAACATCGAGGAGCTGAGCAACCTGCACGCGTACGAGCTGAAGACCGAGTACGACGTGGTCATGACCCTGCGCGAGCTCGGCCACGAGGTGAGGCCGCTCGGCGTCGCCGACGAGCTCGGGCCGATCCGCAACGTGATCGAGGAGTGGAAGCCGGACATCGTCTTCAACCTCCTCGAGGAGTTCCTCGGGCGCCAGGACTTCGACCATCACGTGGTCAGCTTCCTCGAGCTGATGCAGGTGCCTTACACCGGCTGCCATCCCCGCGGCCTCATGCTCGCGCGCGACAAGGCCCTCTCGAAGAAGCTCGTCGCCTACCACCATCTGCTCGTGCCGAAGTTCGCGGTCTTCCCGCGCGGGCGACGCGTACACCGGCCCAAGGGGCTGGAATTCCCGCTGATCGTGAAGAGCCAGATTCACGAGGCCTCGCTGGGCATCTCGCAGGCGTCGATCGTGGAGAGCGACGAGAAGCTTCGCGAGCGGGTCGCGTTCATCCACCAACGGCACGCCTCCGATGCGATCGCCGAGCAGTACGTCGCCGGCCGCGAGTTCTACGTCGGCATCATCGGCAATGCGCGCCGCGAGGTCCTCCCGACCTGGGAATTGCTGTTCGAGAACCTCCCGCCCGGCGCCGTTCCGATCGCGACCGCGCACGTGAAGCACAACCCCGAGTATCAGGAGCGGCGCGGGATCTTCCAGCGCCACGCCGAAGATCTGCCGGAGTCGCTGCGCACGAAGATCGTGAAGACGACCAAGAACATCGCCCGCATCCTTGACCTCGACGGCTACAACCGCGTCGACTACCGCTACAGAGCCGACGGAAAGCTCTACTTCCTCGAGGCCAACCCCAATCCCGACATCGCCAAAAGCGAAGAGTTCGCGTCCGCAGCGGAAGAAGCAGGCATGCCCTTCCCGAAACTCATCCAGCGCATCGTCGACCTCGGCCTCCAGCGAGCGGGCGGACGGTAAGGAGCGCCGGCTGCCAGCCGGCCGGTCCGCCGGCGGCTCGCCGGCCCGGCCAGTTGAGTCCTGAGTCCTGAGTCCTGAGTCCTGAGTCCCGAGTCCTGAGTCCTGTCTGCGGCAGCAGCGTCCCGGAGGGACATCAGAAGGTAGCCGGCGGCAAGCGCGAAAGCGCACAGCCGCCGGAGGAAGCGCACGCAGAATAACCGCCCCGGCAGGGGCGGAAGAGTGGGTCTGCCGCCCCGCCGGGGCGGAAATCCACAAACGAACGCCGTCCGGTGGCGGCGCTTTCGCGCTCGCCACCGGCTAAAGCTAACCCGCATTTCTCGCGCGCCGCGAGCACCTGTGAACCGATTCCCTCACGCTGTGAGAAAAGTGGGCTGACGGTAGGGCTAACGGGGGCTAGCGGAGGGCTGACGGCTACTCCTGACCCAACACCCGGTCCCGCCACCGGCGTACGCTCATCACGTCGAGGCGCTCTCCCTCGAAGACGATCCGCTTGACGGCCTTGGTGCCGTCGTTGCTCTCACGCTTCAGCCAGTCCCGCACTTCCATCCAGCGCGTCTCCCCTTCTGAGCTTCGGATCACCAGCAGCACCGGAAACGCCTGGGCCATCCAATAGCGGCCGTGGCGCTCGTCCTTGATGGTGAAGACCTCCGCTCCGTCCCGCTTGCGTTCGCGCAGGTAGGAGTCCCCCGACTTCAGTTGCAGATACAGCTTCCGGCCCGTGGCCTCGCCGTCATCCGACTTGAATTCGATCTCCATATCGATGCCGTGGTCGCTCACGTTGAATTCGCGACTGAGCTGACCTGCCAACGCCACCGTTGAGATCACGTCGCCGACCAGCGCGCGTTCCTTGCTCTCGTTGTCCAGCACGATGGCGGACTGCTCCTGCAGCTCGCGCACGCGTTGCTTCGTCTCCGAACTGGCGAAATGTTCCTCCAGATCGTCCCAGATAGGCACTCGCTTCTCGCAGTTCGCACAAATGATGGTCGGTGCTCCCGTCTTCCCGATCCGTGACTTGAGGCGTCCGGGTGAGCCGGAGTCCACGGGCCGTTGCTCCAACCAGTCACCAAGCCGCTTCATCGCCACCTCACGGTTGCCCACCGGAGTGCCGCAGTGCGGACAGACGTAATAGCGGAGCCGCACCACGTCTCTGGAGCTCTGGAGCAGGTGCTCGTGGACGTACTTGCTGAAGATGATCGTTTCGCCGATTCCAATCGCCGGATCGAAATAGACTTCCAGTTCGCCTGCACCTTCCCCTCGGCGGGTCAGCTTGACTCCGAGCTGTTTGCCGCCGAGCGTTTTGAAGTCCGCGGCGTAATGCCACAGCTCATCGCTCTCAAAAGACTCAGTGTGATGCAGCCGCACCACCAGCGTGGCGTAGATGTCGTCGAGGAAACCGTTGAAGCGGTAACTCACGAGCACGGCCGGATGCCCCACCAGTTCCGGGCGTTCGCGCCGGTAATAACTCGGGAAGACCAGCAGCGTCCCCTTGTCTCCGTGCTCGCGCAGGCAGAGGCCACGCTCGACCAGCGTCTGGTGCATGGCCAGCAGGACGAACCGCTCCTCGTCGGCTCCCAGGCGCTCGGTGGAGGAGTGGTAGGTAAGATCGCCGTTCAAGACGCGCTCTTCGGGCAGGCAGCCGCGTTCATGTTCATCTTCGCGCATCGTCTGGATCACCGCCTGCGCGTAGGCATTGATGCGTTCCGGCTGGAGCAGCACCCAACTGCCAAACTTCAGCTCCCACACCACGCCGGGGCCGGCGAGCAGACGGACGACCGCTTGCAGTTCCTGGTCTGTGAATCGCGTCATCTCGCCCGACAGGCGCAGTTGCAGCGTCTCGCGGAGCTCGTTGAAGCGCATCAGCACCCGGCCCGCGTCTTTGAGTCGGACGATCTCCTCTTTCAGTCGCTTGAAGAGAAGGGGCGAGGAGCGCCAGGGGATGTTCTCCCACGGGATGCCGTCGAGGATGGCTTGCCGGAGCTCCGCGCAGCGCAGGTTGAGCTTGGCGCTGGTCTCCAGGAACTGAGTGTAGCCACGTTCCCTCGCGAACGTTTCGACCTGGTTCCGGCTCACGCGCAGACCGCTTGCGTCCACTCTTCCAGCCACCAAGAGTTTGGCGAATTCTTTGCGCGAGGCGCGCGTGAGATCGCGGTCCCACTGGCCCAGCGTCTCGAAGAGGTCTTCCTTCTGGCCGTCGAAGACCAGCACGGCCAGTGCGGTCTCGTCCATGTAAAGCTGGTGGATCAGACGCTGGTCCGCCTGCCCGCCGAAATCCCAGAGCCAGATTTCCCGCTCGACGCCATCGCCGCCATCCTCAGCCGAAGGCACGGGCAGCTTCCACTGCGTCGCCCACGCGCCAACCGTCGAGTCGCTGGGTTCCCACTCGTTCAAGGCCAGTCGCTTGGAAAGCCCGGTCTTGCCCGCGCCGCTCTCGCCGACGAGGAGGACCTTGGCGTTCGTGTATTGGACCTGATCGGGCGCGAGCGGCAAGGTCGGCGCTGGGATTTCTGCCGCTCGAGCGCCGACGATGAATTCCGACACATCCCACTCCCGCCAGACGCCATTGGAAGCGGCCGAGAGGGCGCGGCCACCGTCGCTGCTCCACGCCACGCTATTGACGCTGTCGGCATGGCCTTCGAGCACGCGCAGGCAGCGGCCGCTGTCCACGTCCCACAGCCGCACGCTTTCGTAAGAGGCGGAGAGGGCGCGGCCACCGTCGCTGCTCCACGCCACGCTATTGACGCTGTCGGCATGGCCTTCGAGCACCCGCAGGCAGCGGCCGCTGTCCACGTCCCACAGCCGCACGGTGTTGTCTTTCGAGCCGGAGAGGGCGCGGCCA
>CAZLGP010000043.1:0-10674 GCA_964558905.1 uncultured Thermoanaerobaculia bacterium | reverse complement strand
GATGTGCATGCGCGACTCGTCGGCGCGACTCGCATCTGACGCCGTCGCGCTCGCAATCCGGGCCGCCCTGGATTCTTCACAGCCTCTCAGAATGACGGATTGATCACGAGGCGTGCGCGCTCGCCGCCGGGCGGCGCGCCTCCCGCGCCACGAAGGCCTCGGCCGCCGCGGTCTGGTGGAACATCTCCAGATCCTCGACGTCGTGGTCCGTGACCGGCGTGAGTGCGGTGTCCATGTACTCGTACTTTTTCGGATCGCGCTTGGCCCGCATGTAGATCAGGCGCAGGCCCGCGTAGGTGGAGGCCCAGCGTCCCAGTTTTGCGATCGATTCGAAGAAGTACTTCGGATAGAACTTCCAGCGGGGCTCGATGGCGAAGCCGGGCCTCCGGTCGCGCCGGAACTTGTAGCGGAACAGGCCGGCCTCGAGGGGGTGCACTCCCTCGATGTGGATCGATCCGCCGAACCAGGTCATGAGCAGGATTGCGTTCGACGCCGAGGCGCGCTTCGCGATGAGGCGGCGCAGGACGGCCTCGACGTGCTCCTTCGTGTAGTACGACTTCCAGGCCATGCGGTACGCGCCTTCCCACTCGCCTTTCGACATCCGTGGATGCGCGGTGCAGACGTGGTTGAGGTCGTATTTGTTGAGATCCGGATCGACGGGAACGCCTTTGTGGACGAGCGTCTGATGGTCTTCCGAGCCGGGCAGGGGCGTGAGGAAGAAGAACTCCAGCACGTCGACCGGGAGCTCGCGCTTGATGATCTCCATGTCGCGCTTGATCGACTCCGGCGTGTCGGTCGGAAATCCGAGGATGTAGCCGGCGTAGGTGATGACCCGCGCTTCTTTCCAGGCCAGCAGCATCTTGCGGTACTCGGTGATCTTGTTCTGGCGCTTCTTCGCGCCGACGAGGCTTTCGGGATTGATGTTCTCGAGGCCGATGAACACGCGCCGCACGCCGGCCCGCGCGCACTTTTCGATGAAGTGCGGGATCTTGTGGCAGAGCGTGTCGACCTGGATGATGAAATGGATCCTGATCCCGTCCTCTTTCCTCAGCTTGATGAGCCGGTCGAGGATCGCCTCCCACTCGGAGTTGCGGGCGAAGTTGTCGTCGGTGATGAAGAAACTGTGCAGACCCTGAGCAACGTTCTGGCGGACGATCTGCTCGATGTCATCCGGCGACCGGCGGCGGGACTTGCGGCCCTGCACGTTGATGATCGTGCAGAACGAGCACTGGAACGGACAGCCGCGCCCGGCATCGAAGCTCGTCACCCCGCCCGCGGTGCGCCACGCCCGCAAGGCCGTGATCAGGGGAATGGGAGCTCCCTCGATGTTGGGCAGGTCGTTCATGTAGTTGTAGAAAGGCTTCAGCATGCCCGCGTACGCGTCGCGCAGTACCTCCTCGATCCGCCCCTCGGCTTCGCCGGCGAAGATGGTGATGCCCATCTCCTTCGCCTCCTGCAGCCCGGCGTCTTTGCCTTCGAGCATGCTGATCGTGCCGGAGACGTGGAAGCCGCCGATCGCCACGCTGACGCCGCGCTCGAGGAGCGGGCGGGCGAGGTCGAGCGCGCGCGGGAACTGATTCGACTGCACGCCGACGAGCATGACCATTCCGGCCCCGGCCTTCTCGATCCGCTTCGCGACTCGTTCGGGACGGACGCGCGTGTTGGTCTCGTCGATCGGATGGATCTCGATCTCGACGTCGTCGCCGAGGATCTTGCGCGCCGCGCAGTCGCGGGCCAGGCCGTAAAGAGCCGCCAGCGAGTTCGAGGGAATCGCGGAACGGAACCACTGGATGACATAACCGTCGTCGTCGTAATGCGACGGCTTGACCAGCACGAGGCAGAATCGGCGTGGTGCGCTCATTCGTGGGCTCGGCGTAGATGATAGCGCAGTCGGTTGGCGGTTGTCGGTTGGCGGGTGGCGGGTGGCAGGAAGAGCCACTCCTCGCATTCAACCGCCACCGTCAACCGCCAACCGCCAACCGCCAACCGGTAGCATTGTGACCATGACGTTCCGAAGCGTTCTCCGCCGCTATCCCGCGCTCTCCGATGACATCGGCGATCTGCGCACGCAGCGCCCGCTGCCCAACGGCGAGCTCGAGCAGATCGATCCGTTTCTCTTTCTCAATCACCACGGGCCGCAGGTCTATCCGCCGAACAATCGCGGGCTGCCGTTCGGACCGCATCCGCACCGCGGGTTCGAGACGGTCACGTTCATCCTCGAGGGGTCGCTGTCGCACAAGGACACGGGAGGCCACGAGAGTGTCATCGACGCAGGCGGGGTGCAGTGGATGACGGCGGGGCGCGGGCTGGTGCACGAGGAGCTGTCGCCCGAGGCGTTCCGGCGCAGCGGCGGACCATTGGAGATCCTGCAGTTGTGGGTGAATCTGCCGGCGCGACTGAAGATGACGGTGCCGCGGTACGTCGGTCTGCAGCGCGGGGACATCCCCTCGATCGAGAAGGATGGCGTCACGGTGAATCTGATCTCCGGCTCGTTCGACGGAGTCGTCGGCCCGGTGGAGTCTCTGACGGGCGTCGTCATGACGACGTTTTGGATGAAGGGGGGCTCGCGGATCACGCTGCCCGCGCCGCGCGAGCGGAACGTGTTCTTCTACATCGTGCGCGGTGAACTGAACGCCGGACGGGCGATGGAGCTCATTCACTTCGCCGCCGACGGCGACGCGATCGAGGTCGAGTCGATCGCGGATGCGGTCGCGCTGTTCGGTCACGCCGCGCCGTACGGCGAGCCGATCGTCGCCCACGGGCCGTTCGTCATGAACACGCGCGAGGAGATCGTGCAGGCGTTCCGCGACTATCAGATGGGATTGTTTTAGGAGTGCGGCGGCGATAGGACGAATAGGACGGATAGGACGAATAGGACGGATGGGACGGATGGGACGGATGGGAAGAATAGGACGAATAGGACGAATAGGGAGATACCGGGCGTCTCCTCCCTATTCGTCCTATTCGTCCCATTCGTCCTATTCGTCCCATCGCCGTCGCACTCCTAGAATGCTTGCGCGATCAGCTCGTACGAGCGCTTCCGGTCTTCGTGGTCGAAGGTGATGTTCACGAGCATCACCTCGTCTGCGCCGTACTCCGCGGCCGCTTCTTCGATCCCCTTGCGCGCGGTGTCGGGGGAGCCGACGATGGCCCGGCGGCGCATGCGGAACGGATCGTCGTCCTTCGGTTGCCGTTCGAGAAACGCGAGCGCCTTTTCAATCGGCGGGATGGGGATGAGCTGCCCGCGGAAGAAGAGTGTGAACATCATCTTCGCGCTCGAGGCGATCCGTCGGGCCTCGTCGTCCGTGTCGGCGCAGATGGCCCACACCGCGGCGATGACGCGCGGCACGGCGGCGTGGCGTGAAGGCTCGAAGCGCCTGCGGTAGTCGGCGACGATCTCCGCGCCGTGCGGATTGATGAAGTCCGCGAACGCATACGGTAGCCCCAGCTCCGCGGCCCAGATCGCGCTCTGTGGGGAGCTGCCGAGGAGCCATGGGTGCGGGCGCTCGGGAAGGCCTGGGAGCATGGCCAGGCGCGCGAACGGATGATCGTCGGGGAGCTCGTTGTCGAGATAGGCGAGGAGCTCGTAGAGCTGCGCGGGGAAGTCGTCGGGAGAGGCCTGGCGCCGGTCGCGCTGCAATGCGAAGGTGGTCACCGGATCGGTCCCCGCCGCGCGGCCCAGGCCGAGGTCGATGCGCCCCGGTGCGAGCGCGGCGAACATGCTGAACGTCTCGGCAACCTTGAGAGGACTGTAGTGCGGCAGCATCACGCCGCCGCTGCCAATGCGCATGCGCGACGTTGCCATCGCGATCGGTCCGATCAGCGCCTCGGGACTCGCGCAGGCGAGCGACGGTGTGCCGTGGTGCTCCGCGACCCAGTAACGCTCGTAGCCGAGGGTCTCGGCGAAACGGGCCAGGTCGACGGAGTTGCGCACCGCCTGCGCGCCCGTGGAGCGTTCGGAAATGGGGGACTGGTCGAGGACGGAGAGAATCATGGGATGAAGGATGAAGGATGAAGTTCTTCACCGCGCATCAGGGTCGTTTCCGTCATTCTCGGGAGCGGCCTGATCGTGTTCGGGATACTGCCCTTTCATCTCATCGACCACGGTTGCCTCCCAGAGCGGCACGCCGGTCATGTAGGCGGCCCGGCCGAGCATGTGCGCGGCCACGGGTGCCTTCATCAGGAAGAGGATGATCAACAGGATGACCCGGGTGGTCACCCCGGAGTCGTTCATGTCGACGGCGAGTCCGATGGCGAGGCAGCCGACGCCCAGCGTCACCGCCTTCGAGGCGGTCGACATGCGGATGTAGAGATCGGGCATGCGCACGATTCCCACCGCCGCGAGCAACAGGAACGCGCAGCCGGTGAGAAGCAGGCCCGAGGCCAAGACGTTCATCGGCGCCCCCTCCTCCGCTCGAGGTACTTGGCGAAGGCGATCGTGCCGGCGAAGCCGACCAGCGCCAGGACGATGGCCGCGTCGAGAAACACCGGCAGGTCGGTGGCCACGCCGTACACGATGATCGCCCCGACGGAGATGACGGCCAGCAGGTCGAGCGCCACCACGCGGTCGGCTACGGTCGGTCCTTTGACGAGCCGCACGAACGCCAGCAGGAGCGCCGCGCACAGCAGCGCGAAACAGGTGCCGATCACCGTCATCGCGTCAGCTCCAGGATGCGCCGCTCGAGGCCTTCCTTGATGGTGCGCCTCAGCTCGTCGGCATCAGGCGTGTAGACGGAGTGAATGTAGAGGATCCCGCGATCCTCGGACACGTGCAGGGCCAGCGTGCCGGGGGTGAGCGTGATCAGGTTCGCCAGCAGCGTGATCTCGAAGTCGCTCCGCGCGTCGAGCGGAAGGGCGACGATCGCCGGGCGCATGTAGTGCGTCGGCGTCAAGACGTCGTACGCCAGGCGAAGATTGGCTTCCACGAGCTCGC
Source organism: uncultured Thermoanaerobaculia bacterium (assembly GCA_964558905.1). GTDB lineage: Bacteria > Acidobacteriota > Thermoanaerobaculia > Gp7-AA8 > Gp7-AA8 > QHVT01. Next base: position 5,741 of record CAZLGP010000043.1, on the reverse strand, counting down.
GGACGAAGAACAGTGCGAGGGCCGCGGCACGTCGCGCCTTCCGGGTATACGCCTCGGCCCCGGTCGCGCGCCGGGTGACGAACAGCGTCGCGAACCCGGCGATGAAGCCGACGACGAGCGTGCCGAAGGTCATCCGGCCGCTGGCGAGGGCCCAGAACACAGCCAGCAGGAGATTGCTGAGGAATCCCGCCGATGCACTCATCGCAGCACCGCCTCGATGTAGGCGCGCCGGTCGAGCATCTGCTCCGACGCCTCCAGGCTGACGTCGAAGAGCCATCCCGCGGCGAGGCCGACCGCGATGGTGATCGCCGCCAACGCGCCGATGGGGATCGTCATCCGTTTATCCGTCCGCTCCGACTCGGCGTGCGGCGACGGTGCCGCTTTCCAGAACGCCTCGTTCCAGATCTTGGTCATCGAGTAGAGCGTGAAGAATCCGGTCACGATGGCCACCGCCACGATCGCGTAGTCGCCCGTGCCGATGCCTGCTTGGATCAACCCGAGCTTCGCGAAGAAGCCGGACAGCGGCGGGATGCCGGCCAGCGACATCGCCGGGATGAGGAAGAGCGCGCCGAGCAGAGGACTGGAGCGGTAGATCCCGCCGAGATCCTTGAGCTGATACGTCCCGCGGAGGCGGTGCACCACGCCGCTGACGAGAAACAGGTTCGTCTTCACGATCATGTGGTGGACGACATAGAAGATCGACGCGGCCAGGGCGAAGCGGGTGAAGATTCCCAGTCCCATGATCATGTAGCCGATCTGGCTGATGATGTGGAACGAGAGGATGCGCCGCATTTCGTTCTGCGCCACCGCGCCGAGGACGCCGGTGATCATCGTCAGACCGGCGATGACCAGGATGAGGTTGTGGGTGAAGGCGGGATCCTGCACGAACAGCAGCGTGAAGGTACGGAGCAGCGCGTACACGCCGACTTTCGTCAGCAGCCCGGCGAAGATCGCCGAGGCCGCGGCGGGAGGCGTGTGGTAGGACGCGGGAAGCCAGAAGAAGAGCGGGAACACGGCCGCCTTGATACCGAAGGCGACCAGGAAGAGCATGGCGATCGCGGCGACGAGGCCGGGCTGGCTCACCGCGCCGAGGCGCTCGGCCAACTCGGCCATGTTCAGGACGCCCGTCACGCCGTACAAGATGCCGATGCCCGCCAGGAACAGCGCGGAGGACATGAGGTTCAAGGTGACGTACTTGAGCGCCGACTCCATCTGCGCGCGCTCGCCGCCGAGGGCCATCAGCACGAACGACGAGATCAGCATGACCTCGAACCAGACGTAGAGGTTGAACAGATCCCCGGTGAGGAAGGCGCCGCAGACGCCCATCATCAGAAACGACAGCAGGGGGTAGTAGCCGAAGGCCTCACGCCGGCGGTCGATCGACGCGCGCGAGTAGACGACGACCGCCAGCCAGATCGCGGAGGAGACGCTCAGCATCAGCACGCTCAGCAGGTCCGCGACGAGCACGATGCCGTACGACGCGGGCCACGAGCCGATCTCCGTGACGGCAATGCCGCCCAGACGCACGAGCGCCAAAAGCGCCAGCGAGACCAGCAGCAGCGACGCCGAAGCGCCGGTTGCGATCGCGCGCTGCACGACCGGCCGGCGCCAGGCCAGCAGCGAGACCGCTCCGGCGAGCATCGGGATCGCGATCGGAAGAATGAGCAGGACGTTCATCGTTCGGTCGTCGTCAGCGTGTCGAGATCGTCGACGCCGACGGCGTCGTACGTCCGGTGGAAGAGCACGAGCGCGAATGCCAGAACGCCGAACCCGATCACGATCGCGGTCAGGATCAGGGCCTGCGGAACGGGATCGGCGATCGCCGCCTGGGGCACGGTCTGCCCCTCGGCGATGATCGGCGGACCGCCGCGCACGAGCCCGCGCCCCGACCCCGCGACGAAGATCAGCAGGTTCGCGGCGTGACCGATCAACGCGAGGCCGATGATCAGCTTCACCATGCTCCGGCGCAGCATCATGTACAGCCCCATTCCGTAGAGCGCTCCGATGACGAGCGGCAGAACCGTCAGCACGGGTCCCGTTCCTCCTGTTCTTCTGTCAGAGACGTGATGATCAGAATCGCCGAGCCGACGATGACGAGATAGACCCCGATGTCGAACACGACCGGCGTGCCGAGGGCCAGGCCGGACTGCTCCGAGACCGGCAGCTTCGCCCAGAGGCCCGTGAGAAATGCATGACCGCCGAACAGCGACAGGACGCCGCTGCCGAGCGCGAGCAGGAGCCCGGTTCCGATCAGCCCGTGCGGGTCGATGGCCAACGCCTTCTTGGCAGCCGCGGCACTCCATGCGAAAACGTAGAGGGCGAAGGCCGTGGCCGCGAGCAGCCCTCCCGCGAATCCTCCGCCCGGCTGGTTGTGCCCTCGAAAGAGGGTGTAGATCGAGAACAGCACCAGCAGCGGAATGAGAAAGCGCGCCGCGGTGCGCAGAATCAGTGAGCTCATGTGCGACCCCCTTCCGGCCGCAGGCGGAGCAGCGCCAGGACGCCAATCGCGGCGACGGCGACGACCGTGATCTCGCCCAGTGTGTCGAGGGCGCGGAAGTCGACCAGGATCACGTTGACGATGTTCCGCCCGTGCGCGACCTCGACGGAATTCGCCGCGTAGAAGCGGCTCAGGACCGGCTCGACCTTCTCGCTCGTCGCCGCGAGCACGAGGGCCGCGATGGCCGCTCCGGCGAGCGTGCAGACGACGATGTCCCGCCCGCGCTCGACCGGCCCGGTCAGCAGCGTGAACCGCGGCAGCCGGTAGATGACCAGGACGAAGAGGATTACCGTCAGCGTCTCGATCAGGAACTGGGTCATGGCCAGGTCGGGCGCGCTGAAGAAGATGTACAGCAGCGCGACGGAGTAGCCGACGACGCCGAGCGCGGCCACCGAGCCGAGGCGCGACCGCGAGCGGACGGCGAATAAGGCCCCGGCGCCGATGATCGCGGAGAAGAAGAGCTCGTGCAGGAGCACATCCTGAAACGCAATCGTGAAGCGGAATCCTCCCGCCGTCGCGCCGGCGGCGAGCAGCATGACCAGCGTGGTGATGATGAAGAGGAGATAGAACCGCAGATAGCCGCTCTGCAGGACGCGCGCTTGCCACGCCGCGAACCGGAGCGTGCCGCGCAGGCTTGCATTCCAGATCGTTTCCGGCCCAAAGCGAAAGCGCGCGAGCGGCGCTGAGACTCGCCGCCAGGCGGTCCGCGTGCGAAACAGGACGACGCCCGCGGCAGTCGCCGCCGCGGCAAGAATCAGCGGGACGTTGACACCGTGCCACAGCGCCACGTGCAGCCCTCCGGCATCGGGATGCACCGCGGCGGCCGCGGGTGCGAGCAGCAGGGCGGCGATGCCGTGCGGAAGGAGGCCGATGACGATGCCGCTCCCCGCGAGGATCAGCGGTGGCAGCCACATCGCCGGCGAGGGGTCGTGCGCGCGCACCGGCTCCACCGCCTCGCCGAAGAACGGACGGAACGCGACGAGCGCCGCGGCGGCGGCGAGGAGCATGGACGTCGTGTAGACCGCCGCCTGCAGCGCGATGCTCCACCGCCCGCTGCCCGCGATCGCCAGCACGACCATCTCCTTGCCGGCGAAGCTCAGCACGGGACCGAACGATGCGAGCGAGATCGCGCCCGCCACCGCGGCGGCGGTCGTGAACGGCATCGCCCGCCGCAGGCCGCCGAGGCGCTCGACGTCGCGCGTGCCGGTCTCGTGGTCGATGATCCCGCCGACCATGAACAGCGCGGCCTTGTAGAGCGCGTGCGCAAACACGAAGACCACGGCCGCCTGCACGGCCGCCGGCGAGCCGATGCCGATCAGTAGCACGAGGCTGCCGAGCGCGCTGATCGTGGTGTAGGCAAGGATCTTCTTGATGTCTGTCGCGAAGACGGCGAGCACCGCGCCGGTGAGCATCGTCGCCGCTCCCACCGTGCCGAGCAGAGCGATCCACTCCGGCGTTCCGCCGAGCACGGTCAGCAGCCGCGCCACGAGGAACACACCGGCCTTCACCATCGTGGCGGAGTGGAGGTACGCGCTGACCGGCGTCGGTGCTTCCATCGCCGACGGGAGCCAGAAGTGGAACGGCACCTGCGCGGACTTCGTGAATGCGCCGGCGGCGACCAGCAGGAGGATCGGCAAATAGAGCGCGTGGGAGCGCACCACGTCCGCCTGCGCCTGGATGGCCGTCAACTCGAAGCTGCCGGCGACCGAGCCGAGCATCACGAAGCCGGCCATCATGGCCATGCCGCCACCGCCCGTCACCAGCAGCGCCGGCAGCGCCGCCTCGCGCGCCGACGCACGCTCGTGATCGGTGCCGATCAGGAACCAGGACGAGAGGCTCGTCAGCTCCCAGAAGATGAAGAGCGCGATCAGGTTCTCGGCGACGACGATGCCGATCATCGCCACCATGAAGAGCGACAGCCAGCAGAAGAAGCGCACGATGTCGCGACGGCCGGCGAGATACGCCGCGCCGTAGACGAAGACGAGGACGCCGATGGCGCTGATCAGTGTGCCGAAGAGGATCGACAGCCCGTCCAGGCGGAACGACAGCGTGAAGCCGAGCGCCTCGGCGCCGAGCGGCAGGCGGACCACGCGCGGCTCGCGCACCGTGAAGGCGAGCCACACGAACACCGCGAGCAGCGCGAGCGGCAGAACGGCGAAGGCGCTGCTCCGGCCGGTGGGCGAGGTCGCCGCCGTCATGTCCGTCCCGATGGCGTGCCTCCGTCGATGAGGTGATCGTTTGAGGCCGGTGCACTGCGCGCCTGCGGGATCAGATCGGAGACGGTCACGACGCCAACGACCTTCTGGTCGTGATCGACGACCGGAATCGCGCTCACGCGCCGCTCCTTCATCGTGCGCGCGACCTCGGCGATCGGGGTGTCTTTCGTTGCCGTGAAGACGGGTGTGGACATCATCGAAGCTACGTTCATGACAGGCCCCCTCGTGCGCGCGATCCGCACCGAATCGAAATGCATCGTGTCATCGGATGATGGAGTCAGCTACGACATGCGGGTGCCCCAGCCTCGTTGGAGAAGACCTTCCACTGCCGCAGCAGGAACGAGCCTCCTCCACCGGCGGTCGGCGACCAGACTGAGCGGGTCATGCGCGGCGTACATTAGCAAATCACGCGCCGCGGTGCGGGCTCGCGCTCCAGCGGTGGCCCGGAAGGCCGGAAGGATGAAGGATGAGTGCTGGGTGCTGGGTGCTGGGTGCTGAGTGCTGGGTGCCGAGTGCTGGGTGCTCGGTACTGGGTGTTGAGTCCTGAGTCCTGAGTCCTGAGTCCTGAGTCCTGAGTGCTGGGCGTGTCCTGAGCGAGTGGTGACCGATGAACGATGAAGTTCGAACCTGAAGGGCGCGCGCCGCCGTCCCGGCGGCTGATGTGGAGGCGTCCCGCGCCGCCACCCCGGGTGAGGTCAGGGCTCCTAGGGGCTCCTAGGTGGGGGGCTCCGAGGTGGTCCGAGGTGGGGTCAGGCCTTCGGTGTTCGTTTTTATGCCGTCGGATGCACCGCGGAGGTTTCTGGTCGGGACCTGCTCGGAACGGAAACTCCCAAGCAAGTCCGAAGAACGAAGGCCTGACCCCGCGGAACGGATCCCGCGGAACGGATCGAAGAACGAAGGCCTGATACGCATCTAGCAGGCTTGGCCCGTCGCCGATGAGGGCGCAGCATCGGCGGTGAGAGGAGTTTGTGATGCAAACCTACGCAGCGGTGGACCTTCACTCGAACAACGGTGTGCTGGCGATCATC
>CAZLGP010000042.1:0-21891 GCA_964558905.1 uncultured Thermoanaerobaculia bacterium | reverse complement strand
GGGCGGGCCCCCGGGGTGGCGGCCCACCCCCCCCCCCCCCCCCACCCCCAACCCCCCAACCCGACACTCGTCTTCGTCACGCACGACGTCCGCGAGGCGCTGCGGATCGCACAGCGGATCATCGTGCTCGACGCGGGCCGGGTCATCGCGGACGCAACACCCGAGGGGCTCGCGACGCACGAGCATCCCCTCGTGAGAAGATTCCTGGCATCGGCGACATGACCCTTCTTCGACTCACCGGCGAGCACCTGGTCATTGTCCTCGTGGCGGTGACGATCGCCATCGCCGCGGGGGTGCCGCTCGGAACGGTCGCGCACCGGCGGCGGCGCGTCGGCGGGATCGCGCTGCGCGTGACGGACGCGATTCAGACCATTCCCTCGCTGGCGATGTTCGGCTTCCTGATTCCCCTTCCGTTCATCGGAGGGATCGGCGCGCCGCCGGCGATCGTGGCCCTCGTCCTCTACTCGCTCCTGCCGATCGTACGCAGCACGCTGGTCGGCCTGCAGCGCGTCGATCCGCACGTGCGCGAAGCGGCAACGGCGATGGGGATGACCGATCGCCAGCTGCTCTGGTCGATCGAGCTGCCGCTCGCGACGCCGGCGATCGTGGCCGGGATCCGCATCGCCGCCGTGACCGCGATCGGCGTCGCGACGATCGCCGCGGCCATCGGCGGCGGCGGCCTGGGCACGCTGATCTTCCGCGGCGTGGCCATGGTCGACACGCGCCTGATCCTCTCCGGCGCGCTGCCCGCCGCGCTGCTCGCGCTGGCCGCGGACTTCGTCCTCACCCGCGTCGAGCGTCACTTCGCGCGCCGCCGAGGTGAGACATGAGGCGGCTGCTCGTCGCGCTGCTGATTTTCGTCGCGTGCAGGAGCGAGCAGCGCGCCATCGTCATCGGCTCGAAGAACTTCACCGAGTCGGTGATCCTCGGCGAGTTGCTCGCGCAGAAGCTCGAGTCGGCGGGATGTAAGGTCGACCGCCGCCTGAACATGGGCGGGACGTTCGTGTGCGACTCCGCGATCCGCTCCGGCGCGATCGACGCGTACGTCGAGTACTCCGGCACCGCGCTCACGGCGATCCTCAAACAACCGTCGCTGAACGACCGCGCGCGCGTCGATGCGATCGTGCGCGACGCGTACGAGAAACGCGGCCTAAGTTGGTCGCCTCCCCTCGGCTTCAACAACACGTTTGCGATGATCGTGCGCAAGAGCGACGCGGAGCGCCACGGCCTCCGGACGATCTCCGATCTGGCGAAGATCGCGTCGACTCTCCGTCCCGGATTCGGCTACGAGTTCACCGAGCGGCCTGACGGCTGGACGGGCCTGCAGGAGGCGTACGGGCTCCGCGTGGCGCGCCCGCCGCGCACGATGGACCTCGGTCTCACGTACAAGGCGCTGGCGAGCGGCGAGGTCGACCTCATCGCCGGCAACTCCACGGACGGCCTCATCGATCCCCTCGGCCTGATCATCCTCGAAGACGACCGCCGCTACTTCCCGCCCTACGACGCCGTGGTCGTGTCCCGAACGGATCTCGACGAGCGCTGCAAAGGCGCATCCGCGGCCATCGAGTCGCTTCGCGGTCGCCTCGACGACGCCACGATGCGTCGGCTCAACTACGAGGTGGACGGGCGGAAGCGCGACGTCGCGGAAGTGGTGCGCGGCTATACTCGGTGAATGCGATCGCGGGTGGCAGAGGAAGTACGTGCCGCGCACGAGGCGCGCATTCGCGCTTTGACATCACAACAGCGTTCAAGACTCGCCGCGAAGCTGCGCGAGCGCGGAATCGAGGACTTCATGGCCGGTAGCGGACTATCTCGCGAAGAGGCACTCCGAAGGATTCGCGAACAGCGGCAGGCGGTGAGACCTGTTCCATCCCGCACCAAAGTGCGATGAGCGAAGCCACGGTCTTCCGTCACCTTGCCGCGCGCGATGTGCCCTTCGCGATCATCGGCGCACGCGCGATGGGCTTTCGCGGTGTCCTCCGACACCGATGTTCTGACAACGGATCGCAAGGTGCTGCGCGAAGAATTCTGGGCGGAGCTCCCCGGCGCGACGATTGACGTTCGTCGCGGCGACTTCGATGATCCTCTGGCAGGAGTGGCAACGATCACGTTCGACGACGACATCGTCGACGTCGTGGTCGGAAAGTACAAATGGCAGGCGGCTGTCGTACGACGCGCAGAGCCGATCGCGCTCGGGGATGAAACGTGGCCTGTGGTCCATGCCGCCGATCTCATCCTACTGAAGCTGTTTGCCGGCGGACCGCAGGACGCGTGGGACATCGAACAGCTTCTCCGAATGGACCCGAGTCTTCGGACAGCTGTGGAACCACATCTCCCCGACCTCCCCGAAGACGCACGCCGACTCTGGCAACGCTTCGCGTGATCCGCGTTTGCTACCATCGCCCGTCCCTTCATGCCTCTCATCGCGGGTGCGCGCCTTGGGCCTTACCGGATCGACGCCGAGATCGGCGCCGGCGGGATGGGGCATGTGTTCCGGGCGACGGACACGCGTCTCGACCGGGCCGTGGCGATCAAGGTCCTGCCGCAGCATCGCTGGAGCGATCCGGAGACGCGCATGCGCTTCGAGCGCGAGGCCCGCGCGCTGTCGTCCCTGAGCCATCCGAACCTCTGCGCGCTGTACGACGTCGGTGAGCTGGAGCAGTCGGGCACGAGTGCGCCCTACCTGGTCATGGAGCTCCTCGAGGGCGAGACGTTACGCGACCGCCTGGACGGCCCGCGCCTGAGCGTGCGCAAAGCGCTGCTGTGGGCCGCGCAGATCGCGTCGGGGCTCGCGGCCGCGCATGCGAAGGGCGTCATCCACCGCGACCTCAAGCCGGAGAACGTGTTCATCACGCCCGGCGACCTGCTGAAGATCCTCGACTTCGGCCTGGCGACGACGCAGCCAAGCACCGGCGCCGCGACGGCCCTGCGCACCGATCCCGGGATCGTCATGGGAACGGCGCACTACATGTCGCCCGAGCAGGTCCGGGGCGGCCCGCTCGACGCGCGCTCGGACATCTTCTCCCTCGGCATCGTCCTGTTCGAGATGCTCACCGGCCACGTGCCGTTCCACGCGCGCTCGCCGGTGGAGACGATGAGCTCGATCCTCGTCGATGACACGCCGGAGCTGGCGAACCTCCCCGACTCGGTCTCCTCGCTCGTCCATCGCTGCCTCGAGAAAGATCCGGGCCAGCGATTCTCGTCCGCGCGCGATCTCGCGTTCGCGCTCGAGACCGCGGCCAAGATGGTCACGACGAGCCAGCCTTCGCCGGCTTCGCGCCGCGACGAGAAACCACGGCGGCTGCAGCCGCGCGTCGTCATTCTCGCCCTCCTCGCCGCGGCGCTCGTCGCGGCGGGGATCCTCTCGCGCGACACCGACCCGCCCGAGCCGCCGCATCTCCGCGTCCTCACCTACTCCGGCCGCGACACGTCGCCCGCAGCGTCCCCGGATGGGAAGCTGATCGCATACGTGTCGTCACGCGACGGCGCGCGGCGCATCTGGCTCGAGCAACTCGCCGACGGCACGGAGGCGCCCGTGACGTCCGGACCCGACGACTCGGCGCCACGGTTCGCGCGGGACGGCGCGACCCTGCTGTTCACGCGGACGTCCGGCGGCTTCAGCGCGCTGTATCGCGTGCCGGTGGTCGGCGGCGAGCCGCGCAAGCTCATCGACAACGCCTTCGACGGCGACTGGTCGCCGGACGGCAAACGGGTCGCGTTCATCCGCAACCGCATCGCCGCGGACCGTTTCTCCACGCTCTGCATCGCCTCCGTCGATGGAGGCGCCGTGCGCGAGCTTGCCGCATCGCAGGACGAAGAGCTTTCGGCGCCGCGGTGGTCGCCGGACGGATCGCGCATCGCCGTGACGTTCAGCCCGCACAGCACCCAGCCCGGTGCGGTGATGCTCGTCGATGTCGAGTCACGCGCGCGACGCGTGTTGCGGCGCGAGCAGCCGCATGGCCTCATCTCCGGCGTCGCATGGACGCGGGACGGCGAGGCCGTGATCTACGCCGAGCTCCAGGCCCTGGCCGGCGGAGGACTACCGCGCCGGCGCGGCAGCAGCGTCCTCGTACGGCACGACGTCGCCAGCGGACGGGCGCGCGTCCTTCTTCACACTCCGCACAGTGCCGCCGACACCGTCGACCTCGTCGGCGACCGCGGCATCGTTTTCACCGAGGATGTGACCCGACAGGGCCTGCGGGAAGTGGCGCTCGATGGAGCACGCCCTCCGCGCTGGCTCTCGCGCGGCATGAGTGTCGACCGCCAGCCCGCGTATGCGCGCGACGGTGCGAGCGTCGTCTTCGCCTCCGATCGCGGCGGAAACGTCGATCTCTGGGAGGTGATGCTCGACAGCGGTCGCGTGCACCGCATCACCGATCATCGCGCCATCGACTGGGATCCGCATCCCGCCGGCTCGTCGCTGTTCTGGAGCTCGAGCCGCGGCGGCCACTTCGAGATCTGGTCGGCCTCGCTCGACGGCGCGAGCCCGCAGCAGGTCACGCGTGACGGCGTCGATGCGCAGAACCCCTCGCTCCCCGCGAGCGGCGAATGGATCTACTACGACTCGAGCAACCCGAAGACCGACGGCCTGTGGCGTATCCCGCGAGGAGGCGGCGCTCCGGAGCTCGTCGTCGCCGGCGAGACCATTCATCCCGCCGTTTCCGCCGACGGCGCATTCGTCGTCTTCCAGCGCCCCGAGGAGGGAGGGGCGAACGCGATCGACGTCGTGCGCGTCGCGGATCGACGCGTGTTTCATCTCGCCACGGGGATCGGTGGGGTGGTCGCGACGCGCGCGCAGTGGATTGGTGCGACCCACACGATCGCGTTCCGCGCAACGGACCCATCGGGCCGCATCACGATCTTCACCCAGCCCTTCGAGCCGGACGTCGACACGACCGCGTCGCGACGCGAGCTTCTGCCCGCCGACGCGGATGCGGTCGCGGAGACGTTCGCCATCTCCCCGGACGGCACCCGCGCCGTGCTCTCGGTCATCGACGAGGCGTCCGGGCTCATGCTCGCGGAGCTGTGAGCCGGCGCGCCGCGCCCCACTCGGGGTGATGGGTGTTCGGTGCGGGGTGCTGAGTCTGGGTGCTGAGTCTGGGTGCTGAGTCTGGGTGCTGGGTGCTGGGTGCTGGGTGCTGGGTGCTGGGTGCTGGGTGCTGGGTGCTGGGTGCTGGGTGCTGGGTGCTGGGTGCTGGCGTTGCGGACGGCAAACGAATCTGTCGCCCGCTACGCGGGCTCGATTGGCGTCCACCACACGACCCCCGGCTGAAGCCGTCGGCTGAAGCCGGGGGCTACTCCCTGTAGCCCGCTACGCGGGCATTGGGCAACACGCCCTGAAGCCGGGGCTTCCAATCTGTCGCCTGCTACGAGGCCCCTGCAGTATGGACACCGTTTCCGCGGAGCTGCACTCAGGACTCAGCACTCAGCACTCGTACCCCGCGAACGATCCGCTCCGCGTGCGTAGCTGTGACATACGATGCCCCCGTGCTCCTCCTCGACAGACTCCAGCAGCTCTTCCCCGACTCTTCGAAGACGACGCTGCGCACGATGCTCAAGAGCGACCGCGTGCGCGTGAACGGCGAGCCGGAGCGCGATGCGAAGCGCGAGGTCGGCGACGACGACCGCGTCGACGTCGTCTCGCACTCGGCCCGCCTCGATCCGCGGATCCGGATCCTCTTCGAGGACGCGGACCTCATCGTCGTCGACAAAGCCGAACATCTCCTCAGCGTCCCCACGGAGGAAGTGCGCCACGAGAACGCGGAGGCTCTGCTGAACGGGTACGCGCACGTGCACCACGTTCACCGCCTCGACCGCGACACCTCGGGCGTCCTCGTCTTCGCGAAGACGACGTTCATGCGCGATCGCCTGCAGGAGCTCTTCGCCGCGCATCAAATCGATCGCGTCTACGTCGCGATCGTTTACGGCAAGCTGCGTGAGCCGACGGGCACGTTCCGCACCTTCCTCGCCGAGGATCGCGATCTCCGCGTACGCAGCGTGACGGATCCGGCGATGGGCAAAGAGGCGATCACGCACTACCGCACCGTTGCATCAGGCCGCCGCTACTCGATGCTCGAGCTCCGGCTGGAGACGGGACGGCGCAATCAGATCCGGGTGCATCTCGCCGAGGCCGGGCATCCCGTCGTCGGCGACACCATGTACGGCAAGGGCCGCGACCTCGAGCTCCGCCGCCTCGCTCTGCACGCCCGCGACCTCGGCTTCGCGCATCCACGGACGGGAACGAAGGTCCTGTTCACGGCGGAGATCCCTCGGGCGTTCCGCGAGCTGAGATTGTGATGGGCGCATTTTTTGCCTGAAGTCGTGACAGCCGTCACACAAAAATGTGCGCCGCGGTCTTATGGGGTTCTCTGTGCTTGCAGTGCCGGATACCAGGACTCTCCGGTTGTTGATCGTGGAGGATGACCCTGCGTCCGCGAGCTTGTTGCGCGAGCTCCTCGGGACCTCGACCAATCCCCATTTCGCCGTCCGCCACGTGACCACCGCCGCCGAGGCGTGCGCGGAAGTGGACGCCGGCGACGTCGACATGGTGCTTCTCGACCTCGGCCTTCCCGACGCGAAAGACCTCGAGGCGCTCACGAAGCTCGAGGACTGCCTGGACGAGATTCCGGTGATCGTCCTGACGGGACGCAACGACGAGACGCTCGCCAAGGACGCGCTCCATCGCGGCGCAGAGGACTACCTGCTCAAAGGAACGCTCGACCGCGGCTCGCTGCTTCGGGCCATCCGCTACGCGGTCGAGCGGCATCGCAGCGTGCGCGATCTCGCGCGGATGAAGAAGGAGCTCGAGAGCGCGAACCGTCACCTGGAACGGCTGACACTCATCGAGCCGCTGACCGAGCTCCTCAACCGGCGCGGACTGCAACAGGCGCTCTCCCGCGAGATCCAGATCCTCGCGCGAGGCACCGGTCGCGCGGCGCTGCTGGTGGTGGACCTCGACGACTTCAAGTCCGTCAACGAGACCCTCGGTCACGCCGCGGGGGACGTGGCGCTCAAGGAGGTCGGCCGCCGTCTACGAGCTTCCGTACGCGCGATCGATTCCGTCGGTCGCCTCGGCGGCGACGAGTTCATGCTCATCCTCCCAGACACCTCTCCGGCCGAGGTTGGCCGCGTCGCCGATCGGATCCGTCTCGGCATCTCCACGGCGATCATCCAGCACAGTCACGGCACCGTCCACGTGACGGCATCCATCGCGACGATGCTCCTGACCCCGGACATGCCCGCGCTCGACGAAGTGCTCTCTCGCGCGCATCTCCTGTTGTCGCGCGCGAAGAACGAAGGCAAGAACCGTGTGACCTTCGAGTCCGGCGACATGGACGACACCGCGCGGCGCCTTCGAGCGGAAACGGACATGTGCTCGAACCTCACGCGGGGACGCAACATCGTCACGGTCAAGCAGCCGATCTATCGGCTCGAAGACGAGAGCCCGATCGGCTACGAGCTCCTGAGCCGCTACTCGAACGGCACGTTCGAGATGCCGGAGAACTTCTTCCGGATGTGCTCGGAGCGCAACGTGCTGACGCTCGTGGATCACGCCTGTCTGCGCGCCGCCGTGAACACGGCGATGGCTCTGCCGCCGTATGCACGGTTCCACCTCAACATCTTCCCGACGACGCTCCTGTCCGTTCCCACCGAGCACCTGCTCGAGCTCTTCCCGACGCCGATTCCGCCGGAGACGTTCTGCCTCGAGATCAGCGAGCAGCAGATCATCGGCGACCCGTCGTACCTCGTGGCCGCGGTGGACGAGCTGCGCGCCGCCGGCGTGATGATCGCCGTCGACGACGTCGGCTTCGGAAGCAGCTGTCTCGAGAGCCTCGTGCTCCTCGCGCCGGACATCATGAAGATCGACAAGCGCGTCGTGATCGGCATCGATCGGGACGCCTCCCGCGTGGTGCAGTTGCGCCGCTACGTGCACATCGCCGCGAGCCTCGGATGCGCCGTCGTGGCCGAGGGCATCGAGACAGCGCGTGAGCTGGACGTCGTGCGCGGCCTTGGGATCGAGTACGGTCAGGGGTATCTGTGGGGGAAGCCGGCGTAGCGCCGAGGCGACCAGGGACGAGCGCTCGATTGATCGTTCATACCCGCATCTCTCACAGCGCGAGAGGATCGCGTGACAGGCTGTCATGCCCGATGGAGCTCACCACGCGCCACCGACGCCTGCGACTTCTCCTACAAGAAACCGTAGCATTCCGTCCAATTTCTTGAATCGGTTCCGTGACCGATCGTTGACAACTCATTGACATTGCGACGGTTCGCCGTCAAGCGGCCTTGGCAGGTGCATTGCGGTGCTTGCCCCGGCAAACCCAAGAGTACCTGCACTGTGTCGCGGTTTTCGGGAGGCGGCTCCGCGTCCCAAGCCTCGCGATCCCGTTCAGGGTAGTTGCCGCGATTTCATGGAATCGTTCCCTCCCCGTTACATTCCGTTGCAGTCGCGTTCGCTCGTCACTAGAATCCGACGTCCCTTAACGGTCTAAGCCCAATTCAGTAATCGAAGTTTGTGTGAGGAATCCCTCCTCACACGAGCTGGAAACGACAGGAGGCGCGTTCCATGAGGAGAATCTCTGCAGTACTCGCAGTCCTCGCGCTGCTCGCGGTGCCGGTGTTCGGCGCAACGTACGGCACGATCAAAGTCACGGTGACCGACTCGTCCGGTGCCACGCTGCCGGGAGCCACGGTCGAAGCCACCTCGCCGGTGTTCATCGGTACGAGAACCGAGATCACCGACGCCACCGGCACGGCGAATCTGAGCGGCCTGACCCCCGGGAGGTACTCGATCAAGGTCTCGCTGGACAGCTTCCAGACGCAGACGCTGACGTCGAGCGTGTCGTCCGACAAAGTCACGGACGTCACCGCCCGACTGGCGATGGCCGGCGTGGCGGAGTCGATCACGGTCACCGCGGAGGCGCCGATCGTAGAGACCAAGCGCGCTACCATCGCGGACGAGGTCACTCTCGAAGAAGTCGAGTCCCTGCCGGTCAGCCGTGACTATCGCGGCTATGCGCAGCTCGTCTCCGGCGTCAACGTCGTCCCGAACCAGGGTGGACGCGAAGTCGCCGTCGACCCGTCTTCCAAGGGCGGCAACAACTATCGCGACCGCACGGCGGAAGGACGCACCGGCGGCAGCGGCTCGCGCGACAACCAGTACTACCTCGACGGTCTGGTCATCACCGACATCAGTTCCGGTGAAGGCTCGATGACCTTCAACAACGAGGTCATCCTCGAGCAGCAGGTCATCACCTCGGGTGTGCCGGCCGAGTTTGCGGGCGGCAAGGGCTTTGTCGGAAACATCGTCACCAAGTCCGGTGGCAACGATTTCTCCGGCTCGGTGAACTACTACATGCTCAGCCCGGACTTCTATTCGGGCTTCAAGAGCAACGACTCGCGGCTCGCCGTCAGCCTCGAGGACAAGAACGATTACGCGGGCACGTTCGGCGGCCCGATCTGGCGCGATCGCGCCTGGTTCTTCCTCTCCGGCCAGTTCCGCGAGAACTCCGATGAAGTGCAGCTCTCCACCTCCGCGTCGCCGAACGGCGGCACCGAGACCTTCAAGAACGAGCGCAAGAACTACTTCGGCAAGCTCACCGCGAAGCTGACCGAGAAGACCACTCTCATCGGCCAGTATTTCGAAGATCCGCAGGAGATCTCAGGCTCGTCCGATGTCAACAATCCGCCGAGCCGCTACCTCGCCACCGACAGCACCCCGAAGACGATCTGGGGCTCGCTGCAGCACATCTTCGGCGGTTCCTTCCTCATGGACGCCCGCGTCGGCCAGATGAAGTGGGACTACCTTCAGCAGGCGGCGCATCCGGAGCTCGGCGTGCAAAACACGCTGCTGTTTGCGGCCGGCACCGGAGCGCCGAACTACGTCACGCGCCTCGGCGGCGCCGCCACCGACTTCACCCAGATTCAGAAGCGCGACCAGTTGGACGTTTCCGGTACGTACTTCCTCAACGCGATGGGAAGCCACACGATCAAGGCCGGTGTCCAGATCCACGAGCTGCAGGACCTGACCAACAGCAAGTTCTTCGGCGGGTACACTCTGAATTCGATCGCTCCACAGTACGCCGGCATCAAGTGGGCCGACGTCTACTCGAGCGGGATCTCGCGGACGGACTACGACTTCATCTACGGCAGGCTCTCCGCGGCCCCCAACAGCAACTCCTTCAAGGCCGCCGACACGAATGGCGACGGCGTCCTGACCAAGGAGGAGTTCGGCGCCATCACGTTCTCGAACACCGCGAACAATGGCGGTGGCATCAACTTTTTCCGCAACCTCGTGGCCCGCGAAGGCGCCAACAACGTCAAGCAGGAATACAACACCTTCTTCATTCAGGACGACTGGACGATCAACGACTTCGCGATCAACCTCGGCATGCGCGTGGAAGATCTGCACTACATCAACTCCCTCGGCAACACGATCGTCGACCTCGATCCGACCTACGCCCCGCGCCTCGGTCTCACCTACGACATCGGCGGGCAGGGACGGCAGAAGATCTCCGCTTTCTACGGTCGCTACTACGACCCGCTCCGCATGAACATGGTCCACTTCGGTGGAAACGTCTCCGGCCGCATCCTGCACGAGCAGGCCTTCATCGGCGGCGAGTGGTTCACCTACCGGACCCGCGGGTCGGCCGAGGTGCTCGACGCCGGCTTCGCCCCGAACATCAAGAACCAGTACCAGGACGAATACTCGCTCACCTACGGCATCAACCTCACGCCGATCCTCGGCTTCACCGCCCAGGTCTACCAGCGCAAGGACCGCAACCTGGTCGAGGATTACGATCCGTCCGTCTACATCGGCAACCCCGCCGCGGATGCAATCGGCTTCGGCCTCGACTATTCCGACTTCGGTTACGGTCCCGAAGGTCCCGGAGCGGTCAACTACTTCCTCGCCAACCTCGTTGGCGCCAAGCGCGACCACACCGGCATCGACCTCGCGTTCGAGAAGCGCGTCTCGAACAACTGGGGCGGCGGCCTGCAGTACTCGTGGAAGGACAGCGAGGGCAACACCAGCTCGGACGGCGACGCCGACCTGCAGGGCGACCTGCTGGAAGTCGACCCCCGTCATGACTACATGAACGGCCGCCTGCCGGGCACCGTCCCCCACTCTCTGAAGTTCTTTGGCAGCTACCGCACCCCGTGGAACATCGAAGTCGGCGCGCTTTGGTTCTGGAGCGCCGGTGCGTACTACACCGAGGGCGACCGCGCGTACGGCATCGTCATCCCTCACGACCTGACGCCGAACGACACCTCCGACTTCAACTTCACCCGGGTCGGGGACGAGCAGCACCCGAGCTACCACACGCTCGATCTGAAGCTTCGCTACCAGCTCCCGCTCATGAGCGGGACCGGTCTCGACTTCTTCCTCGACGTGTACAACGTCTTCAACAACCAGGACGCCCTCTACGAAGAGATCGTCCACAACGACGGAACGTTCACCAACTTCGGCGAGACCCGCACGGTTCTCGACCCGCGCCGCTACCAGATCGGCGCGCGCTTCACGTTCTGAGCTTTCCGACCAGCAGTAGAAGAAAGGCGGCTTCGGCCGCCTTTCTTTTTGGCCAGCCCCTGGGAGTCTGCGCGGGCAGAAACGTCAGGCGCGCTGCGCCGCCCGAAGCCGCGACCGTCGTATGGGTCGGTGTGCCGAGAGGCGGAGCAACCAGCGCTGCCGGCCGTGCCGGCCGGAACGGGAATTCGGTTCACTTTCAAGGAGTTGAACACGATCCGCACCGTTGACCGCTCTGGCAGGGGTGTGCTACACGAAGGCTTTTCTTGGAGGACGTTGTGTACGCCATCATTCGTTCCGGTGGGAAGCAGTATCGCGTTGCCGAAGGCGATCGCCTTCAGGTCGAGCGGGACGTGCTCGGCAGCGCGGATCAGGACAAGGTCACATTCAGCGAAGTTCTGATGATCGGCGGCGATCAGCCGCAGGTCGGCAGCCCGACGGTTTCGGGTGCGTCGGTCGTCGCGACCGTCGTCCGCGAGTCTCGCGGCCAGAAGATCATCGTTTTCAGGAAGAAGCGCCGTAAGAATCACACGAAGCGGACCCACGGCCACCGTCAGGATGTGGTCGAGGTGCGCATCGACAGCATCAAGCTCTAACGGAGGCATCCAATGGCTCATAAAAAAGGACAGGGCTCTTCGCGCAACGGCCGCGACTCGCAGCCGAAAATGCTCGGCGTCAAGCGCTTCGCCGGTCAGTTCGTGACCGGTGGATCGATTCTCGTCCGCCAGCGGGGCACGAAGTTCCAGCCCGGCGTCAACGTCGGCATCGGCCGCGACCACACGCTCTTCGCCAAGATCGACGGCATCGTCCAGTTCCACGACAAAGGCGAGCGCGGCCGCTTCATCAGCGTCAGCGCCCCAACTGCCGAGTAGACGAACACACCGAATCGCCTTCCCCGAAGCGCCGCTCTTCCGGAGCGGCGTTTTCTTTTGGCGTCTTGCATGCATGCCGTCTGGCCATCACTGTGTCAGAAAGGAACCTTTGCATGCGTTCCCATTTGCTCCGTGCTTTCATCGTGGTCGTTCTTCTCGCCGCAGCCGTCGCTCCCCCCGTTCAGGCCGATTACTGGAAGGGTGAGGTCTATTACTACTCGGATGCCTGCTACACGACCGTCATCGGATACTTCGTGCGCTACTGCGACAACAGCACGTCGCAGTGGGGCCAGCAGTCCGCATGGTCGACCGAGAATCCATTCGCCTGTGATCCCAAGAACCCTCCCATCGAGTAACGCGCGGTCATCGGTAGACCTAGGAGCCTGCGCGGCAGAAACCGGTGTCATCCTGAGCCGGCGGAGCGCGGCGACGGACCCCCGGCGATAGGCGACGCCCGCGCCTCAGGTAGGGTCCTTCGCCGTCTACGCGGCTCAGGATGACACCCTCATGGACGCAACGGCTACGCGGGCGTCGGCAAAACGTCCACACCAGCTCCCGTCCCGGGTAGGGAAATCCCTCTCGCCATCACTCCTAAGCAACCGGCACAGCCGGCGGCGCTGGTTGGCCGAGCCTCGGGGAGCAGCTCGCCTGAGGAGCGGGTTTCTGCCGCGCAACTCGTATCGGTCCAGCCCGAGCCACCGTCGACCGGACGGTGAGCGCGAGCGGACGCGTACACCGAGGGCGGAATGAACGTGTTGCCTGGCGACGTAGATCGGAGTCCGAGCCGCAGGAGTGGCACCGTCGGCCGCGAGAGCGAGCTTCGCCGTCTGGCCGGCCTTCTCGCGGAAGTGTCGGAAGGCCGGGGAAAGACGTGTTTCATCACGGGGGAGGCGGGGAGCGGAAAGTCGACGCTCGTCGCGGAATTCGTCCAGCGGTCGCTCGACTCCCGCGAGGATGTGGTCGTGGCCATTGGCAGTTGCGATGCTCACGTCGGCATCGGCGATCCGTATCTCCCGTTTCTCGACGTCGTCTCGGAGCTCACGGGCACGGTCGACGCGAAAGCGCAGGCGAAACTGCCGAGTGCGGCCGTCGCGAGGCTGCGCGGAATCGCGGGCGTCTCGGCGGAGGTCCTGCTCGAAGTCGCTCCGGACCTCCTGGGCACACTCATTCCCGGCGCTTCGCTGGTGGCGAAAGCGATCGCCCTGGCGGCGCAGAAGGCCGGGATCGTGGACGGGCTCAAGAACACTCAACCGACGGAGCCGTCGGCTCGACCTCGAATCGATCAGGATCAGATCTTCAAGAGCTACGAGAACCTGCTGCGCGAGCTGTCGCGGCAACAGCCGGTGATCGTCATCCTCGACGACCTGCACTGGGCAGACGCGTCGTCGTGCGCTCTCCTCCGCCACCTGGCGCGTGCCATGAGCAACAGCCCGATCCTGCTGGTCGGCACGTATCGTCCGAACGACATCGAGTTGGCCAGCGGCGACGGCCGCCACCCCATGGCCTCGGCGATCAACGAGCTCAAGCGCTACCTCGGCGACATCTTCATCGATCTCGACAAGCACGACGAGGCGCGCCGGCGTGCTTTCGTCCGCGAGCTGATCGATCTCGAGCCGAACGACATCAGCGACGAATGGTGCGCGGCCTTGTTCAGCCACACACGCGGGCACCCGCTGTTCACCATCGAGCTGCTGCACGCGCTTCGGGAGCGGGGCGTCCTGGAGAACACCGACCAGGGGTGGGTGGCGGCGAAGGGGACTCTGTGGAACATTCTTCCCACGCGCGTGGAAGGGGTCATCGAAGAGCGGATCGGGCGTCTGGATGGGGAGCTGCGCGACATCCTGCGGCTCGGAAGTGTGGAAGGAGAGTCCTTCACGGCGGAAATCATTGCCCGCATTCTCGAGCTCCCGGAGCAGAAGCTCCTCCGCCTCCTGATGGATCAGCTCATCGAGCGCCACCGCCTCGTCGTCGAGGGGGATGTACGGCGCGTCGGGCGAGCGTTCCTGTCCCAGTTCGCGTTCAATCACGCGCTGTTCCAGCAGTATTTCTACGAGCATCTGGGACGCCGGGAGCGGATGTTGTGGCATGCGCAGATCGCCGAGTCGCTCGAGGCGCTCCATCAAGGCCGCACCGAGGACGTCGCCGCCCAGCTCGCGCGCCATTTCGTGGCGGCGGGGAACGCCGAAAAGGCGTTCGACTACCTGATGAAAACCGCCGAGCGGGCCATGCGCCTCAGCGCGTACAACGAAGTCCTGGCCCAGACCGCCACGGCCCTGGAAATGGTCGAGTTGCTCGAGAGCGATCGCGAAAGCCGCGAGCTCGACGTGCTCCTCACCCGCGCGGCCGCCCTGCAGGCTCTCCTCGGATGGGCGGCAAAGGAAACGACCGAGACCATCGCGCGCGCTCGAGAGCTGGCGTCGAAGGTGCCACCGAACGAACGGATGGTCCCGCTGTTGTTCGGCCGCTTCGCGGGACTGATCACCCAGGGACGCTACGTCGAGGCTCACGCCGTTGCCAGGGAGCTCGAAGAGGGGAACTACGGCGATGTCGCCAACGGCGGACTGACGGCCAGCCTCACCGTCGGTGTGTCGGCGTTCTGGCTGGGGCGCATGGTCGAAAGCCGTCATGCGCTGATGAAGGGTCTCGACCATCCATCGGCAACCGGCGGTCAGCTCGACGGCAACCGCCTGCGGGTGTTTCTCCTCCGGCAGCTGGTGCTGAACGAGTTTCTTCTCGGCGACGAAGCCGCGTCGAGGCGCTACCTCGCTGAAATGGTCGCCTTCGCCGACACGTCCGCGGATCCGTTCGTGATCTGCGCCAGCCACAGCGGCGTGGCGTGGGACGCCTATCATCGGCGCGACCCGGAGGCGGTGCGACTGACCATGGAACGGGCCCGGGAGGCGGAGAAGTTTCCGTTCTACAAGGACCTGCTCCTCGTCTTCCGGATCTGGGCCGAGGGCATGAGTGGAGACGCCGAGGCGATCGTGCGCCTGGCCACTGCCTTCGCCGGCCTCTCGAACGGCGGCAGCTACTTTCACTCGATCCATGCGGCGATGACGACGGAGCTGCTCCGCCTTCACGGACAGCCCGATCAGGCCCTCGCCTGCGTCGACGCGGGAATCGCCCGCACTCTTGAAGTTCAGGACCTGGTCTATCTATCCGAGCTTCACCGTCATCGCGCGGACGTTCTCCACGATCTCGGCCGGGATGAGGAGGCGATCGGCGCCTGTCAGAAGGCACTCGACGTCGCGGGGCAGGATCTCGTGGTGTTCGCGATGCGCGCTCGAGCTTCACTCACGCGTCTGTCTTGTCACTAAACTTCGCCTCCGCGGCGTCCCATCAGGATCTTCACGAAGCTGCGCGAGCGGAGCTCGTCGAGTGTGAGCCCGGTCGCGAGGGTTTCCGCCTCCGTGAGCGCGCCGCTGTTCATGCCGCGCAGGAAGTAGTTCAACAGCCCCTGGCCGGTCGCGGCGTCGTCGAAGACGTCGCCCACCAGAGTGGCCTGTCCGGCCTTCTCCATGAAGTTCCGCAGGCGCTCCGTCGCGGCGCCGAGGCCTTCGAGGAAGAACGCGTACACCGCCGCGAAGCGCGTCGGGAGCTGCGCGGGATGGAGGTCCCAGCCCTGATAGTAGGCGTGCACGAGCGAGTGCTGGATGTGGTCGACGTGCAGTCGCCACGCGCGATGGATGGTCTCGCGGTCGCCGATGGGGAGAATGTTCGTGGCGCCGTCGGAGAGCCACAGCCCGGTGCCTGAATACGCGACCTGCATCATGTGCCGCGCGAAGTCGCAGGCGGGGTGATCCATCCGCTGCTCGGACGCGGTGATGTTGCAGCTCGCGGTGTAGTCGTACGTGCCGAAGTGCGCGGCCACGGCGCGACCGCGCGCGGCGTCGAGGAAGCGCGGCAGGTTCGACTCGCCGCGCTCGCTGAGGATGGACTGGGTCGTCTCGATCATGAACTCGAGCCGCAGCGTGCCGGGCGCGAGTCCGAGGCGCGGCTCGATGGCGTCGAAGACGTCGCAGAGCAGCGAGACCTGCTCCGGGAGCTGGATCTTCGGCAGCGTCACCACGAAGTGATCCGGAAGCGTTCCGCCCAGCGTCGTCAGGACGATGTCCAGCGTGCGGATGGAGCGATGCATCAGCTCCTGCGTGAACGGCTTGATGCGGATGCCGATGAACGACGGCAGCGATCCCTCGGCCATCCCTTTCGCGAGCTCGCCGGCGACGACCTGCGCGTGGTGATCTTCCTCGTCGTCCGGGCGGTTGCCATAGCCGTCCTCGAAATCGACGCGGAAGTCTTCCACCGGCTCGAAGCGGAGCTTCTCGGAGACGCGCTGCCAGATCGTCTCCGCGTGGACGTCCGGCAGTCCGATCGCCCGCGAGAACGTGAACGCGTCGACGCCGTGCTCCTCGAAGATCTGCACGGCCTTCTCGCCGAGCTTCCGCGCCGTGTGGCTCCTGAAGAGATGGGCGCCGCCGTAGACGGTGTGCACCGGCTGGCGCTCACCGGCAGAGCCGGGGAACCTGTTCGTGAACGGGATGAGCGCTTTCGCGAGTGGCGCGGTGAGGGTGGCGATTTCGTTCGGCGTGATGGTCGTTTTCATCGTCTCAAAGTCTCAAAGTCTCAAAGTCTCAAAGAGCTCTTGCCGCCTTCTTTGCGACCTTGAGACTTTGAGACTTTGAGACTCACTGCTTCCGGATGATGTGCGCCACCCCCCATCCCACCAGAGTCAGCACCGCCAGCACCAGCCAGTTGTACTGATGCCCGTACGTCGTCACGGGGAAGTGATTGCTGATCATGATCAGCACTACCGGGATGACCATGTAGGTGTTGTGCTTCGAGCGGAACTTCGCGCGGTCGGCGAGCACGGGATCCGGCTGCCGGCCTTCCACGAGGGCGCGGACCATCTTCTTCTGCGCGGGGATGATCCGCTCCCAGACGTTCGCGGCCATGCACGTGCCGAGCAGGGCGCCGACGTGCATGAACGCGGCCCGGCTGCTCATGACCTGCGGCAGCCACCAACCGAGAGCGACGAGCAGGACGTACGAGATCACGATCGCCAGCGGCTCGTTCTTCGCGAGCGGCGAAAGCCAGAGGAGGTCGTACACCTTCCAGCCGACGAGCATCACCGCGACGCCGATCGCCAGGGCCACGGCGAACGACGGCTTTCCCGGCTCGCCATCGATCAGCAAGCCGCCCATGTAGTAGACGAGGATCAGCAGCAGCAGGCCGCTGATCCAGGTCATCGCCGCTTCCCACTTGAACCAGTGCAGCGTGTGATCGGGCGAGTGCGACTTCTCCTTGCGAACGACGTAGAAGCCGCCGCTGTGGACCATCCACACCTGCTCGGGATCGCTCTGTTCGTGATCAGCGACATGGAAGCGGCGGTCGAGCCACGTGAAGTAGTACGTCGCGCCGACCCACATGATGCCGGCGAATACGTGGATCCACCTCAGGATGAGGTTCAGCCATTCCTGCGTGGTGTAATTCATGGTCCTCCAACAAACCCTGAGCCGCGGAGACGGCGAAGGGTCGAGTGCGCCCCCACGAAGATCGTGCCTCGTGGGGGCTCCGTTGATCCTTCACCGTCTACGCGGCTCAGGATGACATCACCGGCTTGCGCGCGTACGCGGTCAACCGCGACAGGATCTCCTCCCCGGTGGCCGGCAGGCGGAGTCGGGGCACCTCGCCGTTCGACACGAACGAGAGGGCGTGCTTGACCGCACACCAGATCGAGATTGCGGTCAGAAGAGGGGGCTCGCCGACGGCCTTGCTGCCGCGAATGTTCACCGGGTTCTCCTGGTCGATCCAATCGAGGTTGAACACGTCGGGGAGATCGTGGATGTTTGGGATCTTGTACGTCGTGGGCGAATGCGATAGCAGCTCGCCGCCCGGCGCGTAGCGCAGGTCCTCGGTCGTCACCCAGCCCATGCCCTGCACGAACCCGCCGACGCACTGGCCGCGGTCTACGCCCGGATTAAGCGGCTTGCCAATGTCGAGGAGCACATCGCTGCGCAACACTCTCAGGTCGCCCGTGAAGCGATCGATCAGCACTTCCGAGCAGGCCGTGGCCATCGTGAAGTAGAGAAACGGCTCTCCCTTCCCCTCGGTCCAGTCCCAGTCGATGCGCTCGGTCGCGTAGAAGCCGCGCTCGCCCAGCGGGAGGCGCTCCATGTATGCCTTGCGCACGAGCTCTTCGAAGGTGAGCGTCCCGCCGTGCTTCCGCTCGATTCCGTCGAGCCGGGCGCGGATACGACGGCAGGCGTCGACGGCGGCCTTGCCGTTGAGGTCCGCGCCGCTCGAGGCCCCCCTGGCCGAGGTGTTGTTGGTCTTCTCCGTCGATGTGGGCATCACCTGCACGCGCCCCAGCGGCACGCGCAGCTCGTCGGCGACGAGCTGGCGGATCTTCGTGTTCACGCCCTGGCCCATCTCCGTCGCGCCGGTCGAGACCTGCACGCTGCCGTCGAGGTAGACGTTCACGAGGGCATTGGCCTGATTGAGGAACTTCGTGTTGAACGAGATCCCGAACTTCACGGCCGTCATCGACAGCCCCTTGAGGTGCGTCGGCGAGCTGGCGTTGAAGTCGCGCACGGCCCTCATGCGCGCGGCGTAGTCGCATTGGTCGGTGAGCTCGGCGAACAGACGCGGCAGCGTGTTGTTCTCGAGGACCTGCTGATACGGGGTGACGTTGCGCGTGTCGACGCCGTAGCAGTTCGCGCGTCGGATCTCGAGGGCATCGCGCTTCAGGGTCGCGGCGATCTCCTCGATGATGTTCTCCATCGTGGCGACGCCCTGCGGTCCGCCGAAGCCGCGGAAGGCGGTGTTCGGTGGCGAATTCGTGCGGCACACGGTCCCGCGGATCTCGACGTCGGGGATGTAGTACGCGTTCTCGGCGTGGGTCATCGCCCGGGCCATGACCGCGGGCGAGAGGTCGGCGTACGCGCCGCCGTCAGAGTAGAGATCGACCTTCATGGCCACGATCTCTCCCGTGCTCGTGAAGCCGACACGGTAGCGGTTCTCGAACGGATGCCGCTTGCCGGTGGCGTGCATGTCGAGGTCTTTGTCGTAGACGATGCGCGCCGGCCGCCGGGTGTTGCGCGCGACGAGCGCGGCCATCGCCGCGGGATGCGTCGCCTGCGCCTCCTTCCCCCCGAACGCGCCGCCCATCCGCTTGGTCGTGACGACGACCTCGCTCATGTCGATGCCGAGGAGGTGCGCGATCACTTCCTGGACCTCGGTCGGGTGCTGCGTCGACGAATACACCGTCACGGCGCCGGATTCGCCCGGCACGACCAGCGCGGCCTGCGACTCGAGGTAGAAGTGGTCCTGTCCGCCGTTGACGAAGATGCCTTCGAGGACGTGCTCCGCCGATACGAGGGCGGCGTCCGCGTCACCGCGACGGATGACCCGCGTCGGGCCGATGAGACTCTGCGCGGGAATGGCCTCGTCGATCGTGAAGATCGGCTTCAGCTCCTCGAAGTCGATCCGGATCGCGCTCTTCGCCTGCGCCACGGCTTCTCGCGTCTCGGCGGCGATGATGACGATCGGCTGGCCGCGAAACGTGCAGACCTCCTCCGCGAGCAGCGGCTCGTCCTGCAGGATCGGGCCGAGAAGGTTGTGGTGAAGGTCGCGGTACGTGTAGAGGGCCACGACCCCGGGGATTGCCCGCGGCAGATCAATCGATCGTATCCGTGCATGTGCGAAGGGACTCCAGGCGAAGTCGACGACGAGCTCACCCGCCAGCGGCGGGATGTCGTCGACGTACAGCGACTCGCCGGTCACATGACCGCGGGCGGAATCGTGCGGGACGTCTTTGCCTGTGTACATGGTCAGAAGGCAGAAGGGTTAAGTAGGGTCAGACCTGGAAACTCTACTTAAGCCGCCGCCGACCACCGCTTATGTAGCGTTTCCTGGTCTGACCCTACTTAACCCCGGCGACATCGTAGTAGAACTTCGTCAGGATGTTCTCCGCGAGCTGTAGCCGCATTTCTCTCGAGCCTCGCACGTCCGAGATCGGAGCGATCTCGCTTCGCGCGATCTCGCCTGCCGCGGCGAACGTCTCGCGGGCGATCGGTTTTCCGGTCAGGAACTCCTCGGTCTTTCTGAGGCGCAGGACCACCGGGGCGACGCCGCCATACGCCATGCGCATCGAGTCGATGCGCCCATCGCTGCGACGCATGAGCATCGCGGCGGTGAAGGTCGAGATGTCGAGATGGCTGCGCTTCGAGACTTTGTAGAGGCGCAGCGTATCGCCGTCGGTGGGCAGTGGGATGAGGATGCGCGTGATGAGCTCGTCCGGACGGAGATCGAGCTTCTTGTAGCCGAGGTAGAAGTCGGCGACGGCGACCGTGCGCGCGCCGCTCCCGCCCGTCAGCTCGAGGGTCGCGTTCGAGACGAAGAGAAACGGGAGTGTGTCCGCGATCGGCGAGGCGTTGGCGATGTTTCCCGCGAGCGTGCCGGCGTTTTTGATCTGAGGCGCGCCGAAACGGTCCATGATGGGCGCGAGCGCGGGAACGAGGTCGCGCACGACGGACTCGAACTGCGCGAGCGTCACCCGTCCGCCGACGGCGAGCATGCCGTCCGCAACGGCGATGTCGCCCAGGCCGTCGATCGCGTCGAGGGAGAGGATCGACTCCGCAACGAAGTTCCGCTTGGTGCACCAGACGCCGAAGTCCGTGGCGCCCTGGGCGATGACGGTCTTTGCATTCTTGAACGCGATCGCGTCTTCGAGCGTCGTGGGCTTGAAGAAGTTCTCGATCCGCACCGGTTCGCGCTCGACTTCGGCGATCGCGTCGAGAATCGGGCCATTCGGATAGAGCTGCCCGATCCGCGGCTGTGCTTCGACCTCGAGCGCGGCATTGATGATCGACTCGTAGCCGGTGCAACGACAGAGGTTGCCGGTGAGCGCGTCCTTCACGTCCGTCGCGGTCGGATGCTCATTGCATTCGAAGAGCCCGGCCATGGCCATGACGAAGCCGGGCGTGCAGTAGCCGCACTGCGCGCCGTGACAGCGGACCATCGCGTCCTGCAGCGGCGTCAGCGCGCCGCCTTTCGTCAGGCCTTCGACCGTGACGACGCTCGTGCAGTCGAGCTGGAAGAGAAACTGGATGCAGGAGTTGACCGGCCGGTAGCGCAGCCCGCCGTTCTCTCTGCGACCGACGAGGACCGTACACGCGCCGCAGTCGCCTTCCTCGCAGACGATCTTCGTCCCCGTCAGGCGCTCGTCGTAGCGGAGGAAGCGCGCGAGCGTCTCGAATGCCTCCGCGCCGCCGATGTGGTGAGGGACGCCGTTGATGTGAATGAGGACGCGATCGCGCATTCGACACCCGGATTGTATCGAGCTTCCTAGTGTGGTGTCTCACAAATAGCTATACGGAATTCGGCGGGATGAAGGCTCGATGGCGAGCCGCCGCGACGCAGGCGATGCGGGACATCATTGAGGAGCGGCGGTGAAGCAAGCGAGCCTCCAGCGTGCTGAAGACTGTGTAGCTATTT
>CAZLGP010000041.1:0-25718 GCA_964558905.1 uncultured Thermoanaerobaculia bacterium | reverse complement strand
CGTTCGTGGATCTCGGGGCGTGGCGCCGCCCGCGGGGCGACAGCGGCGCGACCGCGGTCGACGCGGGGGGCGCGGCCGGACTCCAGGTCGACGAGATGCGTCAGGCCGCCCGCCGGGAAGCGCTCCTCGCGGGGATCGACGATCGGGAGCGCGATGACGTCGTGCTTCCGATTGAGGCGGTGGAGCGGGCGCTCGAAGGCGAGGTCGAGAAAGTCGGACAGGACGAGGATCACCGCGCGCTTCACGGCCACGCGCTCGAGGAATCGCGTGGCGTGCTCGAGATCCGCATCGCCGCGGGGCCCGCTCATCGCGGCATCCACGGCCGCGCGGACGATCACCTGCGCGTGCGTGCGGCCCCGGCGGGGCGGGATGAACGCGCGCACGGAATCCGAAAAAAGGAGGATTCCGACGCGATCCGAATTTTCGACCGCGGAAAACGCGAACACCGCCGCGAGCTCCGCGGCAATGTCGCACTTCCGCCAGTCGACCGAGCCGAAAGCCATCGAGCCGGAGACGTCCACGGCGATCAGC
Organism: uncultured Thermoanaerobaculia bacterium; assembly: GCA_964558905.1. Lineage (GTDB taxonomy): Bacteria > Acidobacteriota > Thermoanaerobaculia > Gp7-AA8 > Gp7-AA8 > QHVT01. The sequence goes on along the minus strand of CAZLGP010000041.1, from coordinate 25,187 downwards.
ACCGTGAGGTCGCGCTCCTCGATGAACTCCTTCACGTGCGGCACCCCGGTCCGGGCGGTGACGTTCCAGTCGATCGTACGGATGTCGTCCCCCGGCATGTACTCGCGCACCTGCGCGAACTCGATCCCCCGCCCGTGAAACGCGGAGTGGTAGTCGCCCGCGAAGCCCGCGCGGATCAATCGCGAGCTCGCGAGCTCGAGGTCTTTCACGCGCCGGATGACCGGGGCGCGGAGGTCTGGAGGGCGTCGTTTGAAGAACATCTCAGTCCTGAGTCCTGAGTCCTGAGTCCTGAGTTCTGTTGGTTGACTCAGGACTCAGGACTCAGCACTCAGGACTATGGCACGGCGACGGCGCCGAGGATCTGATCCACGATGCGGTCGGCCGTCATACTCTCGGCGGCGGCCTCGTACGACAGCACGAGCCGGTGCCGCAGCACGTCGTGGGCCACCGCTTTCACATCCTCGGGGACGACGTAGTCGCGCCCTTCGAGGAACGCGTGCCCCTTCGCGACGTGCGCGAGGGAGAGCGTCGCCCGGGGCGACGCGCCGAAGGCGATGTGATTCGCCAGCGACGGCAGGTGGAAGTCCGCCGGCTTTCGCGTCGCGGTCACGAGTTGCACGATGTACCGGCCGATGCGCTCGTCCGTATGCACGCGCGCGGCGAGATGGGCGATCGCGCGAATCTCGTCCAGGGTCAGCACGCGCTGCACCGCCACCGCTTCCTTCATCGGATCGAGATACAGCCCGAGCATGCGCAGTTCCTCGGCCGCGCTCGGATAGTCGACCCGCAGTTTCATCACGAATCGATCCACCTGAGCCTCGGGCAGGTTGTACGTCCCCTCGTGCTCGATCGGGTTCTGCGTGGCGATGACCACGAACGGATCGGGCAGCGCATACGACGTGTCTCCGATCGTCACCTGTCGTTCCTGCATCGCTTCCAGAAGCGCGCTCTGGACCTTCGCCGGCGCGCGATTGATCTCGTCCGCGAGGATGAAGTTCGCGAAGATCGGCCCCAGACGGGCGTTGAAGGTGCGCCCCGCGGGATCGAAGATCTGCGTGCCGGTGATGTCCGCCGGCAACAGGTCGGGCGTGAACTGGATGCGCTTGAACGTCCCGTCGATGGCCTGGGACAGCGTCTTGACGAGCAGCGTCTTCGCCAGTCCCGGCAGCCCCTCCACGAGCACGTGTCCGCGGATGAGCAGCGCGATGACCAGCCGGTTGACGATCGCGTCCTGCCCGATCACGACGCGGGCGACCTCTTTGCGAAGGCGGGTCAGGGTCTCGTAGGCGTCTTCCGTCATCGTTCGCAGTCTATCCTGAGGCGCGCAGCGCCGAAGGATGGACCCGTCTATCCTGAGGCCGCGCAGCGCCGAAGGATCAAGGGAGCCCTCTCGTCAAGCGCGCATGGCACGATTCGCGAGAGGGCTCCCTTGATTCTTCGCTTCGCTCAGAATTGAGCCGTCTCAGGATTGAAAAGCATGCCGAAGAAAAAATGGGGCCAGAACTTTCTCCGCAACCGCGGTGCGGTGGAGAGGATCGTCGCGGCCGTCGATGCCGCGGCGGACGAGATCGTCGTCGAGATCGGGCCGGGCGAGGGCGTGCTCACCGAGAAGCTCGTCGCTCTGCCCAACCGCGTGATCGCGATCGAGATCGATCCCCAGCTCGAGGCGCGGCTACGCGCGAAGTTCGGCGACCGGCTCGAGCTACGCAATGAGGACGCGGTCGAGGCCGCGCTGCCGGACGCACCATTCCGCGCCGTCGGCAACCTCCCCTACAACGTCGGCACGCCCATCCTTCGCCGCGTCATCGCTGACTCGAACTGCCGCCGCGCGGTGTTCATGCTGCAGAAGGAAGTGGCCGACCGAGTCGTGGCCAAGCCGGGAACCGAGCCGTACGGTTATCTCACGCTGTACGTCCAGGCCTTCGCCAGCGCGAAGTCGGTCATGACCCTCGAGCCGAAGTCGTTCTACCCGCCGCCGAAGGTGCGCAGCGCCGTGGTCGTGCTCGACCCCCGCGATCCGGGCCTCGAGTCGCCGCGGAAGGACGTGCTCGATCTCATCAGCACCTCGTTCCGCATGAGACGGAAGAAGCTGGTCAACAACTTGACCGGCTGGCGGGACCTCTCCCGCGAACAGGTGCTGGAGGCCATGCAGCGCGCTGGCATCGATGAGAACGCGCGGGCGGAGACGCTTGCGCTGGGGGAGTTCGATCGCCTCTTTCAGGCGGTTGAGAAGGACCGATAGGACCTAGAGGACGAATAGGACCTATAGGACCTATAGGGAGAGCTCGGTCCTCCCTATTCGTCCTATTCGTCCCATAGGTCCTATTCGTCCCCTTCAGAACAAGAACGCGTACCCCACCTTCACGAATACCGCCCGCTCCGTCCGCGTGAGATCGCGCTCCCCTTCATAGTCATCCGAGTATCCGGCGAGGAACACCGTCTGCGCATTGACGCGATACGAGAACAACAACTGCGTGAGCAGCTCACGCGAGTCCTCGACGGCGGAGACCTGCTGGTACTGCACGATCGTCCGCAGGTACGCGCGGCGATTGAAGTGCCAGAAGAGCCGTGCCTGCGGGAGGTGCACGTCGAAGATGCGCGCACCGTCCTTCGTTTCGAAGGACTGGTACGCGTATGCGACGACCGCGCTCACGTGCCGTCCGACGTTCACCGCCGCCTCGGGGGTGATCTCGAGGAACTGCGCCTGTCGGGCATTGTTGAAATCGATCGCCTCGCCCCCGCGAACGCCGAGGCCCGCCGCAACGTCCCGCGAGACCTGCATCGATCCGAACACGCTGCCGCGCATGTTGTGGTACGTCGTGCCGGCGAAGTACTCCTGGTTCGGCGCGATGTTGATGCTGACCTCGCTCTGTCGCGGGCCCTGGTAGGTCGCGTTCAGGTCCATTCCCCACTCGTTCCAGCCGCCCTCGAACTGCCGCGTCGCGTCGACGCCGACGCCGAGGTAGAGGTTGCGGTACCAGCGATCCGGACCGCCGCGGAGACGCCGCTCCAGATTCACCTCGCCGAAGCGGATGCCCACCTGGTTCACGAACCCGCTGTCCGCGCGGAAGTCGGGAGACAGCTCCATGTAGTGCGCGGACCACGTCCAGTCACGGTCGGCGTGGTTGTAGCTCGCGATGAGAGCATGTCCGTCGAACGACCCCTGCGGCTGCGCAAACCGCGCCGCGAAAGGATCGGGATAATCCGTGCGCGAGCCCGCCAGCTGCACCCTCAGCGAATCGCTCTCGGTCATGCGGGCGTATGAGTCGGCGGCAAGGACCGTGTTCTCGTAGTCGTCGCCGCGCCGCGTCGAGAGCAGCCCGCCGAGGGTCGCCGACTTGCCGAGCTCGTGGCGATAGCGTGCGAACGCGGAGGTCGAACCGCCTGGCAGGGACGTCACGAACGACGACTGATCGCCCGGCACGAGGAGGTTCGTAATCTCGTCGCGGGCGAAGAGCGCTCCGTACAACTGCGGCCCGCTCTTGCCCGTCACCTTCGCGCCCGCCGCGGGATCCGCGATCGTACGCGTGAACACCAGAGGCAGGCGCGTCTCGAAGTAGTCCGCGCCTTCGCTGAAGAACGGACGCTTCTCGGGGAAGAACAACGCAAAACGCGTGTTCACGTCGAACTGCGCGGCATCGGCCTCGACCTGCGAGAAGTCGGGATTGATCGTGGCCTGGAGCGACGTCCCCGGCGTGATCGCCCAACGCGCCGATACGCCGGCATCAAACGAATCGTCATTACTGCCGGTGATCGTCGGCGTGACCTCGACCCCGCGGCCGCTCGCTCGCGTCTCGAAGCCGCGGACGTCCTGAAATTGACAAACCAGGCAGTCGCGGTTCTGGTCCGTCCGCACGGAGCGCAGGCGATGGCGCACGTCGCGCGGCCACTCGCGCACTGCCATGAAGCCCCACGTCTGCGCGCCCGTCTGCGACGGGATGCGCAGTTGCTGCAGAGGCACGGCGATCTCGACGATGTACCCGTCCGCGGTGAGCCGTCCCGCGGAGTCCCAGATCGCATCCCACGAAAAGTCCTCGCTCCCTTCGACGTCGGAGTTGATGGCGTCGATCTGGACTCCCAACGCGTTCACGCGGAACTGATACGCGAGGCGGTCGTCGTTGAAGGGATCGATGTAGAAGCCGACCACGTCGTCGTCGCGGCCGCTGTCGCGCTCGTGATGCCGCGCGCGGATGAGCGCGGGCTGCGGGTCCTTCGCCCGGAACGCGACGTAGAGGTTTCGGTCGTCGTACGTCACCAGCACCTCGGTCTCCACCGGAGCGGCGATGTTGTCCGAGGGATACCACTCGTACGGCACGGGGAACGATGTGGCATGGCTCCAGGCGGGCTCGTCGAGCTGAGCGTCGATGCGAATGGCGCCTTCGGCTTTACGCACTTCGACCGGGGCCGCGGCGATCGCCGCGGCGAGGATGATGGTCAGCATGTCGTTCCCTAGTCCTTTGCGCCCGCTGCGAGCAGGAGCTGCTCGATGGTCGAGTGTCGTCCGCGCCGGGCCATGCGCAGCGGCGTGCGCCACTCCGGGCCTTCATCGGAGTCGATGACGAAGACGCGTGCATTCACGTCCGCGCCGCGGTTGATCAGCAACTCCGCGACATCGACCCGCCCGAGGCGGGCGGCGGTGATGAGGGCGTTCTCGTCTCCGACGACCACGTCGTCGATGCGCGCGCCGCGGTTCAGCAGGAGCTCGGCGATGTCGGCGTGTCCGCCGATCGCCGCGGCGATGAGCGGATTGCCATCGCCCGGACACGGGAGGTTCACGTCCGCGCCCTGCGCAATCAGGTACTCGGCGATCTCGAGCTCGCCGCCACGCGCGGCGCCGATGAGCGCCGTGCCGTCGCCGCGTTGAACGGTGTTCACATCCATCCCCGACTGGAGGAGACGGCGAACGGCCGCAAAGTCGCCGTCTTCCGCCGACTTCACCAGCGCCTCTCCGAGGTGCGAGCGACGCGGGGTGTCGCCGGCCATGGCCGCGGCGACCAGCCGGGCCGGGCCGACAGAGACGAGTAGCGCCAGCGCGACCGCGAGCGTGGTCACCGTGGCCGCGCGGGAATGCGGACCGCGGCGCTGCGCGGGATCGAGGATCGCAGCGACGCGATCACCGAGGCGGCTGCGCTGCGCCATTCCCAACGCGGGCATCCCGGTCATGCCGCGAACGGAGCGCGCGAGCGACACGAGCTGTCCCGCGTACACCTCCGGTTCCGCGTGTCGGACCACCGCGTCGTCGCACGCGCGCTCGGCCTCGAGGCAGAAGCGTCGCCACGCGATCCACGCCAGCGGAACCGGCCAGTACAGCGCGCACGCCGCGCGCGCCACGAGCTGCAGGAACCAGTCGTCGCGCCGCACGTGCTCGAGCTCGTGCCGGAGGGCCAGCGTGAGCTCCTCCGCCGGCCAATCCTTCGCGGCGACGGGAAGGACGATCGTCGAGCGACGGAAGCCGAAGGTCATCGGAACCTGGACGTCGCGCGAGACGACGACCAGAGCAGGGCGGCGGATGCTCGCCTCATGGGCGATCTCGTTCATCCGCGCGGTGCCATCGAGCCAGACCTCGGCATCGCGCTGCAGGCGGTGCAGACGAACGACGCCCAGCGCGAGCCACCCCAGAAGCAGCGCCGCACCGGAGGCGTAGGCGGCGTACACGAACCGCGAAACGCCGCCGTCCCGGCGGCTGACGGTCAGGCTTTCCGCCTGAGCGCGCACGCGGGATGCGTACGCAGCAGCCGGCGAGAGGCCGGCGGTTTGGCTTGCCACAGTCCGGCGCTCCGGCACCGGGATCTCCCATCGCGGGACAAACCTTTCGGCCGCCGGCAGCAGCAGCAGGAATCCGAACAGCGCCGCAAGCACGAGGTGCCTCACCGACGCGCGTGCACGTCGCAACGCCACGACGGCGAGCAGCGCCACCGCCATCGCCAGGATGGCCTTCAGAGCCAGAATGGTCATCGTCCGCTCCTTTCTTTCCGCCGCGCCGCGATCTGTTTCGAGAGCGCGTCCAGTTCGTCCTCGCTCCATTTCTCGTCGTCGAGCAGCGCCGTCACGACCTGCTCCTTCGAGCCCTCGAAGAAGACGTCCACGAGCCGGCGCAGCGCGGACTTGCGCGCCGTGCGCCGCGGCATGGTCGGCGAGTAGACGTAGCGCAGCCCCTTTTCCTTGTGTTTTACGGCGCCCTTGGCCTCGAGTTTGGCGAGCATGGCCCGCACGGCCGAGTAGCTGGGCGGGTCCGACAGCCTCTCCCGGATCTCCTCGGCCGAGGCCTCCCCGCCCATGGCGAAGATAGCGTCGAGGATCTCCCGTTCCCTGCGCGACAGCGTCATGGTGCGTCTCCTTGAATGCTACGCGTATAGCATGCTGCTACGTTCGTAGCATGTCAAGTAACGGAAGGGTGACGAGTCTTGGGAGGGTGGTTGGCGGTTGGCGGGAGCCCGAAGGCGGGAGGGCGGTCGCGACGGTGTCGTTTCTTTTGCTCGCGGGGGAGTGACGATCGCACCTGGAATTCAATCAGCTTCTGCGGGACGCGATTCGTCCCGCAGAAGCTCGACAGAGTGCGGTCCGAGGTCAGCTTGCCCGACGACGATCTTTTCGATCATTATTCGCGGCCCGTCGCGCCTTTTCCTCTTCCATTGCTTTCAGAATCCATCGCAGGGGGATGCCCTGATTCTGGCCAGGGAAGTGTTCGTCGCGTCCATCGACATGGAGCGCCACCAGATTGAGATCCTGATCCAGGACTGCGGAGCCCGACGATGCATCGGCCGTCGAAGCCGTGTAGCCGACACGCAGCCGGTTCCTGACCACGGTCTTGATGATCCCGAAGGAAGTGCTGAGAATGCCGCTGTCGTTGCCCCCGTGCTGCAGGATGCGAATGAAAACCCCTTCTCTCAGCAGGGTGAGGGAAGAAGGATCGGGCGGCAACTGGAAATGGCCTCGCTCGATCTCTCCGCTCTTCTCTTCGCCCACGGCACGTTCGAGACGGACGATTGCGTAATCGAGGCGGTCGACGTCTCTGGAGCTCTTGTCGGCGACAATCTGCGGATCCTCCGCCCAGTTGACCGCAAGATTGCACTGCACCTTTGCTTCCGCGGCGTCGAGCGAGAGCGGCTCGAACTCGACTCTGAGGTTCGCTGCGCGATTCGCGCTGATGAGAGAGCCGTCCGGGCGGAAGAAGAGGTGAGCGGCCGTCATGACCAGGTCCGGCCCGATGAGGAAACCGGTCGCGACTGTCTGGGAGCGCTCAGACACTGGCTCAGGTAACGTGAAACGGCACATGCGACGCGCGGCTTCGGCGAGACCGTTGATCTTCTCCGGGAGCTCGATGATGCGGCTGCCGTCGATGTCGTCCTCGAGCCGCGCCAACAGCGCACTCGGCGAGAGTACGAGAGCACGGCCACGCATCGGGGCGATGTTCTTCTCGTTCCGGCCGGCCGGTGAAGCCACGGCCTCTTCCGAGGACGCAGAGGCGATGGAGCTGAGAATGCACGGGATCTGCCGGATCTCTCCGCGCTCGAATCGGGGTACGGGAAGACGATGCTCACGGTCGCGCTCGCACTTCACGACATCGTGCAGGACCTCGAACTCGAAGTCCGCATCGCTCTCATGATCGTGCCCGCAGAGGTCGTCGGGAAGCATCCTGATGTTCGCCAGTGCCTTCGCGGAACCGTTCCCGATGAGGATCTCGAAGCTGTCTTCGTCCCCCCACTCGAAGACCAGGTCCATCGACGGTGGTCCGTCGAAGGACTGCGAGCTCAGCGTGAACCGTTCAGCGTCGTCCGGATACTCGAGTGTCACCACCGCCTCGGGTGCGTAGTAGCGAGTCACCGATCCGTCGCCGTAGGAGAAATTGGCACGCCGGATGTTCTCCTGGCGGCAGCGGAACTCCGACGAGATGCGTCCGCCGGGCAACTCCACCTCGCTCCAGGACTGCGATTCCGAAGAGAGATCTCTGAGCGCTGCATTGCCTCCGCGAGCAAACTCCTTCCAGCTCGCGATCCAACCGGCATGAGTGGACAGGCTCGGGTTCGGGAAAGTGGGATCATCGCCGTCCTCATCGAAGACGACGGCGTCGCCGTTCTTGGGTGGATTCGGAGTGAGCTTCTCCCGATACAGGAACACGATTCCCCGCTCCTTGCTCCCGCCGTCACTCGGGTCGTCGTATTTGTCATCGTACCGACGGGGTGACTCACGGGCGAGATGCTCCGTGGGAAACTCGACGAATGCGAACAGGGCATTGATCTGCGTGGTCCCACTATCCGACCTGCGCGCACGGGGCGAGGCGGGCATGACCACGCGAATGGGCCCGACGCGCTGGGGAGCGTCGTCATAGGCCGGGGACAATACACACACACCTGTGAAAGAGAGGCGTACAAATTTCGCCACGGTGTCCTCCTCGAATTGTTTGAGTTATCGAAATCAAGCGCCCTGCATGACGCAGAAGGCGGCCCACGCCGCGCCGGATCTGGGACGCGAGCGAACGTGCAGCTGAGCAGCGCGAACGGCCGCGGCCGGCGCGCTCCCGTTGCGCAGCGCTTCATGGAACCTGACGGAAAACAAGGCCGCGGCGTCGTCCGGAACGGGCCGCAGAGTCGCCACCACCGTTTTCGCTCCTCCGTCCAGGAACGCGCGCGCGATGGTGACGCTGCCGCGAGCATCGCCGGCTCGCGATTGGGCGGTACTGCACGCGGAGAGGATGACCAGATCGAGAGGCACCCGGCGCTTCAACAGCTCGTGGACATAGACGCGGCTGTCGTCCTCCCCTTTCTCTCCCGCGAAAATGAGCGCGGAGAGACGCGGCACATGGGTATTGTTTTCGCCATGGCCGCCGAAATGAAGCATGGTGGCGCCATTCAGCGCATCGAGGAAACGCAACGCCGTCGCGTCTCCGCCGCTCAGGATCGTCGCGCCTTCGTACAGATTTCCGATCGAGGTCCCCTCGGTGCGAGATGCCGGCAATCGCCCGATGGTGCGATACGCGGCGTCGGTAACGATCAACACTCCCGCCGCATCGGTGCGGATCATCGCCGGGCGATCGGCGAATTCGTTGGCGCTGAGCGTCGTCGAGACCGTGAAGTCGTCGATGACGTGACGGCGGGTCGTGCGGTCATACAAGGCCGCAAACGGGACCGCCTCCAGATCCGGTGAGGGGGCAAAGACCAGCTCGTCCATTTCGGCCGCGCGCGCCAGCCACGGCCGCAGCAGCAGGTCATACAGAATCGCCATCGACTCGAGCGACGGCTCCTCCCGTGCGACCTTGCGAACCGCTCGATGAAGGTCCCCTTGCCTGACGGGCGACGCGTACATCCGGATGTCCCCGCGCGTCATCACCCAGACGACCAGCGATTCGGGCTGCACCTCGAACACCGCAAACTGGACGGATGGCGGCAGCGCACCGGCGAGCTCCCGGAGCGGCCGTCGATGCCCGGCGGCACGCCGCCCGACGAGGCGAGCTCTCTCCGCGACCTCCAACGCGTCGTCCTCGCGACCCGCGGCCAGAAGCAGCCGGATCAGGTCTTTGTAGGTCTCTCGTATGTCGCGACCGAACCCGTCTCGGACATCCCCGGACGCTCCATCGCCGATGACGTCTTCTGCAATGGCAACGGCTTGCTGCAGATCGTGCTCGGCAGCCTGCGAATCCCCTTCGCGCTCAGAGAGCATCGCGCGTTGGTGAAGGAGCTGAGGAATCCACGTTCTCGTGCCGGTCTGCTCGAAGAACTCGATCGCCTCGGTCAGATCCTGTCGCGGTTGCACCGTCAGGGCGGTGCGCCCGAGGATGGCGGCGGTACTGACGCGAACCCGCTCGCGGACGCCCCGATCCTGGATCCTCTCGGAAAGTAGGCGGGCGAATCGCACCTGTTCACCGGCGGACGCAAAGTCACCGCCTCGGGCGAAATTTGCGGCGCGCCACAACGCGGCCATCGTGCCGAGGTCGGGCCGACCCGCCTCCCGTGCGAGCAGGATCGTTTCGCCGAGGAGCACGTCCGCCGCGGAGGGCCAGCCGCGGGACATCGCCGACTGCCCTGCCTCATACATCATCAGCCCGTAGTCCCTCTTGTCCTCCACGGCGCGCATGGCCTGCAACGCACTGAGGCGATAGGCAGTCGCTTCGTCAGGGGCGCCGACGAACTCGAGCGCATCCGCCAGGCGGACACGGATCGATGCGAGATTCGTATCGTCACGCCCTTCGATGAACAACGTTTCCGCCGCTCGGTAGTGCTCGAGCGCCTCCTCGGGGTGCAATGCCTGTAGCTCACACAGACCGATCAGCCAGAGCGTGCGTGCCTCCAGCGTTCGATATCCACGGTTCCGGACCTGCGCGAGAAGGTCATGCGCTCCCCTCCGTGCCGCGTCGTAATCGCTTGCCTGGATCGCGCAGACGAGGGTCTGGAAGTCCGCGGCGAGCGCGTAGGGGCTTCTGAGCCGGGCGAGCTGCCGCGCGGCGTCACCCATCGCGACGAGTCCGCCTGCATAGTCTTGACCGTCCAGCACGTCTGCGGCACGGGAGAACGCAAGGTGCGCCGAGGCCAGACCATCACATCGCACGTCACTGCACGCGTCATCGATCGCAGCCATCACAGCCAGAGGGAAACGTTCACCCGTTCTCGCCAGTCCCGCCGCCATGGCCCGCGCGAGTCGCAGCACATCGTCACTCTGCTCTTTCCGATGCTGCCGCTCCGCCCATTCGACGAGCGCGATCTTCTCGAAGTAGCTCCGTGCCGGCGCCGGAAACTCGGCCGCGGCGTCGGCAATCTCAGAATCGCGGCCGGCGGCCGCGAGAATGGCAAGACTGGGGACGACTGCACGCCATTGCGCGTCCGAGCTCAGCGGTTTGAGGTCCTCTTTCCGTCGCTCCGCCTCCTCACGCCAGGCGGGATCCGTGTTGATCCTCAGGAAATCGTCCCAGGCCGCCTCACCGCCGGAGTAATGGGACAGAGCGATCGCGCGGTTCCATGCGATCTCGGGCGTCTGTTCGAGCTGCCAGGCGCGATTCGCGGCATCGAGCGCCGCGGTCACGTCATTGGGTGCACCGGTCGCGATGCTGCGCTCGTAGTAGGCAGCACTCAAATCGCTGAGAAGCGCGGACTCCCGCGTGGTTTCGATTGCCGTGCGCAGATCATTCGAGCCCGTGCTCTGCTGAACCGCGTGCTCCAGCGTACGAACGGCATCATCCGGCTTCCGTTGGAAGAGCAAAGCAACCCCCGCGGCGTGAAGGTCCCGGACACGGCTCTTGCCTGCCGTATCCGCCAGCACCTGAGCCACCGCAAGATTCATGAGGGTGCTCGATTCATCTTCCTGGCCCCGATAACGGGCCGGTTTGGGGCTGTGCGGGAAGCCTGTGAGACGGCCGTCGACGGGACGTCTATCGAGCGTCGTGCTGGCTTGGATCAGGGTCGGAATGCCGTTCGAGCCGCTAGTGCGGTCGAGTAAAGCGGGTCCGAACACCAACACGATCGCAGCCGCCGCGATCAGAGCTGCTGCCCAGGACTTCGCCCGAGGCCTGAACCGGGTCACGTTCGGTGCGTCGCCCGCGAGTCGTTCCGCGCTCGCGATCTCCGCGGTCATCACCGCAACGTCCCGGCATTCTCCACAGCTCGCCATATGCTCCACGACTCGGCGTCGCGCCTCTCCGTTCAGGCGGCCGTCTACAAACGCCGCCAGCGTTTCTTCGGTCGGGCAATTCATCGTCGTCTCTGTGGAAGCGGTCATCCCAAGCCTCCCTCGCCGCCGCTGCCTCTTTTCTTGCCCGTCGGATGAGAGGGACCCGCGGCGGATTTTCCCGCGCTCGGCAGCAGATCCAGCCGGATCTCCTGATCGCCGCGTCCGAGGAGCTTGTCCACGTCGGCGCGGCTCACGCCGGCGCTCTCGAGGGCGCGCCGAAGGGTGGCGAACAACTTGTCGAGCCTCTTGTAGATCTTCTTCTGATCGATGCCGGTGATCCGCGCGATCTCCGGCACCTTCAGCGAGTCCCAGAATCGCAGTTGGAGGATGAGCCGGTCCTCGGCGTCGAGCTCTGCCAGGGTGGCGTCGAGGGCGGCGGCACAGCAGCGGGCGGAGCGTTCGCGGTCGCGCGACTCCACGCGATCGTCGGCGTCGGCGTCCAGCGCGGCCACCTCGGGAGTGGCATCATCCGACACGAGCATGGGACGCGGGGTCCGCAGCGGGAGGCGGATGTAGAGCGCCTCGAGCTCGGCGACCGTGACCGCGTTGCCGGCCCGCGTGGTCAGGATCTTCACCGCCTCCTCGAACGTGAAGCCGTCCCGGGTCATCAGGCGCTCGAGGGTGATGGCCTTGTCGCCCAGTCGCTTGGCCTCGGCGGACGGCCGCCACTTGCCCCACATCTCCACGCGCCACTGGTGAAAAATGTGAAGGATCACCGTCGTCAGATACGTCGAGAACAAGCTCCGGCCCTCGAACTTCCGGATGATCGCGTAGTCGTCCTCGAACAGACGCACGCGAACGATCTGAACGAACTCGCCTGTCTCGTCGACGTTCAGATGCCCACGCCGCGCGACGAACGCAGCGATGCGCTCGATGGTCTCCAGGTTCTGGAGATACGTCGTCTCCGGATTCGTCACTGGGATCGCTCTTGACGCTTTAGCGTCTTGACTGCGCAGATTTTGGGAACGCAATCAGTCTAGCAGGAAGGCGCGGAATCCGGAGGACCACGCAACGATCCCTTCCATGCATCTCGACGAAACCCGCGCCCTGGAGAGGCTTGCAGCCGTGCACGGAGGTGGAGGCGCCTAAGACGTTCCCGCGCGGCTTTCGTTGAGGCGATGGAACCTATGGAACGAATGCAACACAAGGGTAGCTTCCCATCCGTCCCATCCGTCCCATCCGTCCCATCCTCGATCCCCAAGAGCCGCTGCCGGAACCGTGAAGGGAACCAATCTCATCCTTCCAGATGAGAAAGCGGGTACGTGGTTTGAAGTACACGTGCTCCGACAACACAGGAGCTCACCATGCGCAAAGCGACACTCGCTCTTTCGATCGTCCTGCTCGCGGCCTGCAGCACGAATCCCGCGACGGGAAAACGTCAGTTCAACATCGTGTCCGAAGGCCAGGAGCTTGCCATCGGACAGCAATCGCATCCGGAGATCATCAGGCAGTTCGGGGTTTACGACGAGAAGCCGGAGTTGAACCGGCTCGTCGACCGGACTGGTCACCGTCTCGCCGCGGAGTCGGAGCGCCCGGATCTTCCGTGGACGTTCACGATTCTCGACACGCCGATGGTCAACGCCATGGCGGTGCCAGGGGGCTACATCTACATCACCCGGGGCATGCTCGAGAGGATCAATTCGGAGGATGAGCTTGCGGGCGTCCTCGGCCATGAGATCGCGCACGTGACCGCGCGTCATTCCGCGCAGCAGATCTCGCGGCAGCAGCTCGCACAGTTCGGCCTCATGCTGGGCGCGGTCGTGGCCGGACCGGAAGCCGTGCAGCAGTATGGCCAGCTCGCACAGCTCGGCCTGGGACTGCTCTTTCAGCGCTACTCGCGACAGCATGAGACCGAGGCCGACCTGCTCGGCACCGGCTACATGGCCCAGGCACGCTATCACCCCATCGGCGCGGAGCGAATGCTCATGACCCTGCAGCGTCTCGACAAGGGCTCCGCTTCCGGCATCGACCGCTACTTCATGTCCCATCCCGATCCCGCCAAGCGCGTGCGTGACGTGCGTCAGAAGACCGCGGAGCTGGGCGGGATGATCTCCGCGGGCAATTTCGAACCGCCCGATCGCGCCGAGTTCGTGCGCCTGCTCGACGGGATCGTCACCGCGAACAGCACCGAGCACGTCGTGATCCGCAACAACACCGTCTACGACCGTAGCCATGGGCTGGTCGTGCGACCGCCGAGCGGCTGGCAGGCGACCACCGCGCCGGGCGTCGTGTTCGCGATGAGTCCGTCGCGCGACGACGGCTCGAGCTATTTCGTCGCCCAGGAAATCGACACCCGACAGCTGCAGGGCAGAAACGTGCAGGATGCAGTGCGCATCCGCTTGCAGCAGATGGGCCTCGCCCACGCCGGCGTGCGCGACGCACGCATGGGAACCGGCGAGCGTTTCGCGGTCGACGTCTGGCAGGGACAGACGCAGGCCGGGCGCGTGACCGTGGAGACGACGCAGTTCCCTCACGGCGATCACGTGGCCGTGATGATGTTCGTCTCGCCGCGCGGAGGCGGCCTCGGTCCGATTCTGCAGCAGATGGAAGTGCGACCTTCGGAAGCTCGCTCCATGGAGCCGGCGCGCATGCGCATCGGCGCCGTGCGACGAGGGGAGTCGTGGGCGGATCTCGCGCGTCGCGCAACGGGCAACGCCCGCGACGCGGAGGCGATCGCGAACCTCAACGGATTCGATCTGAACACGACCCCACAGGTGGGGATGATGGTGAAGCTGCCGGAGGAAGTGCCTATGAGTTAGCCGGCCGAGCGCGCTACGTGGGCTCGATTGGACGCAATGCAAGTCCCCCTGGCTGAAGGGTTTGTTGCCCAACGCCCGCGTAGCGGGCATGAGGAAATAGCCCCCGGCTTTCAGCCGGGGGTTGGGCGGGGTGTCCTTGGTCAGCCCGCGTAGCGGGCGAAAGAGTCGTCCTGTCGCCCGCTACGCGGGCTGGACTGTAACGTCTCAATTCCCCCGGCTTAAGCCGGGGGCTACTCCCTGTAGCCCGCTACGCGGCCATCAGAACCGCAACCGTAATCCGATGGACAACATCCGTGGCGACAGCTCCAGATCGCGCTCGACTCCCGTGGCCGTCGACCGCGAGCTCGGCTCGTACTGGATCTGGCGACCGTCGACCGTCAGCCCGAAACCTCCCGCGATGCGCACGCTGACACCGGCATTGACGTAGTAGGAGATCTCGTTGTCGAGCTCGATGCGTCCGAGACCGAGCGTATCGAGGTCGGTGCTGTTGAGATCGTCCGCGACGACATACGCCGCGCCCGCGCCGATGTACGGGTCGAAACGCGAATCGCCGAGAAGATGAAACTGCGCACCGAGAGTGAACGGCACGAGGTCGACGGACCCCAGGTCCAACGCCGCGCCTTCGAACCCGAGTGCGGCGTCGGAACGGATTCCGAAGACCGATCCCTCGATCGACAGAAAACGATTGAGGGTGAAGTTCGCGCTCGCGCCGAGTGCGTTTCCGTCATCGAAATCAAGCTCGAACCCGTCACCGAGGTCCGCGTCTCCCTGCATGTCCACCTGCGACGCCCAGATGGTGATCTGGACGTCGCGGTCCTGCGCGAACAGCAACGGAGCGCACAGAAAGAGAATCGCCAAGAATGACTTTTTCATCGAACACCCCACGGCAGAATCACGCGCGATTGCAGATTGATCTCGAACGCCTCATTCGTCAGCCACGGCTTGAGGAGATTGATGTACAGCGGATTGCCGAGGATTCCGCTCGGACCTCCGGGCAGACTCGTGACCGCGCGGATGCCGCTCGGCGTCGCCTCGGAGACCATGCGCCGGACCGGACCGCTCCCGAACATGAATCCATCCAGCGTGCTCGCCCGCGAGCTGTGGCTCGAGGCATCGACGACCTCGAAGCCGCCGTCGACCGGGATTCCCGACAATCCCGCCAATGGCGGGGGAAACGCGCCACCCGCGGGCGGCGTGTTGTACGGGCCGCCGAGAGGATGGCGGAAGACGATGCGATGCAGCTTGCCCCAGCGGTAGTCGTTCTGGTCTGTTGACTGATTGAAGGCGGGTGCGAAGTCTTCGCTCGCCAGGAGCGCGAGCGTGTCCGCCACGCTCTTGAGGATCAGGATGTCGCGCCGCGCCGCGGCGGTGGACGCATCATTCGGCATCGGCGGGACATTGAAGAACTGCACGCCCGAGGCGCCGGCACCATGA
Organism: uncultured Thermoanaerobaculia bacterium; assembly: GCA_964558905.1. GTDB lineage: Bacteria > Acidobacteriota > Thermoanaerobaculia > Gp7-AA8 > Gp7-AA8 > QHVT01. Next base: position 9,336 of record CAZLGP010000041.1, on the reverse strand, counting down.
CGCGTATCGAAGTTCTCGAGGAGGTTCTTCAACGCCGTCAGGTATTCCGCGCTCGGCGGCCGGGGAAGGTTCCCGGCGCCGAGAACGGCATCGATCGTGTTCTTGATGAACTGTCCACGCCAGACGCTGTAGAGCGTCGCGGCGATGCTGGCATCGATCTCCGCGCTGGAGGGCGCGGAGAGCACGCCATCGACGTCGGCCGCGTCATAGCCTTCAGGAATGCCCGTGGGCGTCGAGAAATCCCAGGTCCGCAGGCGATTGACGGCGGCGACGACTCCCGGGTGCATCCCGAGACCCGCGAGCGCGGGAATGCTGCTTCCCGCCGCATTGTCGAGCGCACTCGTGATCCACGGGACGAAGTACTGCGCGTCGAGCAACACAACGTCCGACTGAATGCGTTGCATGTCCGCGACGGAAAACTTCTCGTTTGCAGCGATCTTCTCGCGAATGAGCTGCGTGATGCGGCCGCCCCGGAATCCGCGGTAGCCGGGCGAGAGATAGAAGATCCCTCCGCCGGGGCGGAGCTGATTGAGGGGATTGTTGTCGAGCGTGTTTCCGGCCGGGTCGTTGTTGGCGTTGACGATCCAGCCGCCCGCGGGATTGACGATCTGCGGCATCTCCGACGCCGGGAGGATCGCGTACGACGAAGCCTGATTGGCCGGCCGCGTTGCGACGCGCACCCAGTCATTGCCGCCCGCCGATCCATTGCGGAGGAAAAACGGCGGCAGCCCCTGCACCGCTCCGGCCTGCAGGTCTTCGCGGATCGGCATCTCGCCGCTGGTGAAGTAGGCGATGTTGCCCGCGCGGTCGGTGTAGATCCAGTTCTGCGAACCAACGTCGAAGAACTCCAGCCCGCGTTTGAAGTCGTCCAGATCGCGGGCCTCGTTCCAGATCAGAAATGTCTCGAGCTCGCGCGTGGGACCGTGGCCGAGCCACTGCACGCTCACCGCGGCACCCGTGGTCATGTCGAGGGAGACGATCGGCGCATTGCGTCGCGAGACGATCAGCGTCGCCGGAGGCACGGTCGCGCTGCTGGGGACGACGGAGAGGTCGTTCGGCGTTCCGTTGCCGATGTTGTTCACCCGGAAGACCTGCGGCAGCGGCACGAGCGGCTCTCGCGCACCTTTGTAAATGGACGCAAAGCCCGACGGCGACGTCGCGTCCGGAACGACCTGTTCCTGATAGGCGTCGGTGACGTCCATCGGATTGACGGTGCTCCCCCATGCGATGTTCTCGCCGTGGCCCTGCACGATGAGCGGTGCGCCGGGGAAGCCGACGCCGACGGCGTTGATCCGGTTGCCGGCGATCCCGATCGGATAGAAGGTCGACGGCATCCGCAGCGACAAGTGCGGATCGTTCGCGATCATCGCGTTGCCCGTGGTGGTCAGCTTTCCCGCGATGGCCCAGAGGTTCGAGGCCCCGCGCGTCTCCGGATCGAGGATCTTCTGGAAGAACGGAATCTGTTTCAGCTCCTCGAGGTACTTCTTCGCGACCGCGACCGCGTTCGGATCGAGCTCCGCCTGAGCGATCGACTTCCAGCTCTCGAGCTCGTCGCTTTTCGCCGTGGTCTCGACGGTCTTCGCGGTGCCCGCCGTGGCGTCGGGAACCGTCGCGGCCGGATCGAACGGCTGCGACCGGAAGAGATCCTCGAAGAAGAGCGCTGTTCCGTCGACGCCGAGCACCTGACCGGCACCCTGGTACGTCAGCAGGGCGATGGTGTTCTCGACGTCGAGATCGAAGGACAGCCCGAACGAGAGCAGCTTCGCGACCGCGATGCTGTCGAGAGGCGTCCACGGCTCGAACTGCGTGATCTCGAGGGCCGCGTATTCGGCGGGAAGAGAATTGGCCGCGACCCACGCGTTCACGCCCGCGGAGTACGCGTTGAGCAGTTCTCCCACGCGAGCCGAGTACTCGAGCTGCGAGAGCTGCGCCGCGCGCCGGAGACCGAGCGTGCGCAGTTGCACGTCGGACCCAAGCGCGGGTGGTCCGAGAAGCTCGGCCAACGTTCCGCTCGCGGTGCGGCGATTCTCGTCCATCATGAACAGACGGTCCTGCGCGTGCACCCAGCCGTTGAGGAACACCGCGTCATAGTCGGTAAAGGCGCGGACGTGCGCGACCCCGTTTGCGTCGCGCGTGATCTGTCCCGGGAGACGCATCCCGGGATGTCGAACCCACGACTGCGCCGCCAGCGGAAGTGCGATGAGGAAGCCGAGAGAGAGAAGCAGGCCTCTGCGCATGAACCCTCCTGTCAGGATTTCGGTTAGGGTGGAAGTGTAGCCGATTCGGCGAATGGGACCGATAGGACCAATGGGACGGAGAGGACGATAGGACGAATAGGGAGCTTGCCTCTCCGTCGGTCCTATCGGTCCTATCGGTCCTATCCGTCACGATTCGTCACCCTCGCGGGTGAGCACGGTCCGCGACGCGGCGTCGCGTGCCGGGCATAATCCGTGTATGACGACGAAAGGCACAATTGCGATCCTCACCGGCGGCGGCGACGTCCCCGGCCTCAACCCAGCCATCCGCGCGATCACCATCCGCGCCCTTCGCGAGGGCTACCGCGTCCTCGGCATCCGCCGTGGCTGGGCCGGCCTCTCCGACCTCGTCCCCGACCGCGATGCGGACAACTCCGACAACGTCCAGTCCCTCACCGAGGACACCGTCAACCGCGCCGGCCGCACCGGAGGCACATTCCTCCACACCTCGCGGACGCGGCCGACGCATCTCCCACGGTCGCTCGTGCCGGAGCACCTCGCCGCGAAATACACCGAGGACATCAACGACATCACTCCGGACGTGCTCAGGAACATCGAATGGCTGGGGATCGACTACCTGATCCCCATCGGCGGCGACGATACACTCAGTTACGCACAGCGGCTGCATCAGGAAGGCGTGCAGGTCGTGGCCATCCCCAAGACGATGGACAACGACGTCCCCGGCACGGACTACTGCATCGGCTTCAGTACGTGCGTGACCAGGACGATCGAGCTGTGTCACCGCCTGCGAACGACCGCGGGCTCCCACGAGCGGTTCCTGGTCATCGAAGTGTTCGGTCGCTACGCCGGATTCACGGCCCTGCTTCCCACCATGGCGGGCGCGGCGGACCGCTGCGTCATTCCGGAGCACGACTTCGACGTCGACCGCCTCGCCGAGCTCCTCGTGTACGACCGCTCGCGCCATCCGAGCCACTACAGCGTCGCCCTCGTGTCCGAGGGGGCGAAGATGGCGCACCAGGAGGAGATGTCGTTCGAGAGCGACGAGTCGGATCAGTACGGGCACCGCAAACTGGGTGGCATCGGCGACAAAGTGTCGTCACGACTGAAGGATCTGTCCGCGCAATACAACCGGGGCCGGAAGATCAACGTCGTGAACCAGCGCCTCGGCTACATGGTCCGCTCCGGCGAGCCCGACGCGCTCGACTCGATCGTGCCGATGGCCTTCGGCAACCTGGCGCTCGACCTGATCCTGCACAAAGCGACCGGACGCCTCGTCGCCGTGCGCAACGGCGTCTACGACAACGTGCCGATCGAGGTCATCACGGGACGGAAAAAGGTCGTGGACGTGACGCGCTACTACAACGTCGACCGCATGCGCCCGATCTACGACTTCCACCGGCAGCCGATCTTCATCATGACCAGCGACGTTTGAGCCGGGGGGGTGCTGGGTGCTGAGTGCTGCGTCGTAGGACTGTCATCCTGAGCCGCGAAGACGGCGAAGGACCCCCTGCATTGCGCGCGTCGCGCGCCACCGCGAGGGGATCCTTCGCCGCACAGCACTGGGTCAGAGGCTGCGACGGGAGGCGTCGCGTCGGTAGCACTCAGCACTCAGCACCCCGAGAAATCAGTGCCCGGGATTGACCACCGTCACCTGACAGGTGGTCTGGGACGTGTTGCCGTTCGCATCCGTGGCCGACACGGTCCACTCGATGATGTTGCCGACGCCGCCGCTGTCGGTGATGGTCACGGTGTCGCCGAGGATCTCCACGCCGCACGAGCCGCGCTTGTCGATGCGCTTGCCCTTTTTCGTGAAGGTGTAGCAGTCGTAGGACGTCACCTGCACGTCCGCGGCGCCGCAGGCATCGCTTGCGGTGGCCGTGAAGGACACCGGTGCGTCGGGCGGAATGATCGTCGCCGGGGCATTGCAGGAGATCACCGGTCCGGTCTCGTCGACGACGGTCACGGTCGCGTTGCAGCTCGACGAGGCACCGAGCGGATCGGTCACGGTGAGCGTCACCGGATGAACGCCGACACCGTACGGGCCGGGCGGATCCTGCGTGATCGTCAGGGCGTCGCCATCGGGGTCGTACGAACCGGCGTCGACGTTCGCACTGGCCGCACAAGTGCCGTCCGCGGCGACGGTGACGTCCTGGCAGAGCGCGATCGGCGCCTGGTTGGTGGAGTAGTCGATGCGAATCGACCAGGAGTCGAGCGTCCGCGGACAGGGCGGACCTTCGTTCAGTCCGTCGCAGTCGCAGTCGGGTGAATCGGGCCCGGCATTGTCCACCACCGTGAGCGTCCACGTTCCCTGCATCTGCAGGCCCGCAAACGAAAGGAACGGCGTGCTGGGCGTGTAGGTCTCGTTCGTGAGGCATACGCCATTCGTCAGAAACCCGGGGGGCGGTCCAGCGGCAGAGTCATCGAAAGTGACGTTGTAGAGGCCGTCGCCAACACCGCCGTCCCTGTTGAAAGCAAGCGCATTGACCGTGCCGCTCGGGTCTTCCAGGAAAATCTGCACGTCGGCGAGCAGCGGATGCCGGAGCGTGACGGTCAGGTCGATGTCGTTGATGATCCCCGCGTCGGGAACGTTGATGGTCGTGCTCGCCGAGCCGACGACCGGAACGAACAGCGCGGGCGAGTCGGAGTAGGTGCTGACCGCGGCGTTCCCCACGACCGCCGTGAACAGACACGCGACGAGAACCGGAATGATCGATCGTTTCATGACTCCCTCCTGTGAGAGACCGTCAGTTTGCAGTTGACAGTTGACGGTTGACAGGAGAAACAGCACGCGCTCCGTGGAGGGCGGCGGCCTCCTGTCAACTGCCAACCGTCAACCGCCAACCGCCAACCATCAACGTGAGTATACGCGCCGCGAGATGCGAGGCCCCCTGCGTCACAAAGCGAGTTCACGAGTCCGAAACGGAACCTTTCGCGCGATTTGGGAAAGCGGCGGCGTTGACGTAGCCCCGCCCTCTCCTGCACAGTAGTCACTCCCATGAAGATCTCATTCCTGAAGCCGCCCATCGGCGGGATCATCGGCCTGGAGATGATCACGTTCGTCGAGCCCCTCGGACTGGAGTGCGTTGCCGGGGGTCTCGAAGAGCAGGGACACACCTGCCAGATCGTCGACCTGCGCATCGACGGCTACGAGAAGGGCTTCAGGAAGCTGCGCGCGTTCGGACCGGAGATCGTCGGCCTCCAGTGCAACTTCACGACGGAGCGCTTTCGCGCGCAGCGACTCGCGAAGAAGGTCCGCGAAGAGATGCCGGACGTGCTCGTGGTCATCGGCGGGCACGATGCCTCGCGCGAGCCGAAGTGGTTCGCAAAGCCGGTCTTCGACGTGATCGTCATCGGCGACGGCGAGGAAGTGATGCCCGAGCTCGTCGAAGCATGGACGAAGAAGAAGGACCTCTCCGGCGTGCCCGGGCTGATGATCAACTCGCCGCACGGACCGGTGATGACGGGAGCTGCGCCGGCGCGGCGCAACATCGACGAGCTCCCCTTCCCGGCGCGCCATCTCATCCGCGAGTACGCCGGCGAGTACTACATCAACTTCCGCCGTCCGCTGGCGCTGCTGGAGACGGCACGCGGCTGTCCCTTCAAGTGCAATTTCTGCTCGGTCTGGAAGTTTCACGAGAGCACGTTCCGCGAGAAGTCCCCGCAGCGTGTCGTCGCGGAGCTCCGGCAGATCGAGGCGCCGAACGTGTTCATCACCGACGACATCTTCTGGATGAACGTGAAGCGCGGCCGCGAGCTGGCCGAAGCGCTGAAGGCCTCGGGCATCCGAAAGCACTACACGCTCCAGACCCGCAGCGACATCATCTGCAAGTTCCCTGACCTGGTGGCGCAGTGGAAGGACTGCGGGCGGATGACGGTCTTCCTCGGACTCGAGAAGATCGACGACGCCGGGCTGAGGTCGGTCAACAAGAAAAACACGGCCGACAACAACAACCGCGCCATTCGGATCCTCCAGGAGCTCGGCGTCGGCTACACACCGAACTTCATCGTCGATCCCTCATGGGAAAAGCAGGACTTCGAGAAGCTGAAGCGCTGGGTCGACGAGACCGGTGCGTACAACTCCGGCTTCTCGGTCCTCACTCCCCTTCCCGGAACGGACCTGTGGGACGAAACGGTGGCGGACATCCAGACCGAGGACTGGGAGCTGTTCGACATCGCCCACAGCGTGCTGCCGACGAAACTCCCCCTCGACGAGTTCTACCGCGAGTACGCGGGCCTGTGGAAACACGCCATGGACGTCCGCTACAGCATCGAAGGAAAGATGCGCGTGCACCTCGGACTGATCGCCGCCCTGGCGGCGGGCCGTGTGACGATGAGCGCGATCCGCAAAGGAATGCGCATGGGCAACCGCCTCGCGGATCGTCAGTCGTTCCTCCGCGCGCACCGCGAGAGCGACGCGCGCCTGGCAGAGGCGCGTGCGTTCGACGCGGAGACTGCGGTCCCGCGGGTGGCGGCGGCGGGGTAGTACGTGCATTCAGACGCGTAGGCGTTCCGCGCTGTCGTATACTGCGCCCCGGGTCCACCCATCCAATCCATCCGTCCAGTGAATTCCATCATCTCGCCAGGAGAATCCATGTCCCAGAAGCCGCTCGTCGGTATTGCCGCTCTTTTGCTCCTCGCTGTCGCTGCCGGCGCGCACGCAGCGCCGGTGACGCTCTATTACCCCGCCGAGCGAGGCGCCGATTTCTCGGTCGTCGTCCCGGACAACTGGGACCTGGAGCAGGCCGAGGAGGAAGGTGGTTTCTTTACCGTCACCGGTCCCAGCGGCGTCCAGCTGTCCTTCCGCACCATCGAGACCGACGACGACGAGATCGACGCCGCGATCGAACAGTCGGTCCAATGGGTGTTCGACAACTACTCCGACGTGGACCTCGACGACCCGGAGGACGCCGTCCAGAACGGCATGGAAGGCTTCCACATGACCGGCACCGCCGAATCCGATGGCCAACCCGTCGTCATCGTCATGGCCTGGCTGGCGTTGAAGCGGACACACCTCGCCGAGGTGATCGTGGTCGTGGATGCGAACGATCGCGCGGGACTGAACGCCGCCGAGCGCGTCATCAAGACCCTTCGCCGGCGCTGAGGCGCAAGGTTCGACGCGGTCGGTCACTCCACAGCCGCACCAAGCGAAGTCCGATCGAGAACCTTCAGGGCACGGTTCGTCGCCTCACGCGAAATGTCCGGCGGTGGCGCAACGGCTCGATGGCCGTTCGCTGGGTTGCCACCACTCTGCTCGAAGCGGAGAACCGCTTCCGTCGATCAAGGGAGTCAGTGATCTCCCGCGCCTTCTCAGAGCTCTCGATCGTGCAATCGGCACCGAGTCGCGAGATGTTCAGAAGATCGCCTAGAATCAGAGACCACCACCGTCGTCATTCAACGGCGACCGGGACAACCCCCGTATCGGCAGGAGAGCTGCAGACTCCCGTGGCCTGAGGCTACTCTATTCATCACCGCCGGATCGGAGGACGATCTGGCGGTCGAGGCGCAATCACCGAATCGGAGGGACTGACATGATCGACGATGACGACAATGCCCCGGACGAGCAGGGTCACGGAACCCACGTGGCAGGAACGATTGCTGCCGAGCTGACCGAAGGCGAGACCTCTCCCCAGGAGGACAACGTCGAGCGCGAGCAGAGCAACGATGAGGGAAATATCGACCGAGAGCTCCAGCGTAGCCGCGCAGAGCGATCCGATCATCGTCGCCGATGAACGCCCGAACCTGCATCTACGGATCGGTGAGGCCGAGCCCAAGGGAAGCAGTCCGGGTGACGGGTTTCAGAACGCGGCGGCACGAAGCTCAGTCTCAGCCTCGGAGTCCAAGCGAGCGCTCACCGGTCGAAGAGCTCGCCCTCGATTCGCGAGGACACGATCCGACAGATCACCCCGGCGTTCTGTGACGCCGGGGTGAGCGTTGCCGCGGGCTCAGGCCGCGAGAGGATTGGCGAGCGCTCCGGTCCAGGGCTGGACGACGCTCATGATCGGAATGGTGGCGGCGCGGATCAGCCGCTCGACGGTCGTGCCGCTGCCGCGTTGCACTCCGTGAGCACGACGACCGCCGCCGACGACCATCAGGTCCGCACCGATTTCGTTCGAGCATTCGAGAATCTGTTCGGCCGCGGAACCGGAGCGGCGGACGATCTGCCGGAAGTCGCAGTGCTCCCCGGCGCCCGGGTCGATCCACTCGCGGATGGCGTGCTCCAGGCCTTCGAGGTCCGCGTGCGATTTCTCGGCCGCGACGTGGACCACGTGCAACTGCGCATCGAGCTGCTTCGCCAGGCAACAGGCGGCTTTGACGGCGTGACGCGCCAGCGGCGTGAAGTTGACGGGACAGAGAAGCGCGGAGACCTCATGTTTGTCGACACACTGTGGCACCGTGAGGATGGGCAGTGCCGTGGCGCGCAGCACGGACTCCGTCACCGAGCCGTCCATCAGTCGATGCCATCCGTGGCGTCCGTGAGTGCCGAGCACGATCAGGCTGGCATCGTGGCGGTCCGCCGCGGTCGCGATCGCTCGCGCGGTGTCGTCCGCTACGACCAGGACGTCGTATCTCGTCTTGCCGAGGAAGGGAGAGGCGAAGGCCCGTACAGCGTCCTCCATCAACTCCTCCTGCTCCTCCGGCAGATCGCGATATCCCGTGTAGATCTGGTCGTAACTCTGAAGCGTCAGCGCATCGTTGACGTACATGACCGTCAGCTCTGCACCGAGTCGCGAGACGAGCATCTGCGCACAGCGCAGCGCCGCTTCGGAGGAATGACCGAGATCCACGGGAGCCAGAATGCGGGGAACCCGATGATCTGACATGGTGCACCTCCTGATCAGCCAACGTAGGTTGGCTCTACCGGGCAAGCGAGGTGCGGAATCACACGGGTCAGTGATTCCCGCGATGACCGATGATGGAGGTCACAAAATGTGCGGAGATGGGATCACACGCGGTGTGTGTTGGGCGGGGTCGCACCTCCTCGTCGTCGAGTCGTCGCGTCGTCGCGTCGATGACTAGTCGCAAATTGTCAAAGTCTGAAAGTAACAAAGAGGTGGCCCACACACACTTTGAGACATTGAGTCGTTGTGCCGTTGCGACTTTTTGACAAGCCAAGGAGACA
>CAZLGP010000040.1:0-7549 GCA_964558905.1 uncultured Thermoanaerobaculia bacterium | reverse complement strand
TTTTTGACGAGGCGAATGATCGCGCGATGCGGAACCATCGCGCCCTTCGGGCGGCCCGTGGAGCCCGAGGTGTAGATGATGTAGGCGATCTCGGGTGCCGCGGCGGCAGGGCCGGGCGGCTCAAAACCCGCGGACCGCCGCCGTCTCGGCGGCTGACGTGCACGCGTCTCGCGTGCACTCGCGCGGACGGGACGCCCGCGCGTCAGCCGGCGGGACGCTGGCGGTCCGCTTTCACAAGCGGTGACCTTGCCACCACCCTCCAGGACGACATCCACACCCGCGTCTTCGATCATGAGGCGAATGCGCTCCTCGGGGTACGCGGGATCGAGCGGCACGTACGCGGCGCCGGCTTTGATCGTGGCGAGCATCGCCACCACCAGCTCGGTCGAACGATCCATGAGGAGGCCGACGCGCGAGGCTCCGCGCAACTGCGCGGCCAGTTCATCCGCGCGTGACGCGAGCTCGCGATACGTCCATCGCTCCTCGCCCATCTCGATCGCGATCGCGTCGGGCCGTAGCGCGACCTGCTCGTCGTACAGCTCGCCGATCGTGGCGTCGCGCGGGTACTCGCGCTCCGTCGCGTTCCACGATTCGATGGAGCGACGCTCTTCGTCATCGATCAGCGTGGGCTCGTCGCCCTCGACGATCGACCGCAGCAGCGTCACGAAGTGATTGCCCATCCGCTCGATCGTCTCGGGCGCGAACAAATCGACGTTGTACTCGATCCAGCCGTTCAGATCGTCGCCTCCCGACTCCCAAAGGCCGAGCATCAGATCGACCTTCGCCGTGCGCGAGTCGGTCTGTTGGAAGTGCGTGAGGCGCAGGCGCTCGAAGCGCGGCGGCGGGATGTGCACGTTCTGCAGAACGAGCGTGACTTGCACGAGCGGCTGATGGCTGAGGTCGCGGTCGAGTCCGAGCACCTCGACGAGCTTCTCGAACGGCAGCTCCTGATGCGCGAACGCGGCGAGGCAGCGCTCGCGCACGCTCGCCAGGAGCTCGCGGAAGGTCTGCTTCTCCTTCAACTGAGTCCGCAGGACGAGCGTGTTGATGAAGAAGCCGATCAGCCCCTCGCTCTCCGCGCGCTCGCGCGTGGCCACGGGCGATCCGATCAGGATGTCGTCCTGACCCGTGTAGCGCTGGAGCAGAATCGAGAACGCCGCGATCATGGTCATGAACATCGTCACGCCCTCGCGCTTCGCCAGCTCGCGCACGGCAAGCGTGACTTCAGGCGGAATGTACAGCTCGTAACGCACGCCGCGGAACCGGTGCACGGACGGACGCGGGTGGTCGCCGGGCAGCTCGAGCAGCATCGGCGCGCCGTCGAGCTCGCGCTTCCAGAAGTCGACCAAGGCGTCGAGCTTCTCGCCCTGCAGCTCACCGCGCTGCCACGCGGCGTAGTCGCGAAACTGAATCGGCAGCTCCGGCAACGGAGATGGTTTCCCCACGGCGTGCGCCTCATAAAGCGCGGGCAGCTCGCGGAAGAACACGGCCGTCGACCACGCGTCGGTGACGATGTGCGGCATCGTCACGAGGAGCATGTGGTCATCCGGCGCGAGGCGAATGAGGCGAATGCGCAGCACCGGACCGTGCACGAGGTCGAACGGAATCCGCGCCTCTTCCATCACGCGGCGTTGCGCCTCTTCTTCGTCTCCGACGACGTCAAAGCGCAGCGGCGCGTGCACCGACTCCGCCACGACCTGCACCGGCTTGCCGTCGCGCAGTGGAAACGTGGTGCGCAGGATCTCGTGACGCCGCACGACGTCGTCGAGCGCGCGCTGCAGCAGGTCGACGTCGAGCGGACCCGCGAGACGTCCGGCGAACGGAATGTTGTATGCCGGCAATCCCGGCGCGAGCTGATCGATGAACCAGAGGCGCTGCTGGCCGAACGACAGCTCGTACGCGTCCGCCTTCGGAAGAACGGGAATCGCGTCCGGCTTCGCGGTTTTCAGTCCCGCGGCCTGCAACCGCTTTTCCAGGAGCGCGCGCTGCTTCGGCGAAAGCGCGGCGATGCGTTGGGAGACGTCCCTCACTGGGCGACCTCCTGCGTGAGATCCGTTGCCGGTTGCCCGTGACCCGTTGCCGGGGCATTCTCGCCCGGGCGTTGATGCCCGGGTAACAGGCTACGGGGAACGGTCAGCGCGTGAGCTCGACGCACGTCGTCGAGCAGTTCGAGACTGCCGAGCACCGACGCGGCATCGACGCCAAAGTCGACGAGACACGCGACCTCGTCGATGCCGGAGCGCTCGAGGCGCTCGATCATGCGCGAGCACTTCTCCGGCGTGCCGAGGAGCGAGGCCTGTTCGAAATAGTGCTCGAAGGCGAGCTCCGTCAGCGCGCGCTTGTCCTCCTCGCGGACGCCGTCGATCTGCACGTAGCTGTCGCGCTGCTGCATGTGCGCGAAGAGGTAGTCGGACATCGGCGCGCGAACGATCTGGCGCACTTCCTCGTCGTCGATCCCCACGAAGGTGTGGAGCATCAGACTGACCACACCGCTCGACGGATCGAAGCCGGCGCGGCGGCGCGCATCGCGGTAACGCCCCACTTTGTCCGCGAGCTCGCCCTCCGACTGGTTGCCCATCGTGGCGAGCACGTTCGCGCCTGCGTCGCCTGCGCGGACCCACGTGTCGGCGTTGCCGGAGCTCGTGACCCACATCGGAAGCTCCCGCTGCACCGGCCTCGGATACGTCCGCACCTCGACGTCCTTTCCGTCGACGCCGCGGAACGTGACGGACTCGCCGCTCCACAATCGGCGCACGTCGTTCATGCCGCGGAACATGACTTCCCTGCGGGACGCGTACTGCTCCGGGGCCATCACGAAGTCCTCGGGGTGCCAGCCCGTCGCACATGAAATCGCAACTCGCCCGCGCGAGAGGTTGTCGACGACCGCCCACTCCTCGGCGATGCGAATCGGATGATGGAGCGGAAGCACGACGCTGCCCGCGCGGATCTGGATACGTTGCGTCGCCAGCGCAAGTGCGGCGCCCAGCACCGAGGGATTCGGATAGAGCCCGCCGAAACCGACGAAGTGACGCTCCGGCGTCCACACCGCATCGAAACCGCGGGCGTCGGCGAAGCGCGCGCAGTCCAGGAGGAGATCGTATTTGCCGGCGCTCGCGCCGGAGCCGTCGGCGGAGAAGAAGAAGATGCCGAAGCGCATGCCGCGGCAGACATGCGGCTCGATCGTGTCCGGCTCGATGACCGCGATCTCTTCGGTCAGCTCGCGCTCGACTTCCTCGTCGGAGAGCGATTCGATCCCGGCGAGGATCGCGTCCATGCGCGCGGCTTCATCGGCGTCGCTCGACATCTCGGATTCGATGAGGCGCGCCATCCCCGCGACCGTGCGCGCTTCGAAGAAACTGCGCAGCGGAAGCTCGACGTGAAATTCGGCGCGGAGGCGGGACAGGATCTGCAGGCCGATGAGCGAGTTTCCACCGAGCTCGAAGAAGTCGTCATCGGCGCCGGTTTGCGCGCCGAGCGCTTCCTGCCAGATCGCGGCGACGGTTTTTTCGATGTCGGTTTCGGGCTGGCGGCCGGCGGCACGCGGCCTCGGCGGCGAGGACGCCGCCGGGCCAGCCGGCGAGACGCCGGCGTTCCTGGCGTGAGGGTAGAACCGTTCGTCGATCGGCCGCTCGTCGATCACGCGGCGTTCTTTTCCTTCGCGATTCGGCTCGATCCAATGGCGGACGCGCTCGAACGGATACGTCGGCAGCGGCACGCGTCCACGCTCGTGCGGGCGGTGCAGCGCTTCCCACTCGATGTCGACGCCCGCGACCCACGCGTCGCCGATTGCGCCGAGGAATGTCGCAACGCCGGTCGCTTCCTCCTGCGGATGGCGCATCGAAGCGATCACCGTTCGCCGTCCGTGCTGGCGAACGAACGACGTCAGCGTCTGGCCCGGACCGACCTCGAGGAAGATGCGCTGCGCGTCTTCGAGGAGCGTTTTCACGCCGTCGGAGAAGCGCACGGTCTGCCGCACGTGCATGGTCCAATAGTCGGGATCACATGCCTGGGCCGCGGTGATCCACGTTCCGGTGACGTTCGAGACGAACGGGATTTGCGGCGGATGCAACGCGACGCGCGCCACTTCCTGGCGGAAGGTCTCCAGGATGCCGTCCATCATCGAGGAGTGGAACGCGTGCGAGGTATGCAGGCGCCGCGTCGCGACCGCGAGTGTGCGCTCGAGCGCTTCGATGTCCCCGGTCGGGCCGGAGACGGTGCAGAGCGACGGCGTATTGACTCCGGCGATCGAAAGGCGCTCGCCGAGGAGCGGAAGAACGTCGGATTCGGGCAGCGGAACGGCGATCATCGCGCCGCGCTCGAGCTCCTGGATGAGCGCGCCGCGCTTCGCGACGACGCGGAGCGCGTCTTCGAGCGTGAAGACACCCGCGAGCGTCGCCGCGACGTATTCGCCGACACTGTGACCGAGCATCGCGTCCGGCTGCACGCCGAGGGACATCCAGAGCCTCGCGAGCGCGTACTCGACGATGAAGAGAGCGGGTTGCGTGAATTGGGTTTGCTCGAGCTGTTCCTGCGTGAGGCAGCGGATGTCGGTGCCGAGGATGGCGCAGCAGCGATCGAATTCCTCGCGGAAGACGGGGTACGTCGCGTAGAGCTCGTCCGCCATGCCCACGTACTGCGCGCCCTGGCCGGGGAAGAGGAAGACCTTCTGGAGTGCGGCGGCAATGCCGTCCCTTTGGAAATCGGAGGACTTGCCTCCGCACTCCACGACCATCGCGCGACGATGAGCGTGCGCGGTACGGCCGACTTGCAGCGTGTAGGAGGCGTCGTGCGTCCACTCGTCGAACCGCGAGGTCATCGCATCGAGCGCTTCGTCGGAGCGCGCGGAGAAAACGAACAGTGCGTGCGACGGTCCGTCCGTCGAGCGATGGACGGCCGGCGCTTCCTCCACGATCACATGGGCGTTCGTCCCGCCGATGCCGAATGAGCTGACGCCGGCGCGGCGCGGCTGGCCGTTCGTGCTCCACTCGCGCAAGTCACCGTTCACGTGGAACGGCGTCGCATCGAAGTCGATCAGCGGGTTCGCCTTCTCGAAGTGCAGCGTGGGCGGGATCTCGCGAGCCCCGAGCGCGAGGATCGTTTTGATCAGACCGGTCACGCCCGCCGCGCCGTCGAGGTGGCCGAAGTTGCTCTTCACCGCACCGATCGCGCACGACCGCGGCGGCACGTTCTCGAACGCGCGCGCGAGCGCGCGCACCTCGATCGGATCGCCGAGATTCGTGCCGGTGCCGTGGGTCTCGACGTATTGAATCGTGCCGGGATCGACTCCCGCCACCGCCATCGCCTCGACGATCGCCTCGGACTGTCCCTCGACGCTCGGCGCGGTGAAGCCGGCCTTCTGCGATCCGTCGTTGTTCGTCGCCCATCCACGGATCACGGCGTGAATGCGATCGCGGTCCTGGATCGCATCCGACAGACGTTTCAGGACGACCACGCCGGCGCCGCTGCCGGGCACCGTGCCGCGCGCGGCGGCGTCGAACGGGCGACAGTGACCGTCGGGGGAAAGGATGCCTTCCTCCTGATAGAGGTAGCCGCTGCGCTGCGGCACGCGAATGGTCACGCCGCCCGCCAGCGCGATGTCGCACTCCACGTTCATCAGGCTCTGGCAGGCCATCGCGACGGCGACCAATGACGTCGAGCACGCGGTCTGCACGGTCACGCTCGGGCCGCGCAGATCGAGCTTGTACGACACGCGCGTGGAGAGGAAATCCTTGTCGCTGCCAATGAGCACCTGAAGCGCGCCGAGGCCTTCGAGCACATCCGGATGCGTCATCAGGTTGCCGAGCAGGTACGTGTTCATGCCCGAACCGGCATAGACGCCGATGCGCCCGTCGAACGAGCGCGGTTCGTAGCCGGAGTGCTCCAGCGCGGCGTGTGCGGTCTCGAGGAAGACGCGCTGCTGCGGGTCCATCACTTCCGCTTCGCGCGGGCTGTAGCCGAAGAACGCGGCGTCGAAGGACTCGACGCCCTCGAGCGTCGCGGCGGCGCGCACGTAGTTCGGCTGCGCGAGGAGCGCGGGATCGACGCCGGCCGCGAGAAGCTCGTCGCCAGTGAAGAAGGTGATCGACTCGCGGCCTTCGCGCAGGTTTCGCCAGAGCGCGTCGGCGTCGGGCGCGCCGGGAAACCGTCCGCTGTAGCCGATGACTGCGATGGAATCGATCATTCGAGGGTCTCCTGGGGTCGGGTCATGGCGCGCCGGCGCGCGGCCGCGCGCGCACGGACCTTCTGAAAGTCATCCGCGGCATTCGCCTTGCTGATGTGCGCGGCGAGCGAAGCAATGGTTGGATGGGTGAAGAAGTCGACGATCGGAACATCGCGACGCAGCTCGCTGGCGAGACGCGCGTGCACCTGCGCGAGAAGCAGCGAGTGCGCGCCGAGGTCGAAGAAGTTGTCGTTCGTGCCGATCTCTCGCTTCCCGAGGGCTTCGCCCAGCAGCGAGACGAGCAGGCGCTCGATGTCGTTGCGCGGCGGCATCGCGGGCTGCGCCGCGCGGTCGAGCTCCGGCACGGGGAGCGCGCGGCGATCGATCTTGCCGTTCGCGGTCAGCGGGAACGCGTCGAGCGCGACGATGCGGCTCGGGACCATGTGGTCGGGCAATCTCGATCGAAGAAACTCGCGTGGGTCGGCAGTGCGCGGCGTGACGTACGCGACGAGGGTCTTGTCTTTCGCGACGACGATCGCGTCGCTCACGTCGGGGTGCTCGCGCAGAACGGACTCGATCTCGCCCGGCTCGATGCGGAAGCCGCGGATCTTGAGCTGATCGTCGAAGCGGCCGAGGAACTCGACCTCGCCTTTCACGTTCCAACAGACGCGGTCGCCCGTGCGGTAGAGACCTTCGAAGCGTTCGCCGTTCGTGTAGCCGATCGCGAGGCCATCGCCGCCGATGCAGAGCTCTCCCGGAACACCGATCGGCGCGAGCTGATCGTTCTTGTCGAGGACGTACACCTTCGTGTTCGCGATTGGCTTCCCGATCGGCACGTTCGCGCCGATCGAATCGGGATCCGTCACGCGATGACAGCAGGTGAACGTCGTCGCCTCGGTCGGCCCGTAGCCGTTGATGAAGGTCATGCCCGGAAATGCACGCAGGACTTTCTTCACGTGCGCGGCGCTGACCACGTCACCGCCCGCGAGCAGTTGCCGGATGCCGCGCAGTGCGTCGATCCGCTCGTCGACGATCGCCTGGAAGAGTCCCGCGGTCAGCCAGAGCGTCGTGACGTCGTGTCTCCGGATCGTTTCGCCGAGGTCATCGAGCGACGCGCGGCCGGGCGGCTGGATCACCAGTCGCGCGCCGTTGAGCAGCGCGCCCCAGATCTCGAACGTGGCGGCGTCGAATGTGTGCGGCGCGAAGTGAAGGAAGGTTTCCTCCGCGTCCATCGTCGCGTAGGTCTGATTTTTGACGAGGCGAATGATCGCGCGATGCGGAACCATCGCGCCCTTCGGGCGGCCCGTGGAGCCCGAGGTGTAGATGATGTAGGCGATCTCGGGTGCCGCGGCGGCAGGGCCGGGCGGCTCAAAACCCGCGGACCGCCGC
>CAZLGP010000039.1:0-3311 GCA_964558905.1 uncultured Thermoanaerobaculia bacterium | reverse complement strand
AATCGGCGGTGCATGAGGACGTCGCGCCAGCCGGGTTGCATGCGGTCGAGGAGAGCTTCGAGAGCCCGCTCGTCGTCGGCGGCGGCCTCGTCGCGGCGCGCGCGCTCGCCCTCGATCTCCACGTCCGTCGCCGTCTGTTCGCGGCGGTACTTCACCGTGTGAATCAGCGCGCCGCCCTTCGGCGTGAGCTGCGCCCAGGCGGAGTGGGCGGCGAAGTACAGCGGCTCGTCGATCCCCAGCGCGAAGGTGCGCTTGGGGCTCGGCAGGGTGCGCAGGGAGACGTCGAGACACGCCGCGGTCACGGGACGCGCGTCCGCCCACGATGCGCCGGCCTCGCCCACGAGCTCCGCGGCGCAGCCGGGATCGACGGCGAGGATGACCGTGCTCGCCGGAAGGCGTGCCCCGTCGACCTGTTCGGGCGTCATTTCCGGATAGGCGATCGCGTGCGTATCCATCCGGTCGGCATCGAGCTCGAGACCGCCGAGGCGGACGGAGCGGACCCCCAACTCGTCGTGGTCGACGCCGACGATGCGCGAGCTCGTGACGAAGTTCACGCCTGAGGAGATGGCCGTGCTGTGCATCGAATCGACGATGCGCTGCCATCCCTCGTGCACGTAGACCGCCCCTCGGAGCGCCACTCGCATCTGCGCAAGCGCGTAGGCCGCGCTCGCGGTGTCGGCGTGGTCGGAGTACGTGGCCAGGCGGATGAGCGACTCGAGCACCTGACGCGCACGGGCATCGCTGAGGTTGGAGTCGAGCCACTGGCGCAGGGTCAGGGAACCGACCGTGGCCCGATCGATCCGGCGAATCTTCCACAGGGCCGATACGAGCTGAGCCTTGCCGCCGAGGGTGAGGAGCGACGTGGCCAGCAGCGAGAGGATGCGCGTCGGCAGCATGCGCTCCTCTCCGTCGATGAGCGCGATGGCCCACGGCTTCGGCATGACGCCCTGGACGGGAACGCCGAGCTCCTTGCAGACGGCCGCGGCGGCACCCCAGCGGTAGAAGGCATGGGCGCCGAGGTTGAAGCGATAGCCGTGGCGGAGCTGGGTGATGGCCCGGCCGCCGAGATAGCGACGCTTCTCGAAGACCGTGACGGTGCGGCCCGCGCGGGCGAGGTAGATGGATGCCGCGAGGCCTGCCAGCCCTCCACCGACGATCACGACGTTCTTAGTCACGGATGAGTGGCGATGGTACCGCATTTCTCACAGGGGCTTTCTCATACTCCCTCTGTCGCGTGTTGCAGCCATGTATGGCAGAATCCGCCGGGTCAGAATTGCTTCGGCGCCTCCTCTGTTCTCGGAAGCGCTAAGGTCCGATGCGCAAATTCACAAACTGGACGCTCCTGCTCGTCATGGTCTCGACCTGCGCGCCGATTTTCGCGGCGACGGCGACGGACTTCTACGTCGAGCTACTCCGCCGCGGCATCGCCGAGGTCGAGGCAGGCCGTGACGACGCGGCGGTGACGCCGCTGCGTCTCGCGGCGTTTGGACTCGTGGAGTCGATCGAGCACTACGAGACGGCGCAGGCGTATCTTGTGGTTGCACTCGATCGACAGAATGAGCCCGAAGCCGCGCGCGATGCGGCGCTGCGGATCATCGCCGCGGAGCGGGTGGAGCGGAAGTTCGCATCGCTTGCGCTGCCGGCTGCGATCCGGGCCGCCGTCATGGCCTCGGCGAGAAAGTTGCTGCCCTCCTCGGATGTGGCGTTGCTCGGGACGCCCTCCGCATCGCAGAGCACGCCACCGCCCCAGACGTCCGCGAAGCCGCCGGTCGCGGCGCCGAAGACAGTCGCCGAGCCATCGAGTCGCCCGGTCGACGAGAAGCCGGTCGCGACGACGCCCGCGCAGCCCGCGATGCCGACGCAGTCGTCCTCGTCGACTCGGCCACCCGACGACTCGAAGACTCCTCCCGCACCCAAGCCGGCGCCGGGGCAGGCGCAGCCGACGCCGGCGCAGTCCTCGACGACTCGACGACCGGACGACTCGAAGACTCCTCCCAAGCCCGCCCCGGTGCAGGCACAGAGGCCGGCGCAGTCCTCGTCGACTCGGCGACCGGACGACTCGAAGACTCCTCCCAAGCCCGCGCCGGTGCAGGCACAGACGCCGCCGCAGTCCTCGACGACTCGAGGGGCCGACGACATGAAGAGTCCTCCCAAGCCGAGGCCGGCGCCTGCGAAGCCGACCATCGACGTTCCGGCGCGCCTTGGGGCGGGCGAGCGCGCCCTGATCGCCTCAAACCTCGCCGAGGCGCGGAGGATCTATCGCGAGCTGCTCGACGCGCAGGGGCACGATCACCCGACCTGGATCCGGGTCGCCGAGGGGCTGTATCGCTCCCGCGACTTTTCCGGCGCGCTCGCGGCGTTCCGGCACGTCGGCGCGCTGCGGCCGGGCGAGGAGGCCTATCGCTACTACGTCGCCGTGGCGCTGTACGAGACCGGTCAGTACGAGCCCGCGAAACGCGAGCTGGCGGGGGCACTGCCTTACATCGAGATCACCCCCGACGTCGAGCGTTACCGCGAGAAGATCGACGCCTCGCGATAACGTTCTTTCGCACCTCGCCCGAATTTGGTTAGAATCGCGCCGGTTCACGCAGCGCTTCTCCACTTTCGAAAAGGTGCGTAATGAAAAAAATCGTCCTCGGGCTTGTTCTGCTTCTCTTCGCGACGACTCTCTTCGCCGCCACTCCCGAGATCACGCCGCCGGCGAACGGTGAAGAGTGGCTCCGTCTCAGCAGCACCGAGAAGCTCTTCTGGGCCATCGGGTACTCGCAGGGTTACCGCGACGCTCTCGACAAGATCGACGTGACCTCGGGCCCGGCTTCCCCCTGCGCGAGTCTTGCGATCCGTACCGAGCGTCAGTCATCGACGTCCGGCAAGGTCAGCGGGTTCGAGGTCGTCTCCGGTCTCGAGCGCCTCTACGCCGAGCCTGCGAACACGGTGATCCCGCTGGGTAGCGCGATCCGGATCTTCCTGCTGCAGGCCAGCGGCAAGGATCAGGCGACCATCCAGGAGCTGATCGATACCGCCCGTGTCCTCGGCCAGCAGGCCGCCGCCCGACCGCGCCAGTAGCGTCCCGCCCGTTCGGCGCTCGACTCTCCTGAGATCAGACAGGCTCAGGCTGAAGTGCAGAGCTAATCGGAGCGCCGCGATCGGAGTGCCGGCTTCCAGCCGGCGGGCCTGTTGCCCAATGCCCGCGTAGCGGGCTACAGGGAGATAGGGGTAGGGAGAGGCCCATTCGGCCTCCCCCTCCCTCCGAACCGGACGGGCGGATCTCCCGCATCCGGCTCTCCAGTTGGTGATCTTGTTCAGGGCTG
>CAZLGP010000038.1:0-31214 GCA_964558905.1 uncultured Thermoanaerobaculia bacterium | reverse complement strand
CCCGGAGGCGCGGCAGAGGGTAGCCGGTGGCGAGCGCGGAGCGCCGCCACCGGAAGAAGACGGCGTGCAGGAAGTCCGCCCCGGAGGGGCGGAAGCGGTTCTCTGCCGCCCCTCCGGGGCGGATCATTCGCGGACGCCCACGTCTCCGGTGGCGGCGCATTCGCGCTCGCCACCGGCTACCCTCTTTAGCGCCTCCGGCGCAGGTCCCGAGCCTAAAGTTAACGCCATTGCGGCTGAAGCCGGGGGCTACTTCCTGTAGCCCGCTACGCGGGCATTTGGGCAACAGACCCTGAAGCCGGGGCTAATTCCTCTTGCCCGCTACGTGGGCTCCGAATCCACGCGCTGTGGGCGAATGTCCAAACTCCAGTCAGCCCCGCGCAGGGCGCGGGGCCTGTGCGGGGCGGACGGCGGCGGTCCGGATGTGTCGGTCTGCGTTACCGTAGATGAGTCGGCTCGTTCCAGCGGACCGCCGGCGTCCCCGCCGGCTGACGCGCGGGCGTCTCGCCCGCGCTGCGGCGAAAGCGCCAAACTCCAGTCCCCTCTCCCCGCGCGCTGCGTGGGGAGAGGGGAATGAAGAGAGCTCAGTTCGCGGGGAACGACGTGCGGTCCACGCCTCCGCCGACCGTGCCGACGGTGTTGGTGTACTGGCGCGTCGTGCCGGTCTGCGTGTCGGTAACCGTGACCGTATAGCCGACGTCGGTCATGCCGCCGTAGTAGATGTCGAAGCGCGGGGCAAACGGACGCGTGTCCTGTACGCGAACCACGACCTCGACCGCGGTCGGGCTGCTGAAGCCGAACAGCCCGGTGTCGGGGTTCTGCACTCCCTGCAGCAACCGCGCGGCCAGGAACGTGCCCGGCTGGTTGGGTGGATTCGAGAACGGATTCACGTAGTCGATCTTCACCTGGAATCGGTTGCTGAGCAGGCAGACGACCGTGGAGCTCGGGGTGCAGACCGTGGGCCCGGAGCCCTG
Source organism: uncultured Thermoanaerobaculia bacterium (assembly GCA_964558905.1). GTDB lineage: Bacteria > Acidobacteriota > Thermoanaerobaculia > Gp7-AA8 > Gp7-AA8 > QHVT01. The sequence goes on along the minus strand of CAZLGP010000038.1, from coordinate 30,243 downwards.
CGTCGTTCCCGTGGCCTCGTTCGAATACGGGGAGTCGCCGTTGGCGTTTCTCGCCCGGACGCGGAATGTCGCGGAGGTATTGGGCGGGAAGTTGGTCACGTTGACGGCGGTGGCGTTCGTGGCCACCGAGCCGATGTCGACGAAGTTCGCGCCAACCTTCTGCTCCACACGGAACTCGTTTTCGTTGTTCGAATTGTCGTTCCACGTCAGGCGGATCACCGAGGTCGAGGTGCCGTTGGCGGCGAGGTTCGACGGCGCAGCCGGAACAGGGGCGGCACCGGCGCCGGACACCAACAGCGTGTAGTTCGAGCCGCCACTGTAGGCCGAGACGCCGACGTAGTACGTGCCCGCCGGCAGGGGATCGGTCGTGAACGTTTCGGTCGTGGTCGTGCCCACCGAACCGTCGACGATCGTCAAGGTGGATCCGGAAGACGTGAACAGCAGAACGTCCAGATCGGCGCTGGCGTTGGTGAACGTGAGGGTGACGGTGAGCGGAGCCGTCGATCCCGTGGTCACGCGGAAGACGTCGTGCACTCTGCCTTCCGGGATTGGGTCACCCTGGTCATCGGTGCCGTAGTCGATGACGTACGTGTAGGTGTCACTGAAATTCGCGTTGCCGGTGCACGGCTCACCAAGTGTCAGGACATCCGCCGTGGCGACGGTGTCGTTCGTTCCGACGGTGGTGTCCGGCTCCAGCTCAGCGCACGCTCCGCCGCTGCCGGCATTCGCGGACAGACGGTTCAGCGACTTCAAGCTGCGCTGCTCGAGCTGTGACGCGATGGAGTCCACAGCTGTTTCGACGATGCGCGTGGGCGTCTTCGTTCGGTTGCGGAGCGTGAGCTCGTTCACCGCGACGAGATCCCCCGGCAGCGGAGCCGGCTCCATCTCAGCCGGGAAGCTGTCGCGCCCGCCGGACGTGATCATCCGATCGGGCGAGCCGAGCGCACTGGCCGGGAACGTCGTGCGATCGACGCCACCGCCGACCTTGCCGACCTGATTCGTGTACTGCTTGGTCGTCCCGGTCTGCGTGTCGGTGACCGTGACCGTGTAACCGACGTCGGTCATGCCGCCGTAGTAGATGTCGAAGCGCGGCGCGAAGGGACGCGTGTCCTGAACGCGAACCACGACCTCGACGGCCTGGGCGCTGCTGAAACCGAACAGCGCCGTATCGGGGTTCTGCACGCCTTGCAGCAAGCGGGCGGCGAGGAAGGTCCCGGGCTGATTCGGCGGGTTCGAGAACGGGTTCACGTAATCGATCTTCACCTGGAAGCGGTTGTTGAGCAGACAGACGACCGTGGAGCTCGGCGTACACGTACCCGGATTGGAGCTCGTCGTCCCGGTGGCCTCATTCGAGTAGGGGGAGTCGCCCACGACGTTGCGCGCGCGGATGCGGAAGGTAGACGACTGACCCGCGGTGAAGTTGGTCACGTTGATCTGCGTGGCATTGGCCTGCGCGAAGCCGATGTCGACGAAGCTCGCGCCGACCTTCTGCTCGACGCGGAATTCGGTCTCGTTGTTCGAGTTGTCGGTCCAGTTCAGGCGGATGGTCGTCGTGGACGTGCCGGTCGCCGTCAGGTTCGACGGCGCGGCCGGAAGCTGCCCACCCGGAGTCGTGCCGCTGACGACCTCGTAGCCCATCATGCCGAACGCCTGGAGGTCGGCATCGGTCAGCTCACTGCGGGCGCCTTTCGAGAGCGTCGGGTCCATCACGCCGATCCGGACGCCGGTGATGGCGTCATCCTTCCAGTGACTGGCCTGCTGTTCGTCGCCGCCCGTGCGGTCAGGACGGCCGGTGGAGAGGCCGAGGGTGGTGGTTCCGGTGAAGTAGACCTGCGTGCCGCCTGACGACTGCACGCGATCCGCGCTACTGAAGTTCCCAGTGCTTACGCCTGGACGAAAGCGGAAAAAGTCGAAGATGGTTGGCGGCAGCGATGAGCCGAGTTCCTGATGACCAACCCCAGAGACAAACCCGAGCATGTGGCCTATCTCATGGACGACAACTCCCTCGAAGTCCGTCTGGCCTGGCGTGATGCCGTTCGACGGATCGAAGTCGTAAGGGAACGCTGAGTTGAAACCGATCTTCGGAGCCGCGTCGCTCGGTTGCGCGACCGCAGCCGCACCACCGATCGCGCGCAGATGAATGGAAGGGTACACGACCTTGGAAGTGGGGCCGAGATCCGTCGGAAGGGTGGAACCGCTCGGCAATAACCCATAGAGGGTCGACTCGTTCGCATTGTGTGCCCTCACTTTAACGAGGTCGCGGATCGGTGCGTAGAGATTGTCGAGGCCGCCGCGGAGGTCGGAGCTCGCTTGTGCGATGGTGTCTTCGTCGAACGGGTCGCCGAAAAATGTTGGACCGAAATCGACATCGACGTACACGGAGATCTCATCGGCGATGCGCGATTCCCAGATGTCCGCCGCTTGTTCGAAGGCGGCCTTCGCGGCGGGATTCGCATCTAGTTGTGCCGTGCTCCGCAGGATGATGTTCAACCCCGCGCTCGCGTGCGTTCGGACGCGGCTGGTTTCCTCGCCGAAGACCCGCAAGGCAACGCGCGGTCGGGCGTTGATGCGCAGCGCCTCCGTGCGGGTGGCGTCGTTGCAGACCGTTTCGCCATCCACACTCCGGACGACTAATGCGCCGTGTTCATGAATGGAGTCGAACGTAGCGGCGCTCTGAATTTCCTGGCCGCCAGCGACAAAAGACAACGACAGCACAAGACTGCCAAGAACGAAACGGACGGATCTCATGGGTGCCTCCCCCAATTAGTGGACGGACAAACGGGACCTTTTCGACGAACGCAGATCGACTATCTTACGGCCTTTCGCGAAACCGCGTGCGAGCGTGACTTGTTTCATCGGCGGCGCTCGAGGGTTTCACGAGCCACTTACGGCCCGCTTACATACAATCGCCCCACATGAACGATCTCGAAATTGCTCAGTACGCCGCCCGCCGCGGCGCCGCCGTCCTCCTTCACCATTGGGAGACCCTCGGCAAGCACGACGCGGACCTCAAGTCGCGCAACGACTGGGTCTCGGCCGCCGACCGCGAGAGCGAGCAGGCCATCGTCGATGCCATCCGCGAGCACCGTCCCGGCGACGCCTTCCTCGGCGAGGAGACCGGGATGACCGCGGGGGCGTCCTCCGACAGGGTGTGGATCATCGATCCCCTCGACGGCACCTCGAACTACCTTCAGCACTTTCCGATGTGGTGCGTCTCGATCGCCCTGCGCGAGCGGGGCGAGACGACCACCGCCATGATCTACGAGCCGCTGCGCGACCTCTTCTTCACAGGCACGCGCGGAGGCGGCGCGTTCCGCAACGGCGAGCGGATGCACGTCTCGACGCACGAGAATGTCGAAGGCTCGTTCCTGGCGACCGGATTCCCCTTCCGCGCGCAGGAGTATGTCGAGCTTTACGTGGCCATCTTCACGGACGTCATCCGCGTCTCGAAGGGAGTCCGCCGTGCCGGCTCCGCCGCGCTCGATCTCGCATATACCGCGGCGGGCGTGTTCGACGGCTTCTTCGAGATGCACCTCGCGGCCTGGGACGTCGCCGCCGGCGCGCTCCTCGTCACCGAGGCCGGCGGCGTCGTCACCGACTTCTCGGGTGGCCAGCGCTGGCTCGATCGCGGCAACATCGTCGGCGCGACTCCGAAGGTGCACGCGGAGCTGATGGAGGTGATTGGCCGCCACGTGACGGAAGACGATCTCGATCACCGGAAGGGTGCGCGGCTTGGCGTGTAGTTCCCCGTTGCCCGTGACCCGTTGCCCGGGCGCAACGGATCAGGCGTCGCTGCCCCGGGTCACGGGCAACGGGTCACGGGCAACTCATGCGTAAGCTCCCCCGCTCCTTCTACCTCCACGACACCGTCACCGTCGCGCGTGCGCTGCTGGGGTGCGTGCTGTGGCGCCGGCTCGAGGACGGCGAACTGGTCGCAGCGCGCATCGTGGAGACTGAGGCCTACCTCGGGGCGAACGACATGGCGTCGCATGCGCGGCGGGGGCTGCGCTCCGAGCGCAACGCGTCGATGTATCTGGAGGGCGGCCATGCGTACGTCTACTTCACGTACGGCATGCACTGGTGTCTGAACGTCGTCACGCAGGAAGTGGACGTCGCGGAGGCGGTGCTGCTGCGCGGTGCGGAGCCGCTGCGGGGAATCGACCTGATGCGCGAGCGGCGGCCGAAGGCGAAGAAGACTCACGAGCTGACGAACGGTCCGGGGAAGATCTGCATGGCCATGGAGATCGACCGCCGTCTCGACGGCGAGAGCCTCCGAGGGGATACGCTGTGGATCTCGGGGCGCGACTCGGACGTCGGCGACATCTCCGTCAGTCCGCGCATCGGCATCGACAACTCCGGCGACGCCGCGGCCTGGCCGCTGCGCTTCTTCGTTCGCGGCAACCGCAACGTGTCGGCCTATCGCAATGTCTGACGATCACTATCGGACGCTGGCCGCACGCGCGGAATTCGCGCACAAGATCGAGCGCTCGGAGTTTCTCGGCATCGCCTTTCCGGTCATGTCCGAGGACGATTTCTTCGCAGAGCTCGCGCTCGTAAAGAAGAAGCACTTCGACGCAACGCATCACTGCTGGGCGTTTCGCCTCTTCGTGGAGGCCCGCTCGCGCAGCTCGGACGCGGGCGAGCCGTCGGGGACGGCGGGAAAGCCGATTCTTGCCGCCATCGAAGGCGCCGCGGTCCACGACGCCGGCGTGATCGTCGTGCGCTGGTACGGCGGGATCAAGCTCGGGACCGGAGGCCTCTCGCGCGCATACCGCGACACAACGGCCGAGACGCTCCGCAACGCGGCGTTGCTCGATCGATACGTCTACGTGCGCATCACCGTGATCGTGCCCTTCGATGCGATCGGCAGCGCCTACCGGCTGGTCGACCCGCCGAACGTCGTGCTCATCGAGCAGCGTTATGGCGAGCAGAACGAGCTCGTGTTCGACGTGCGGGGGTCGCTCGTGATTGAGTTTCGGGCGCGCCTCATCGAGTTGCGACTGAACGAGGGTCCGGACTTCGGTTGCACGTAAGCGGTCTTGGTTGTCAGGGCAGGCTGTATCCGCCGACGACCACGTATTCTGCAAACGCTGTGCTCTGCGGGATTGGCAGGCCATCTTCGATGAGACCGTCAATGTGCATCTGGATGGCCTCATACATATTCCGCTCGGCTTCCTCCCGTGTGGCGCCGGTCGCGACGCAGCCTGAGAGGTCCGGTGAGTATGCAGAGTAGTTCTCGCCGGCGTCTTCGATGATGATGAGAAACCTATGCACGTTCATTTCAGACCCGCCTGCTTCACGATGCTGTTGAAGGTCCCCGGAGCGAGATCGTCGCTCATCTTGCCGGAGATGGTCACTCGACCGGCTTTCGTCGGATGTTTCCACTGGCGGTGGCCGGTTCCGCTGGTCGCTTTCACCTGAACCCAACCATCATCTTCAATCATCCTGATCGCCTCTCGAACCTTCGTTGGCACGGACCGATTCTAGCCCGCATTTCTCACAGCCTGTCGTGCGATTGCTCGTCCCGCATACGCGCCTGTGTTGGTTCACTCCTCGGTCACCGTGGTCTTCGCGATGCGGTCGCCCGTCCGCGACTTGCCGAACACCACCATCAACATCTCGAGCAGATTCCAGCCGGGGATGAGGAGCGGTATGTTGCGCACGATGGAGCGCAGGTAGCCGCATCCGTCGCCGCGCGGCGTCACCAGGCGGAGGCCAAGGAGGTGCTTGCCGATCGAGCGGCCGCGGAAGCCGTCACGGAGGAGCATGGCGACCATGAGCACCGCCAGAGCGCCCCACCAGACCAGCTGGATCCCCTTGGGCGTCGACGACCAGGTCATCGCGTAGCTGGCGATCGACGCCGGCAGGACGAGGATGATGGCGATCGTCAGGGCGTCGACGAGGAAGGCGGCGATCCTGAGGAGCTTCGTCTGGGAACTGTCGGTCATGAAACCTCTCGGAGCGATTCTCGTAAAACCGCTTGCAGGTGTCGAATGAACAGGCTGACCACCAGGCTTTATTTACCCGCTCTCGCCCTGACGGCGATCGTCGTCGCGAGCGGGTGTGATTCCTACCAGGAACGGCGCGCCTCGAACGCCCGCAGGGCGACGATCACGCGCAACTGGCCGGCCGCCGACATCGCCCAAGTCCGGGTCTTCGAGGTCAGCGGCAGCATCTCCGTCGAAGCGGTGCCGGGGAACGAGATCTCCCTTCTGGCCTCGGCCAAAGGGGACCTGGAGATCAAGAAGGGCGAGGAAAACGACGGCCTGTTCAAGACCGAGATCGTGGGCGACACCCTGCGCATCGGCCGTAAGACGGAGAAGCGCAAGGGTTGGAACATCGGCTTTTTCTGGGGAACGGATGACGTCGAGATCGACTACGTCCTCAAGGTCCCGGCCAGCATCGTGCTGGACGTGAGCACGGTGAACGGCCGCATCAAGACGCGCGGCACCGAAGGAGCGACCGAGGCGTCGACGGTGAACGGATCGATCGACATCGAGACCGCGGGCACGCACGAACTGCAGGCCACGACGGTGAACGGGCGCGTGAAGGCGAAGTTCACGAAGTCCTTCCATGGCGCGCGCTTCAAGTCCGTCAACGGCGGCGTGGAGATGGCGTTGCCGCAGGACGCGTCCTTCACGGTGAATCTCTCCCAGGTCAACGGCGACTTCGAGGCGTCCTTCCCGCTGAGCATCCACTCGAATCCCGGCAGCCGCCGCGTATCGGGTGAGGTCAACGGCGGAGAGCACGAGCTCAAGATCGTGACCGTGAACGGCGACGTGCAACTGGCGCGGTTGAACGGCGCGCACTGAATCAGGGCGCAGCCCCCTTGCGCCCTTTATGATTCCCGTGTGACGCGGCGACTTCTTCCTCTCGCGCTTTTCGCCGGGTTCACTCTTGCCGCGTTCGGAGCGATCCGCAGCTACGACCTCTTCTGGCAGCTCGCCACCGGCCGGTGGATCGTCGAGCATCGCGCGCTGCCGCTGTCCGATCCTTTTGCGCTCGCGAGCGAGAAGACCCCCTGGATCGACGGCGAGTGGTTGTACGAAGTGGCGCTCTACGGCGCGCATGCGCTCGTGGGCCTGGAAGGATTGTCGTGGCTGCGGGGCCTCCTGGCCGCGGCGATCTTCACCATCGCGTTCGTCGCGACGCGGCGGGGCTCCGAGAGCGCGCTGCCCGTCAGCGCGATCGCATTCGCCGGCGCAATGCCGGTGCTCGACCTGCGGCCCTCGGGGGTGGCGGCCTTGATGATCGTGCTGATGCTCGCGGCACGCTCTCTGTGGGCGCGCGTGCTGATCGCGATCGTGTGGATGAATGTGCATCCGTCAGCGTTGCTCGCTCCGATCGTGGCCGCTGTCTCGGGGAGCCCGCAGGATGCCGGCCTAGCGGCCGGCTGGAAGCCCGCGCTTCGCGCGGGCGCCGCCTGTGCGCTCGCGCTGCTGGTCAATCCCTTCGGCTGGAAGGGAATCGCCGCGCCGCTCGAGCTGATGTCGTTCGTGCGCGGCGGAACGTTCGTCAACGCCGAGTGGCTGCCGAGCTCTCCGCTGCTCTTTCCGATTCTCTACGGCGCGATCGTCGTCGCGATCATCGCCTTTGCGCTCGAGCCGCAACGCGACTGGAAGCGCATCGCGCTCCTGGCCCTCTTCGCGTATCTCGCGGTGCGGCACGTGCGAAACCAGCCGCTGTTCTTCGCCGCGTTCGCGATGCTGGTGCGTCTGCCGCGAGTCCGGCCGGTGGTCGTCTACGCGGCTTCGGCGATCGCGATCGTGATCGTCGGCGCAACGACCGATCATCGCCTTGGCGTCCCGCCGGAGCGCTTTCCCGTCGAAGCCGTCGCCCGTCTCCAGGCCTCGGGACTGCAGGGCAACATCTACAACCCCGACCAGTTCGGCGGCTTTCTGATCTGGACGTTCTATCCGGAGCGTCGCGTGCTCACCGACGGTCGCAACGAGCTCTATCGGACGTTCATCCCGGAATGGCAGCAGGCGCGCGAGGACGGCCGCAAGTGGAACGCGCTGCTGCGCAAGTACGATATCGACATCGCCGTCGAGGAGTACCGCGCGCCGCTGCGCGTGACGAACGCGGAGACCGGAGAGGTCGCGGAGATGCCGGCGCATCTCGCGTACTGGCCACAGGACCAATGGGTGATGATTGCAAGGGATCCCGCGGCGATGGTATTCGCGCGGCGCTCGAAGCTCGCTCGCTGACGCTCGGGATGGCGAAGCTCGCCGGTCAGTTCACGAGCTCGCAGGGATCGGTGAAGGGCAGCTCTTCGTTCGGCCAGCGCTGCTGCAAGACGCGACTGAAATGCGGTTGCACGATGCGCGCGTAGCGCTCTTCGAATCCCGGGAACAACTCGAGGATGGCCTTGCGCGCGCAGTCGACGAGGCAGCGCGCTTCGCGATGCGAGACCGTGCGGTCACTGCTGATGAGGTTCAGCGTGAGCTCCACGATCATCCGAACACGACGGAGCCGGCGGCGCTCGAAAAACGCGGAGTTGGTCTCCGTCTGCGGCTCGTATTCGAATTTCGGCATCGTGCTCACCCGCCGCAAACCGTCGCTCAGGGGCGGCAATTCCACGATTCAGGGCGCAGGGTGCAGGGCGCAGGGCGCAGAAGAAAAATCAACGCCGAGGCTGGAAATCGATCCCTTCTGCGCCCTGCCCCCTGCGCTCTGCGCCCTGATCTCACGCGTGCTCGCGGTCGCCTTCGGACCAGATCTCCTCGGCCACGTCGGGATCGATGAGCGAGCCGTAGTAGCGCGCCGCGCTGCGCGAGACGGCCACCACCGCCGCGTAGTTCAGCGCGCCGCCGGAGAGGACGCCGACGAAGGGGACGATTTTCGTCAGGCGGTCGCGCAGGACGCGTGTGCCGATCTTCTCCGCAATCATGCCGCCCGACACCGTCACGGATCCGAGAACCGCGGCGATGCCCTGCTTGCCGGCGCCCACTCCCGATGCGTAGGCGAGGCACGCGAGCGCCTCGGTGAAACGCTCGCGCGCCGACGGCTCGTGCCCATAGATCGTGGCGATGCCGAGGATCAGGCGGAACTGCTGGTAGACGAGGTAGGCGACATCAGCGCTCAGCGTGCCGATCGTGGCGATGCCCAGCGGCAGCCCCGTGACCGCGCCCGCGGCGGCGCAGCGGATTGCGGTGCGACGGGTGAGCATGCGCACGTGGCGCGTCGGCGCCCAGTCCGGTGCGCCCGCGCGCAACTCTTCCACTTCCTTCCGGAGCTTGTCGGTGTCGATCTCTTCGAACATCGACCGGAAGATCTCCTCGAGCACCGTGTCGGCGCGTTTCTTGAGATCTCTCGCTCTCGACATGGTGCGATCGAGGATTGTAGGAGCGTCGTCGCTCGGAAGTGGAAGTGCCGGGGCAAAGTCCATGTGAACTAATCGGTCGCCTTCGTCTCGCTCTTCGTTTCGGTCTTCGTTTCGGTCTTCGTCTCGGATTTGGATTCGGACTTCGCTTCCGACGGTGACGAGGGCTTCGAACCGGAGCTGGCGTAGTCGGTCTTGTAGAACCCCGAGCCCTTGAACTGGATGGCTGGTGAGGAGAAGAGCTTCTTCATCTCGCCGCCGCACTTCGGGCAATGAGTGAGCGAGCCCTCAGAGAACTTCTGGATGATCTCGTGACGCTCGTTGCACTGGCTGCAGAGGTATTCGTAGATCGGCATATATCTCTCTCTCGGAAGAGGAACGTTGCACGGCCGGGGCCGATTTCAGGAACCGAGCCTTCCCAGCTTCGCGTCCGACGATTCTTCCGCTGCGAAGACTCTGCCGTCGCGGAAGTAGACGCCCGCGACCGCACCACTGCGCGTGCGGTAGTACCAGGCCTCGAACGTCGCTTCGGGACGCTCGTTTTTGACGACCCATCCGGGCATCGGCCTGCCCAGGATGGAGGCGACCTCGCGCTGGCTCATCCCTTTTTCGAGCGCCAGCAGTTTCTCGCGAGAGACCGCGAGACGCGCGACCGCGGTGGCCAGTCCGCCGGTGGCGTCTTCGTTCGACGGGTCATGCTCCAGCACGGCGCGATAGAAGCGGACCGCATCCTGGTGGCGCCCGATCGCGGCGAGGTCGTGCGCAAACTCGAGCTGCAGGCGTTGCCACACCTCGCGGGCGCGGCCGTGATCGGGATGCTTGTCCACGAATGCTCGGACCGAGTCGGCATAAAGTTGTTTGTGCTCAGGCGTCGCGTCGGGAGAGACGGCGGCGCGTTTGCGCTCGAGAACGTCGCGCCATTCGGCCTGATGATCGGACTGCGCGACTCGGTCCGCGCAGGCCGCGAAAACGATCAGAAACACCGCCGCGAGAGGGTACGACCGCATTTGACGACACGGTAGCACGAAGCCGATAATCGCGGACCGGTTGATCGTTTCACTCAACCTACACGAGGTGGAGAGTTTATGGCTGTGAAGGGTGAGGAAGTCGCGAGCTCGATCGACGCGCAGGTACGCGAGTCGATCGAGAGAATGGTCGGCGAGATCCGCTCGTCCATCGAAGACGTCCGGGTCGTGGTCGACTCGCAGCTCAAGGCCGCCCTCCAGAGCGTCCAGGCAGACGTCAACTCCATTTCGTTTCTACCCCAGATTCAGAAGTCCGTCGCCGACCTCGAGGAGTCCCTCGCGGCGCAGACTCCGCCGGTCGCAGGGGGTACGGGCGCCGGCCGCGTGAAGACGGCGATTCAGTCGATCGAGCGCGGCAAGTCCCAGGTGGACGTGCTCAACGCATTGCTCGAACAGTGTCTCGAGTTCGGCTCGCGTGCCGCGTTGCTCATTCTCCGCGGGGAAACGTTCAGTGGCTGGAAGGGGGTCGGCTTCTCGGCGCACGGCGGCAACGACGAGATGATCAAGCGCTTCAACGCGGCGCCTGGGCTCATCCCCGAGCTCGATCGCGTGCTGCGGAACGAGCAGGTGGTCGAGTGGGATGGTGAGAATCTCGCGACCCGCCTGGGCGTCGGCAATTCGGCGCGGGCGATGCTCGTGCCGATGGTCATCAAGGACAAGGTCGCGGCGGCCGTGTACGTCGACGCGACCGAGGATGCGACAGCCAGGTTCGACACGGACGCAATCGAGCTCCTCGTTTTCACGACGGGGCTGCTCGTCGACACCCTCGCGATCCGGAAGAAGATCCCGTCGCCGAGCCTGCGGGCCACCGAGCCGGGCATGACCGCGACGCGGGTTTCCGCGCCCGCGCCGCCACCTCCCCAAGCCGCCGCGCCCGCGCCGCCCCCGCCCCTCGTCACCCCTCCCCGCGAGCCGGAGCCCGCCGTGCCGAAGCGCACGGACGCCGGCACCGTCGCCATCGACGCGAACCAGTTGCGCGAGATGATGGCCGCGCAACGACCGACCTTCAACGTTCCCGCCGACCATGAGTTTGGTGCGCCGGGAACGGGGCCGGGCACGATGAAAGTGCCGGCCACGCCCGCACCCGAGCCGCCTCCGAAACCGCCGGCATCCCCCGCCGCACCCGCCGCCGACGATCGTCCGTCGACGCAATACATTCCGCCTACGAATCTGGCGCGCGGCGGCGCCGCCGGTCCGCAGACCGACGACGGCAAGAAGCACGATGAAGCGCGCCGCTTCGCTCGTCTGCTCGTCTCCGAGATCAAGCTCTACAACGAGTCGAAGGTCGACCAGGGACGAAAAAACAACGACCTCTACGAGCGACTCAAGGAAGACATCGACCGCAGCCGCCAGATGTACGACGAGCGCATCGCGGACGAGGTGAGGAAGGTATCGAACTACTTTTACGACGAGCTCGTCCGGATCCTCGCGGACGGCCGCGCGGAGGCGTTGGGGCTGTGACGCAGGATCCGGCAGACGTTTCGCACTGAGTCCTCGTCGTGCTGCAGTTTCTTCGTCGCCGCTGGATTGCGGCCGTGGTCGTCTTCGTCCTCTTCCTGGGGGGAGCGGTCGGCTTCTGGTACCTGAGTCGCGCCAGGCCGATGGTTGGGCATCCCGAGCCGGACGTGACCATGGGCGAGGAGGCTCCCCGCGACCTGCAGAAGCTGCGTGAGCCGTTCGCGTCGGGAATCGAAGCATTGGCGCGCAACGACGGCGCCGACGCGGTGCGCCACTTCTCGTCGTTCGATTTCGGCTCGCGTCCGGTCGAGGAGTATCGGCTCTACTACCTGGGCAACGGCCATCAGCTCGCGGGAAACGCGGGCGCGGCGCGCGCGACTCTCGCACGGCTGTGGCGACGGGACCCGAAGATGATCTACGCGAACGACGTCGCGTTCCATCTCGCGTCGCTGTACGAAGACTCGGGCGATCTCTTGAAGAGCGGAGCGGTGTACGCGACCATCGCCCGCCGCGCGGAAGTGCCGGCGGTCGCGGCGACGGCGCGCTGGCGCGCCGCGATCGCGCGTCTGCAGACCGGCGATTTGTCAGGTGCTCTCTTCGACGCGCGCAGTCTTCTCATTCACAGCCCCGCCGCCGGCGAGGCGAAAGACGCAACCGCGCTGGTGCGCTCCCTCACCGGCGTTCCCGGCACGTCCCCGCTGCCGCTCACCCCGAATGAACGCCTCGATCGCGCAACGGCTCTCATCGCTGCCGGAAAACACGCCGACGCGGTGGCGGAGCTCATCGCGCTCGAAGCCGCCGCACCTCATCTGAAGATGGCCGCTCAGGTGCAGCGCGGCATCGCCCTTCATCACCTTCGGCGCCACGAGGATTCGAACAAAGTGCTCGAGCCGCTGACCTCGGGTCCCTACAAGCATGCCATCCCGGCGCTGCGGTACGCGGCCAAGAACTACGCCATCGTCGCGGCGTCGATCAATCCCGAGGTCACCAAGACCGTGAAGGAGCGGAAGCGCGTGGGAACGATCAAACAGCGCGTCGGCACGGGCAAAAAACGCCGCACGGTCACGAAGCCGAAGTACCAGACGGTCTTCCGCCAGGTGAAACTCGTCGACCTCGCGAAGAAGACGAAGCAGGACGAGTCCAACCGGCTCGCGAGCGAGCGCCTGAAGGACCTGCTGCAACTGGAGATCGACGACGACCTTCGTGTAGAGACGCTCAACGCTCTGATCGCCCGGGCCCTGGCCAAGAACCAGGATTCGTACGTCCAGGAGCTGGTGCCGCAGCTCATCAAGCTCGATCGATCCGCCGATCCCGCCCTGCAGTACTTCTGGGACAAGGGCTGGGCTGCGTACACGCGGGGCGATCTCGGCACGTCGAAGGAGCTTCTCCGCTTCATCGCCGACACGTACACGCACCCGAACGTGCGGCGACAATCGGAGTACTGGCTCGCGCGGTGTCTCGATCGTCAGGGACAGAAAGAAGAGGCGCAGGCGATGTATCAGAAGCTCGCCTCGGCGCCGTACGAGGACCTCTACGCCCAGCACGCCGTGACCCGCGGCGCGAAGCGGACGGTGACGCAGGGCAATCCCCTCGAGCGCGAAGGTCCCGACTGGCGCGAGCTCGCCGAGAAGGAGATGCCGGACGAGCTCCAGCTCGCATACGAGCTGGCCGCGCTGTCCTCGATGCGCGACGCCTTCCTCGAGGTGCGACGCAACATGCGCCGCGAGAACAGCCGGTTCGCGCACGCCATCCTGGCCGACTACTACCACGCGTCCGGCAACCAGCTGTTGATGTATGGCTCGCTGCGGAAGGCCTGGCCCCAGCTCGCCACGGTGGAACAGGACACCGTCCCGCGGTACTTCTTCAAGATGTACTACCCCTTGAAGTACAGCGAGGAGATCGAGACCTACGCCAAAGAACGCGGCCTCGATCCCAACCTCGTGCGCGGACTGATCCTGCAGGAGAGCTACTACAACCCCGAGGCGAAGTCGCGCGTCGGGGCGACCGGGCTGATGCAGCTCATGCCTCCGACGGCGAATGAGCACGCGAAGCGGCTGCGGATCCCGTTCGCGGTTTCACGGCTCGAGAACCCGAAGGTGAACGTGCAACTCGGCACGTACCACCTGCGGATGCTCATCAACCTCTTCGGCGGCAACGTCTACTTCGCCGTGGCCTCCTACAACGCCGGGCAGGGAAACGTGGCGAAATGGCGCCGCGCCGCCCCCGGCAAACCGACCGACGAGCTCCTCGAATCGATTCCCTTCCAGGAAACGAGGAACTACGTGAAGCGGGTGACGCTGCTCCGAAGCACCTACGCGAGAATCACGGGGTGATGCGTGCCTTTGCCAGTTGCGAGGGCTACTACGCCAGACCGCCCACGCTCCACCTCACGATCGCGGGTGGCGGACCTCGTTCGAAGTGGTGACACAGGCGTGAACGGTACTTGTCGGGCGGGTCACCAACACGTACGTTGGCTCCATCACACAAAAGGCAGGAGGCGGTTCATGTTGAGCATCATTCTCTATTTGCTCCTGGCGGGGACCTTTGCCCTGAACATTGACGAGGGATCGGGTCTCGACCCACATGGCGGCGCTCGCGCGGCGGCATGCAGTGACGACGGCAATGGTCTCGATCCGCACGGCCGTCCGTGCACGACGCGTGGTCTGAGCACCGACGAGGGGAACGGCTTCGATCCGCACGGGTGATCGCCTTGCTCAACTTCCGGTGGCTCGAGAGCCGTAGAGAGTATGGGATGTTCTTCGTCCGCCTGATCGTGGGTTTCCACCTGATCTACGGGACGGCGGACAATGTCTTCTCGTGGACGAGGATGCTCGAGTTTCGCGACTTCCTCGCCGCGCAGGGCGTGCCCTTTGCGCTGCTCGCCGCGCACGTCTCCGCTTATGCGCAGCTCATTTGCGGGATTCTCTTCATTGTGGGCTTTCTCGTACGTCCCGCGGCAATGGTGATGATCGTCAATTTCATCTGCGCACTGCTGATTGCGCATCGCACGGGCGGATATCCACCCGCGGCACTCGCGCTGATCATGCTGTTCTCGTCGATCGCCCTTCTCGTGCACGGACCGGGACGGCCGGCATGGGACGGGCGGGCGGACGTGAGGTGAACTGCCTCCCCCGCGAGGCAACGCGAGGGAGGCGCGCCGAAACGACCTGCGCGGTAGAAACGTCAGGCGCGCTGCGCCGCTCGAAGTCGCGACCGCCGAATCCGTTCGTGAACGTGCCGCGAGGCGGAGCAACCAGCGCTGCCGGCCGTGCCGGACTACGGAACGAGCTCGGACGTCATGACCGCGCCGCCCATCGCGGGGAGCACGGCCGTCGATCGGACGACCTTGCGCGTCGCCTTGTCGATCCACATCGTGGTCTTGCCCGGCTCATCGACCGGCTCGATCTCCACCTTCCACGCGTCGAACGTACCCGCGGGAACGGTGACGCTCTCGCTGCCGGCCACGCGCAGCTGCATGATCTTCTCCTTCGCCTTCTGGACGTCGAAGTTCCGATAGGTCGCCGTGTAGCCCTCGGCGAGCGGCAGTGCCGCGATCACGGCACTCGCTCCGGCACCGTCCGCGAACAGCGGCCCGCCCAGCTCGGCCTCGATCGGCTTCGCCTGCCCGCCCATGTTCATCGAGCCGGTGGCCTTCGTGTCCTGGAAGGTGACCTCGATGGTCACCGGTCCCTGCGATGCGGAGCGTGAGACCGGTACGAGGGTGCCCTTGGCGAGCACGGAGCGGTCCTTGATCTCGCCCATCGGCCCCTTCGCCGTCTCGGACACGATCCAGGTGTTGCCCTCTTCGACGATGTCGCGGGTCACGTCCATGCCGATGCTCTGCTCGCCCACGGCGATCGTGACCTTGTACTTGGCCGTGCCCGGAGCGAGATCCGCCGCGGTCTTCGGCACGGTCACAGCCGCCGCGGACACGCGCTTCGGCATCTCCACGGTCTTCACGTCCACGGTGATCTCGCCGAGGCGCTGGGTCACTTCGGGCGTCATGCCCTCCTGATAGCGGCCTCCGAGGTGCTTGGCGAGGAACTTCTCGGCAGCGGCGAACCCGGCCATGTTGTTGACGGGGCGCGCGAAGCCGTGGCCTTCATCCGGCGCGACGATGTACTCGACCGGGAAGCCGCGCTCCCGCAGCGCGACGACGATCTGATCGGATTCCGCCTTCTTGACGCGCGGATCGTTCGCACCCTGAATGACGAGCAGCGGGCTCTTGATCTTCTCCGCGGAATTGAGCGGCGACTGCTTCTCGAGCCGCGCTTTCCCCTCGGCGCTCGCCGGATCGCCCATCCGCTCGACGAACATCTTCCGGATCGCTTCCCAGTACGGCGGGATCGAGTCGAGCAGTGTGATCAGGTTCGAGGGACCAACGATCGACACGCCAGCGGCGTAGACGTCGGGCGTGAACGCGAGGCCGGCCAGCGTCGCGTATCCGCCGTAGCTGCCGCCCATGATACCGACACGCTTCGGATCGACGATGCCCTGGTCGACGAGGTGCTTCACGCCCCAGGTGATGTCGTCCTGCATCTTCTCGCCCCACTGCATGTTTCCCGCGTTGAGGAACTTCTTGCCGTAGCCGGTCGAGGCGCGGAAGTTCGGCTGCAGCACGGCGTATCCTCGGTTGGCGACGAACTGCGCGAGACCGTCATAGCCCCACGTGTCGCGAGCCCACGGGCCGCCGTGCGGCACGACGATCAGAGGGAGTTTCTTCGACTCGACGCCCTTCGGCAGGGTGAGGAACGCCGGGATCTCGAGTCCGTCGGAGCTCTTGTAGCGAATGGCCTGCATCGGCGCGAGATGGTCGCGCACGAGCCTCTCCCGAATCCGGTACTGCAGAGCGAGCTTGCGCGCGCCGCGGTCGAACAGGTAGGTCTCGCCCGGCTCGGTGTCGCCATTGGCGGAGACGAGCCACAGCTGCGCGTCCTCGGTCGAGGAGTATGGATTCACGTCGCGGCCGGGGAACTGCTTGCGAAGCCACTCGTAGTCGGCCTCGTACGTCTTGTCGAACCAGACGATGTGGACGCGATCGTCCTCGAAGCTGACGCCGACGAGCTCCTCGCTCTTGTCGGAGAAGATCGGGTTGCCGACGTCGACGCGCTTCCGCGGATCGCTGGCGACGAGCTCCTCTTTCCCGGTGGCGGGGTCCATCAGCAGGAGCTGGGTGAGGTCGCGATCGCCTTTGTTCGTCTCGAGGTAAACGCGCTTGTCGTCCTTGTGGAAGCGGTGGATGCCGCAGCCCTCGAAGACGTTGCACGAGTAGATCTTCTCGAGCTTGTCTCCCCCATTGTCGCCGTCGACGCGGAGGATCTCCGTGTCACCGTTCTCCGCCGAGCGCTGCGCGAGACGGAGCACGCCCTTGTGATCGAAGGTGAAGCCGACGAGCCGGTCGGTGTTCTTGCGGACGAGCGTGCGCTCGCCGGTCGAGATCTTCACGCGGTACAGGTCATGCCAGGCCTTGTCGCGATCGTTGAGGCCGACGTAGATCGTGTCGGGATCGGACTCGGGGACGGCGTAGATGAACGCGCGCACCTCTTTCACGTCGGTGAGGTTGCGCGCCGCGGGCACCTTCTGCCCCTCGGCCGGTTTCGCGGCGGGATCGACGGCGTAGACGTTGTAGTTCTCATCGCCGGCCTTGTCCTGGACGAAGAGCACGTACCTGCCGTCCTGGGTCCAGAAGTAGGCGGGGATGGGGCGGCGCGTGTCGGCGGTGATCGGGCGGGCCTTGTCAAACGGCTCGTCGGTCTTCTTCACCCACACGTTGCGGGTGCCGTCGAGCGGTTTGATGAAGGCGATGTACTTGCCATCCGGCGAAAGCTGCGCACCCGCGATCTCGGGATCGCCGAAGAACAGCTCCCGGTCGATGAGCGGCGGCAGATCGGCAATGGCGCTGATCGACAGCGCCGCAAGCGTGAGCAGCACGAGCAGAAAACGAATCGACTCTCGAAGTTTCATGGTTCCTCCATGTTGCAGTGACTGGGCAACGGGGTCTCGGTGCGCGGGCAGCCGGCCGATGCAGCGTGTGCAAAGATACGGGCCGCGGGGATGAACGCCAGTCGGGGGGATTCTCTCCCGGGGAGCGGGCGTCGGTCCAGCGCGGCCATTCTCCGCTCTCTGCTACCCTTGCGGCATGCGCCGGCTCGCGGCGGTCCTGCTGATCCTGAGCGCCTGCGGGAGTCCCCCTGCGCCGCCGGCGCTTGAGATCTCCGACGAGGCCGCTCCCCTCGTTCGCACCACACCGGTCACCGATCTCCAATTCAGCGACCAGCTCCTGCAGGGCATCGCGATGAACCTCATTCGCGAAGCGCGCGCTCGTGGGATCGAGGAGATCTCCGGCCGCACGCGCATCGATCGGCTGCTCCTGCTCGAAGCATCCCTCGGCGACTCCCATCTCGCTCTCGATCGCGTCAATGAGCTCGTCCGCCACCTCACGAACCACGACGTCAGCGAGTGGGCCAGACTGAGGCAACGAGCCGAGGTCGAGTTCGCCGGACGCGATGACGTGCTCGCGAGACGCGTGAGCGATCTGTTGGAGCGCTGGCGGCACGAGAAGTCGGCGTGCGCGTTCCGATACCTCTCCTCCAACTACAGGACCTTCATGAGCAGGATGGAGTGGGAAAGCCGATTCCACGACTTCGTCTCCACGCGTCCGGTCGATGCCGCGACTTGGGGATGGCTGCTTCTCCGCGAATATCCGCAGGAGACGAGGCGGCAGTACGGGCGCGCCGACGCGGAAGCCGCCTATCGCTATTACCTCCATCTCACCGGGCTGGGCGAGGGTCGCGAGGCAAAACGGATCTTCTCCGTGCCGGGAATCGAGATCTCCGAGGACGCGGCGACCTCGCGGTAGTTGCAGGTGCGAGTTGCGAGTGGACTACGGGAGGCCCCCTGAGCCATGAAGAAGTCCCCGCGCCCCTTCACTGTGCCGCCAGGAACTTCATCACCGCGGCCATTTCGCGCGCGCGCAATGCGGCGCATTCGTTGACCTGCTCGGAGACGCGCGCGAGCGTCCGCTCCGTTCCTTCGGTCTTGCGTTCCGCGAAGAACTTGCGCGCTCGCTCGACCCGGCCTGTGTCGCAGCCGCTGGCGATGAAGGGCATGCTCGCGCCGGCCATGGGCGGGAGCTTTTTGACGATCGCATCGTAGTTGGCGGTGATCCACTGATAGAGATCCTCGCGGTCCTCTTCCGTGTCGCTGCCGCCGAAGAGGGCGAAGAAATCGGTCGGCCGCACGGGACCGGTGAGGGCATATTCGCGCACTTTCGCCTTGATGGCGGGGTCGCGGAAGCGGCTCAGCGCATAGAGGAACCGCGAACGTTCGGCCGGGATGCCCGCATTCTCGAAACGCTTCTTGTACTCCTCGAACAACGCCTCGTCGCCGCGCACGGCGGACAGTCCGACGACCAGTCCGGCCAGACTTGGATGCACGGAGGCCGAGTCCTTCAGATACTTCGGCAGCTGGGCCTCGACGAATTGCCATACCGACTCTTCGTCGCCGTATTGCGCCAGCCAGGACACGAGGTCGGGACGCAGTACGGTCATCGACTGTGAGGTGTCCTTCGACGGGTCGAGGCCGATGCGCGCGAGCGCGGGGCCGAGCGTGCGGCGGATGTACGCGGCGAAGCGCGGGCGCGTCTCCGGACTGTCGAACGTGGCGCGGATCTGCCCGAGCGCGCTGACCACCGCGCCGAGAACGTGCGGATCGGGATCGTTCGCAAAGCGCTCCAGGTGGCCGAGGTAGGCGTCGCCGTGCAGATCGCCGGCGCGGAACAAGGCGTCGAGGTTGCCGAGGAACGCGAGCCGCTCGCGAGGCTCGAGGACCGCGGAGGCGCGCGCGGCCAGCGCGGACATCGACGCGTCGTCGAGTTGCCACCGGTAGTAGCCGGCCGCGTTCGCGTGTGGATAGAGCCAGGAGATCTTTTCCCCTTCGAGCTGCACGCTCTCCGCCGGCTCGTCGAGCAGCAGGGCCTTCGTGTAGGTCTTTTTTCCGTCCGACCAACGCAGCGTCACCGGCACGTGCCACTTGTGCTGCTTGACCTCCGCCGAAGTCGAAAAGCGCTTCTGCGACACACGCACGGACGTGGGACCGGTCACCTCGACCGTGACCAGCGGAATCCCGGGCTGGGCAATGAACGTCTCCAGCGCGGCCGACGTCCCCGCCGGCGCGTGCTTCGCGAGCGAGGCGAAGAACTCCGCGGCATTCGCGTTGCCCCACGCGTTCGACTTGATGTGCTCGAGCACGCCCTGGCGGAACTTCTCCCGACCGATCCACTCCTCGAACATCGACAGCACGGCCTTTCCCTTGTTGTACGCGAGCCCCACGTTCCGCATCGACTCCTCGGGCGTCGTATCGAGCCTGCGAATCGGCTCCGTCGTCGCGCGCGCGTCCGAGGTCATCACGGCCTGCACGCCGCCCATCTCGCCGATCATGTGCTCGAACTCGGGACGCACCTGATCGGTGATCTTGTCGCCCATCCAGTCGGCGAACGACTCGTTGAGCCAAAAGTCGTCCCACCATTCCATGGTCACGAGATCGCCGAACCACATGTGTGCCAGCTCGTGCGCGGTGACACGGACGAGGTTCTGGCGCTGGGACGGCGTGGCGCTCTTGGGATCGAGCAGCAGGATCGTGTCGCGATAGGTGATCAGGCCCGGGTTCTCCATTGCGCCCGCCCAGTACTCCGGGACGGCGATGAGATCGACCTTCTCGAACGGATGCTTCGCGGCGAAGTACTTCTCGAGCGCGGCCAGCACCGGGGGGGTGATCTCCGCGGCCGTTTTCGCAAGGTGTCCCTGCCCCTTCACGGCGATCACGCGGCCGGGGACGCTCATCCCCGGAATGGGCGTGTACTCGAAGCGACCGACGGCCATGGCGACGAGATACGACGGCAGCGGTTTGGTGCGCGCGAAGCGGATCGTCTTCGACTCCTCGGTTTTCACCTCCGAGGCGACGGGCGTGTTCGCCAGAGCGTCATACTGCGCGGGGACCGTCAACGCGATGTCGTACGGGATCTTGAACCGCGGCTCGTCGAACGCCGGAAACGCGCGGCGCGCGTCGATGGCCTGGAACTGCGTGAAGAGGTACGGCTCACCGCTGCTGAGGGTCATCTTGTACAGACCGACGGCCGTGCGGTTGTACTTGTTCGTGAAGTCGATCGCGAGCGTGTGCCGGCCGGGCGTCAGCTCCGGGGTGGTCGTGACCGCGACGGTGCCGTCCTCGCCGGCCGCATGCGTCGCTTCGAGCGGGCGGGTGCCCTTCGACAGCTTCAGGGACGTGATGGTGAGATCGCGCGCGTGAAAGAGGAAGGAGCTCGCGGGATGCTTCACGTCCAGCTCGATCGTCACCGAGCCGCTGTACGTGTCGCTCCGAGGGTCGGTCGTGAGGGCCACGGATTGCGACACCGGCACGACCGTGTCGCCGAGGCGCACGGTCGCCGCATGGGCGAGAGGAGCGAGAACGAGAAGGACGAGCGACAGCGCGCGTTGGATCATGTGACCGATTCCCCTTCGATGACGTATTTCAGAACGAATGCGGCGAGCGGAACGCCGAGGAGCAGACCCCACACGCCGAACAGATGCTCCGCGACGAGCAGGATCACCAGCGTGGCCATGGGGTGCAGCCGCAGATGGCGGCCGTAGATCAGCGGGTTGAGCATGTACGCCTCGATGGCGTGGATGACCGCGATTCCGAGGACGAGCCAGAGCACGTGGCCGATCCCGCCGAGGCGCAGCGCGAGAAACGCGGCCGGCAGCGTCGACAGGATCATGCCCAGGATCGGGATGTAGGAACAGAAGAAAACGATCATCGCCAGGAGAGCGATCGACGGAAGTCCGAGGAGAAGAAAGACGATCGTGGTGAGGACCGCGTTCACGACCGCGACGACGCTCTGGGCCTCGAAAGCGCGGCCAAGCATCGTGCCGAAAGCCGTCAACCCCGGTACGATCTCGCTGTAGATCTCCGCGGTCCGCCCCTCGGCGTAGCGGCTCAGCCTCACTTTCGTCCGGGGCAGGTCCCAGACGAGGAGAAACGAGAGCAGGATGGCCAGGACGAACTGCAGGGCGACGGCGATGGCGTCGTTCGCGAACGCGGTCACCTCCGCGGTCACACGCATCCTGACGCCGGTCAAGGTGCGATCGATGCGCGCCACCAGCGCCTCGTAGGCGTCGGATCCTCGGAAGTCGTCGAAGGCCTCGCGACCGGCGATGGTGATGAGGACCGAGTCGACGGCTCCGCGCGCCTGACGATGGATGAACGTCTCGTTGTCGCCCGCCTCCTCGCGCGCGGCCTCGGTGGTGATGTACTGCCGGGCGAGATTCCGCGCCTCGACGAGCATCCGCGGCACGACCAGCAGGAGCACCCCGGTGAGGATCGCCAACAGCACCAGGTAGACGATGACGACGTTGACCTTCCGATAGCGGATGCGCCGGCCGAGCGCATTGACGGCCGTGTTTCCAAGGTAAGAGAGGACGAAGGTGAGGAAGATGATCGGGAAGAGGTGGCGGAGAAGAAAGAGGACCGCGATCAGCCCGAGCCAGATTGCCCACTTCTCGAGGCGGAGCGCGACGGTGCGGTTCATGTGCCGGGAGAGTGTACCCGTGGAGTGCGGCCGCGATGAGTCTCCTTTGTGAAACGGCCACGGACGGCTCTTCATCTGGCGCTCTTCGGCGCCCTCCTTTCCATCAAGACACTCTTCCGTTACTATTCCTCGCACCCCAATGAGCATGCGAGGTAGTGGCGGCCGCGGACGCGGTGCGTCCGTCCCGGCGCGCAGCTTCGGCTGGGATCATGCCGTCATCGCGACGCTACGGCATTCGACCCTGCCGTGGAACGAGCCGGTGGCGGCGACGCCCCTCGTCGAAGTGCGCCAGCTCGGCGCGCGCGATCGTCTATCGCTCCTCGGCCAGCTCGCGGCGCACGAGGCGTTGCTGCAGTTCACGGGAATCGCCGACGCCGATTTCGATCCCGCCGAATGGTGCGTCGTGCAGAAGCGCGGCAGCGATGTGCGACTCGTGCGTGTCGCCGCGCGCGCGT
The DNA here is from genome assembly GCA_964558905.1 of uncultured Thermoanaerobaculia bacterium. Lineage (GTDB taxonomy): Bacteria > Acidobacteriota > Thermoanaerobaculia > Gp7-AA8 > Gp7-AA8 > QHVT01. The sequence continues at coordinate 7,398 of CAZLGP010000038.1, read as the reverse complement.
GCGATCCCTCGATCGCGCCGCCGGTGCTGACGATCGCGCAGGAGTTTGCCGAGCGGATCGGCGCTGAGCTGGAGATCCTCGCGCAGTCATGGGCCCGGGCAGATGCCATCTACGCGGAGGTCCATACGCGTCTGAGTCGCGACGTCGCCGCGGACCTGCGATGGCTGAAGCGAGCGGCCTGCGGCTCGATCGCGGCGCCCGGTCCGGATGCGCTGCGCTCGCTCGAGGAGGGCCGCTTCGGCGCGAATGACGACTGCGCCGACGCGGTGCAGCGTTTCGCGGAGCTCGACGGGTCGTTTCGCGCGCTCGTCCTGTGCGGTGTCTCGCCGCTGGAGCGCTTCTCCGCTCTCGGCGCGCTCATCGACGAGCGGACGCTGTCTCCGGCCGTTGCGGCTGAGCGCATCCTCGCGAAGACGTCGGACGTCCGCCACGTGTTCGTCGTCGTCGACGTGCACGCGTTCGACGAAGGCTCGCGCCAGGTCGTGGAGCTTCTCTCACGCGGCGGCCACGGAACGTGGATCCTGCCGGGCGAGGCGAGCCCCCTTCCGACATCGCGCCCGTTTCTCGTTGCACCCCGGCTCTCCGCGCGCGCGGCGCTCGACGGTGTCGACTTCGAGGCGTTCGTCGACTCACCGGCGTTCGGGGCGTATCTCACCCACGGCGAGGTCCCGGCCCATGCCGCGCCGTTGCCGGCGCTCGTCGAGCCGACGCGCTCGTTTCTCTCCGCGCTCGCACTCCTCGGTACGAGGATTCCGCGGGAGCTGGCGTCGCGTTTTCTCGCGGACTTCCTGTTTCACGGCTCGCTCGAGGATCTCGTCGTCGAAGGGGTGACTTCGCTCGAGCGCGAGACGCTCGTTTTCGCGAACGACGCGATCCGCGAGCAGGCGGCACGCCTCGTTCCGCCGGCCTCGCGGGCCGCAATCTGTCGCGTTGCCGCGGCGCACGCACAGGGAGTCGACGCCGCGTTTCTGTGGCTCGACGCGGGCGAGCCGGCACGCGCGGCGGAGGTGCTGGAGCAGTCCGACTGGAGCGTGGACGCGCTGCGGCGCATCCCTCGCTCGGTGCTGACCCCGAAGCTGGCGTCGCGCTACGCGCACGCGCTCGTCGACGCCGGGCGCTATCGCGACGCGCGCGACGTAGCGCCGCACGACGAGCTCGTGCTCGCGCGCGCGGAGCGCCGCATGGGCGATTACACAACCGCGCTCGTTCGTCTCGAGCGCCTGCCGCCGTCTTTCGAGGTGAGCCTGCTTCGCGCGGAAGTGCTACGTCTCCTCGACCGCGAGGCGGAAGCGCAAGACGCCCTCGCCGAGTGTGCTCCGTCGACCGAGGAGGAACGCGTACGGCTCGACTACGAGCGCGGCCTGCACGGGATTGCCGTGTCGTTGCCTTCCGGTCATTACCTGGCCGCGCGGCTGGCGCAGCGCGAATCGCACGCGCTGGCGCGCAACACCAGTGAGCGGATCGATGCATCCCTCGACCGTCTCTTCACGAAGTTCTCCGCCGGCCGCTGGGACGAGGCGCGTGCGATCGCCGTCGAGGCGCTGCAGGAGGTGGAGGAGACGCAGGGCGACCGCGCCGCGGGCGGCATTCTCTTCACGCTCGCGTATCTCGCCGCGGACAACGCGCAGTGGGCACATGCGTCTCTGCGCATCGCGCGTCTCCGGCACTTCTACACCGGGACCCGTGACTCGCTCCGTCTCGCGGAGCTGCAGCTTCTGCAGGGACATCTCGACTTCGCGCGCGGCCGCTTCGCCGATGCACGCCGCCACGCACAGGCGATCTACGCGGAGCGCCGCCTCCACGATCAGATCCGCGAGGCCGCGGCGCTCATTCTCGACGAGCTGGATTGGATGGAGGGCCGCTCGACTACGCTGCGATCGACCGGCGAGTCGGGTAACGAAGAGTTGCGCAGGAGGCACGAACGCGTTGCCCGTTTCCAGTTGCCCGCTACCAGCGCTGCAGTGCCCGAAGCCGATGCATTGCTGGCAACGGGCCACAGGTCACGGGCAACCATCCCCGATCAGCTCTTCGCGTTCCGCGCCGCCATCGCCAAGCGCGATCACGCCGCGGCGCGGGCCATCGCCCAACGCTTCGGGATTGTGTACGAAACCGAGCCCGCGCCGACCGAAGTCGAGCTGCGCATTCTTCGGGCGGCGGCAACGAGGGAGTTCCCGTTCGCGCCACACGACTTCGACGTCGACTGGTGCTTCGCCACGCGCAATCGGCTTGGTCACTGGAACGCGATCGGCTCGCACGCCCTCGACGACGGCGACCGGTCGGACTGGGTCGAATCGGAACGCGAGCGCCTGTACATTCAAGGCTGCTCGCGCTGGACCGTCGAAGGTCGCGAAGCCGTCGCGGCGGTCTTCCGCGCGCGCTCCGAAAACCACCGGCTCCGCCGCCTCGTGGAACAGGAGGAGAGCGTTCGGCCGGCAGTCGCCGGCACGATCGAAGGCATCGTTGGCCGCTCGCCGGCGATCCGCGAGGTGGAGTCGCTCGTGGCCAGGGTCGCGAAGCGCGACGTCGCGGTCTGCATTCTCGGCGAGTCCGGCACGGGCAAGGAGCTCGTCGCCCGCGCGATTCATCGCCAGTCGGCGCGCCGGCAGAAGACCTTCACGCCCGTCAACTGCGCCGCGCTGCCCGAGAATCTCGTCGAGAGTGAGCTCTTCGGCCACGTACGCGGAGCCTTCACCGGCGCGGATCGCGATCGCGCGGGTCTGATCGAGACCACCGACGGCGGGACGCTGTTCCTCGACGAGATCGGCGAGCTGCCGCTCGTCACGCAGGCCAAGCTCCTCCGCTTCCTGCAGGAAGGCGAGTTCCGACGCGTCGGCGATACCGCCAATCGCTCGGCCGACGTCCGCATCGTCAGCGCGACGAACCGCAAGCTCGATTCCGCGGTCGAGGAGGGACGCTTCCGCGACGACCTCTACTACCGCGTCCGGGGTGTCGAGGTCCTGCTGCCCCCGCTTCGCGAGCGCGGTGCGGACATCGTGCTCCTCGCCACCCACTTCCTCGCCACCGAGCGCGAGAAACACCGCGCCGGTCCGGCCCTCCTCTCCTCGGATGTCGAGGCAATCTTCAACGCGTATGCGTGGCCGGGGAACGTGCGTGAGCTGCAGAACACGATCCGCGCCGCGCATGCGATGGCTGGCGAAGCGAAGGAGATCGACGTCGAGCATCTTCCCGAGCGCCTGCGCACGGTCGCGCCGTCGCGCACGGTCGCCGGCTCGTATCAGGACGCGGTGGCGCGCTTCAAACGCGACCTCATCGAGCGCTCGCTCCTCAACGCGCGGGGCAATCAAAACCGGGCCGCCGCACTGCTGAGGATGTCACGCCAGGCGCTCGCGTATCAGATCCGGGAGTTGGGAATCATGGTCAAGGTGTGAACGATCGTCAAATCGCTTGTGGCGAAACCGCATCCGGAGCGCCACGGCCGGAGAACACTCGTAGAATCAGGCGCGTTCACAGAGATCAGACATGTCCCGCAAGGCCGCTCGGGTCCTCCTTCTGCTTCTCGCCACGGGTTACCTGGGCGGGTGCGCGCTCTACAGCGACGTCGAGGTGTCGCCGCTCATCCTCAAGCCGGCGAACATCGAGCGCGGCGCCGATCTCGCGTCGATGCTGCGGAAGGCCGACTACCTCCGGGCCATGGACATGGCCACGGTCCTCGATGCACGCGAGCGGAAGACGGCGGCGGACCTGGCGGCGCTGGGCAGCGCCTACCTCGCCGCGGGTCGCTACGACGACGCGCGCGGACGCCTCCGCACCGCACTCGATCTCGACCCGTTCCGCACGATCTACGCGCAGATCGCCTGGGACCTCTCGCAGGTCGAGTACCTCTCCAACAACTTCGAGTCGAGCCTCGAATGGGCGATGATCGCGCGAGACCGCGGGCTGAGCATCCGGCAGTGGCACCTCGAGTACCTCGAGTCGCTCGTGCATGTCCCGGTGTACCGGTTCAGCGGCGCCCCGACCGACGCGCTGCACTTCAAGTTCGGCCGCCCCGACGTTCCGCGCGTGGACGTGCGTCTCAACCGCAGGCGTGAGGTCGAGGGAATCATCGACTCCGGCGCCGTCCTGTCGATCGTTTCGAAGCGTCTCGCTGCCTCTCTGCCGGTGAAGGCCCTCGGCAGGACCGAGGGAACGTTCTATGGTCTTCTCGGCGAGCCCATCCCGGTCACCTTCGGCATTCTCGACTCGCTCGAGCTCGGCGGCATCGTCGTCGAGAACGTGCCGGTTGCGATCATGCCGGACGACAAGATGCGCTTCCTCATCAGCAAACGCGAGGGAACCCAGTTCCACATGGACTTCCTCCTCGGCTCGAACCTGCTCAAGGAGTTTCGCCTCGAGCTCGATTTCGACCGTTCGCGGGCGATCTTCACCCGACTCACCGAGCGGCGCCCCGCGGCCGATCAGAACCTCTTCTTCCAAGGGTTTCGCCCGCATGTGCGAGGTTCCGTGAACCGGCGGGCCTGGTACCTCTTCGTTCTCGACACCGGTTCCGAGATCACGTTCCTCAACGAGGCGCGCCTCGGCAACCTCGCGGTGTCCACCTTCGGCAGCGGTACGCACTCCGCGACCTTGCAGGGTCTCGGCGGGTCGATGAAGCGCGGCGCGAAGCTCGAGAACATCGAAGTCGGCATCGACCGGTGGGCGGGGACGTTCAAGACAATGCCGATGTACTCGTCGGACGAGCGCGATCAGTCCGTCGGCATCATCGGCCAGAATTTCCTGAAGAACTTCAACGTCGTGATCGACTTCGGCCGCATGCGCGTGGACCTGAAGCGGCGGTGAGTCGTCATCCTGAGAGGCTGTGAAGAAATCCAGGGCGGCCCGGATTGCGAGGGCGACGGCGTCAGATGCGAGTCGTGCCGACGAGTCGATGCAGGGACATCGGCGAAGAGGCGCGACGCAGCAGATGGCGTCGGCGCGCCGCAATCCGGGCCGCCCTGGATTTTTTCACAGCCTCTGAGCCGGCGGAGCGCGGCGAAGGATCAACGGAGCCCGCACGACATCCGTGCAATGGACGCGGGCGGTGAGGGCTCCCTTGATCCTTCGCTTTGCTCAGGATTTTGGCCTCTTCCTCTTCTCCACCCAACCCTCCACCACCAGCTGCGGCGCTCTGCTGGTGGCGAGCGACCCGGCCGGCACGTCCTTCGTGATCGTCGATCCTGCGCCGACGTACGCTCCCCGACCGATGCGCACAGGCGCCACGAGCTGCGAGTCGGAGCCGATGAACGCACCGTCCTCGATGATCGTCTGGTGCTTGCGCACGCCGTCGTAGTTGCAGGTGATCGTCCCGGCGCCGATGTTCGCCTCCGCGCCGACTTCGGCGTCGCCGATGTACGAAAGATGCGACGCTTTGGCTCCCTCGCCGAAGGTGGCCTTCTTCGTCTCGACGAAGTTGCCGACCTTCACGCGTCGGCCGAGGCGCGTGCCGGGCCGGAGATGCGCATACGGCCCGACGGTGGCCTCGTTCTCGATGATCGCGTCCTCGGCGACGGTACCGGTCTTCAGATGCACGCCGTCTCCGACGGTGACGTTGTTGAGATGGACGCCGGGGTCGATCACGCAACCCTCGCCGATTTGTGTCGTCCCTTCGAGCGTGACGAACGGATAGACGACCGTGTCGGGGCCGATCGTCACCGTCGAGTCGATGACCACGGTGGCGGGATTGCGGAACGTCACGCCTTCGGTCATCAGACGCACGACGACGCGGCGCTGAATCTCACTCTCCACCTGCGCGAGCTCCGCGCGCGAGTTCACGCCGAGGGCTTCGGTCGGATCATCGGCCTCGAGCGCGCCGACGCGATGGCCGGCATCGCGGATGACGTGCAGCAGATCGGTGAGGTAGTACTCCTTCTGCGCGTTCTCGGGCCGGAGGTTGCGCAGGTTCTCGAAGAGATGTTCGCCGTTGAAGACGTAGATCCCGGCGTTGACTTCGTCGATGCGCTTCTCGTCGTCGTTGGCGTCTTTCGCCTCGACGATCCGGGCGACCGCTCCGCCGGGGTCGCGTACGATGCGGCCGTACAGCGCGGGATCGCTCGGCTTCATGGTCAGCAGCGTGAGCGCATTGCCGGAGCGTTCATGCTCGTCGAGGAGACGGCGCAGCGTCTCGATGCGCGTGAGCGGCACGTCGCCCGAGAGGATCATCACGCGACGGCGCGGATCGACCTGCTCGAATGCCTGCAGGACGGCGTGGCCCGTTCCCTTCTGCTCTTCCTGCAGCGCGAAGCGCGCGCGGTTGCCGACGCTCTTCTGGACCGCCTCGCGCTGATAGCCGACGACCAAGACCGGCGGATTCGGCGAGAGGTCGGCGGCCAGGTCGAGGACATAGTCGATGATCGGACGCCCCGCGGCGCGGTGCAGGATCTTGATCATGCCCGACTTCATGCGCGTGCCGAGGCCCGCGGCCAGGATGATGACTTCGAGGTTGTCGTTCATAGGGCCTTTGAGTGCTGAGTGCTGAGTGCTGAGTGCTGAGTCCCGCCCGCCCGGTTTTTCCCCAGCATCCAGCACGCAGCACTCAGCACCCCGTTCATGTCTGTCTCATGCGCTGCAAGCTGCGTCCGTAGCGATCGTAGAGCTGGAAGATCGTCTGCGCGAGTGCGACCGGATCGTGCCGGACCAGCCTGTCCTCTGCAATGATGTCGCCGAAGAACGGGGTCACGCCGAGGGTGCGGATCGCGTCCAGGTCGAACTGCACCGGCGTCTGGTTCATGGTCGCGTAGGTCGCGAGCATCGCCTCCGAGGGACGGCGCCCGTTCATGACCATCACATCGACGAGGAGGCCTGCATGCTCCATGATCGCGCTCAGGTGGTCCTCTGCGCTGTAGAAGTCGGTCTCGTTCGGCTGGGTCATCACATTACAGATGTAGACGCGCAACGCCCGCGCCTGCCGCAGTGCCTCGGCCAGTGGCTCGATGACGAGGTTCGGCAGCACCGAGGTGTACAGCGAGCCCGGCCCGATGATGATGAGGTCCGCGGCCGCGAGCGCGCTCAGGGCGGCGTCGGTCGGACGCGCGTCCGGCGGATCGATGGCCAGGTGGGTGATGCGGGCGTGTCGCGCGCTCGTCCGCGGCTCCTCGCCGATCACAGATCCGCTGATCGCAACCTCTCCTTCGAGCTCCGTTCCGTCCTCGAGCGTGGCCCTCAGCCGGATGTCGGCGAGGGTGGACGGATAGATCTCGCCTCGAATGGCGAGGACTTCGGACGCCGCGAGAATCGCGTTGTCGAAGCTCCCGGTGATGTCCGTCATCGCCTTCAGCAGGAGATTGCCGAGCGAGTGGCCTTTGAGGGCGGAATCGGTGTCGAAGCGGTAGTTGAAGATGCGTGAGAGGAGTTGCTCCTCCTCCGCGAGAGCGACGATGCAGTTACGGATGTCGCCGGGCGGCA
>CAZLGP010000037.1:0-14951 GCA_964558905.1 uncultured Thermoanaerobaculia bacterium | reverse complement strand
CTCGTCACATCGGGAAATGCGTCGAGGAAAATCTCGAGCGAATCGCCGGCCTCCAGGTAATCGAAGAGGTTCCTTAGCGGGACTCGTGTTCCGGCAAAGACTGGTTCGCCAGCCAGAATCTCAGGATCGGTCTGGATGACTTCGTGATGGGCCATCATCGGCATCAGTCTACTCTTCTGTCCACGTGTCCGGTACGTTCGACTGATCAACGGTGAGATGGCCTTCGTGCTGAAGAAGAACGGCTCGCCGAGCTGGCGGAGCTCACGCTCGAGCACGTCCCAGGACGGCCACTCGCGCAGATCGACGTGTTCCCAGTAGTCGAGTCCGGCGCGTCGCACCTCCCGCTCGTCGAGCGAGAAGCCCAGTGGTTCCACAACGCGTAGCGTCGCCCCCGGCCGCGAGACAGGACCGCCCCAGGTTCCCGGTGTTCCGGTGGATCTCTGGGTGAACGAGGAGGTCGTGGCTTTCCGGCGAGAGTCCGTCGCGCCTGTTCCAGAATGCGACGAGGAGCTCCGCAATCGCGTCGGGCGTGAACGTATCGCGTGCGTCGATCGCGTAGCGCTCCACCCCGCATTCCTTCGCGAGGTCCGCCGCGATCTGTCGTTCGGAACGGTCGACGCGGATGGCGCGGGAGCCCAGCTTCGCCATGCGGGTCGTGACGGCATGCGGGCCGCCGGCGAGCGCCAGCAGCGCGTCGGATGCCGTGTTGTCGCTGATCGACACCATGTGGCGAAGTCTGATCCACCTTGAGCACCACCGAACCGAACCTGTCATCGGCCCCCTCGCAGCCTCGCACCGCGTGTGGCGTCATCCTGGTTGACATCAGGGCAGACTAGTCTATAATTCAGACTGATGGAGGACCTATGAACGCATCGGAAGCGCGTGAGCAGTTGGATTCTGTGGCCGCCATCGTGCGCGTCGCGGACCGCACCGTCAGCTTCAGTCCGGCCGTCTTCATCGTCTGGGGTCTCGTCGGTGGTGTCATCAACGCGATCCACCAGGCTCGAGCGGCCGGCTTCGCAACCCCGGCCGATTCCGTCTTTCACCTCCCGCTGATCATCGTCGCCATCGCCGCGACGATCTGGATCGGCTCGCGTTCGCCCGGACGCGAGACGCTCACGGACCGCCAGGCGGGGGTGGTGTTCTCCGTCATCTTTTTCGTCCTGGTGATCATGAACATCGCCGGACAGGCCACAGTCGTTTCGGCACGGTCGATGGCCCTGTTCTGGTGCTCTGGGATGTCGATGGGTTTGCTCATCGTCGGGTTCCAGGGCAGCCGTGTGCTCGCGGCCGGAGGTGTCATGCTGCTCGCGGCCGCCGTGGCAGCCTGCGTTCTTCCGGGATGGTTCAGCGGCATTCTCGCCGCGGGCTGGATGGTCGGAATGGTTGCACCAGGAGTGGCGATGCTGCTGCGAGGGACGCATGGACGAGATCCTTCTGTCTAAGGTTCGGCTGACGATCGTGGCGCGTCTCGTCGAGGCGGAGTGGGTGACATTCAGCGACCTCCTCGAAACCTCCGAAACGACGAACGGAAACCTCGGCGCGCACCTGGGCAAACTCATCGAGGCCGGATATGTGCAGGAGCAGAAACGGTTCGTAGGGTCGAAGCCACAGAGCCGCTACCGCCTCGCGGCGAAAGGAAGGCGCGCACTCCTGCAACATGTCTCGACCCTTCAGGCGCTCGTCGACTCCGGACGTTGACGAGCTGGCCTGTGCTGGCAGAGGAGATGGTTCCCTCTCTTCGCTGATATCGGTACAGAAGACGTTGAGGTGCCGTTCCCCAGCCCACAACGATGTCCACGTCTCGACGTGCGTGGGATCGCGCTCTATGATGTGCTGCGGTAGCGCGCGACGGCACGATCGCTGACCCTACTGAACTCGAAACGCGCGGTCGTAGCCCGTCATCTCCACGTACGCCTCGCCGCGCACGGCCACGCCGCCGAAGGTGCCGGTGACGTCGCAGGCGCCCTCCCAGTACGTCACGCGCGTCGACGCCTTCGTCAGGAGCTCCTGGGCGTTCATCAGCGGGGTGACGCTGAGGGCGACGTTGAACGATGGCACTTCCACGCGCCAGCGGACCGGATAGGTCGCGCCGCTCTTCGGAGATTTCCAGCGCGCCAGAGGAGTGATGCGCAGCTGATCGTGACGGATGTGGATCACGCGGCCGTCGCTGGCGATGAGCGATCCGGACGACGTCACGTCGGGCGTGCCGTCGGTGCGCCGGATGATGTACAGCATCAGCTCCGCGTCGTTGTCGAGCTGGATGGAGAACCAGTCCCACCCCTGCTGGTTCTCGCGCAGCGCCGCGCTGCCGAACTCGTGATCCATCCAGGCCTGTCCCGTCGCGCGCTGGCCGTTGATCGTGCCGGCGGCCTCGAGACGGGTCATCGAGTAGTAGTGCGAGGCGAAGCCCTCCCCTTGCGCTTTCACGCTGACGCCGTTCTGACCGTGCACCGCCGGCGGCTTCCGGGAGCGCAGGATGAGATCGAGCGCGTCGCGTCCTTCCTTCGCGACCAGACGCCACGAGCCGTCGGGGTTCGTCGTCGCACGCCAGGCCTCGTTGAAGACGTCGAGTTTCCCTTCCGCCGCGCCGGCCGTGAAGACCGAGGCGCGGTTGAGCTTCTCGTAGAAGCGGAAGTCTTTCTCCTCCACGTCGGTGACGGCAAAGTGTGCGGGCGCGAGGTCGCGCAGATCCCAGGCGGAGCCGCGCGGCTCGCGGGAGACACCGGCGCGGAAGAACGTCACCTCGAACCCATATCGCCGCCCGTTCTCCGTCCGCAGGTGACCCGTGTAGTACCACCATTCCGTCCGGTACTCGGGATGCGAGCCGTGATCGCGCGGAAAGTCAAACTCATATCCCGGTAGCGCGGGCCTGAAGGCCGGAGCCAACAGCAGGAAGGCGAGCAGTGTGAGTTTCATGATCGAGATCGACGGCGTTGCCCGTGGCCCGTTGCCCGTGGCCCGTTGCCCGTTGCCCGTTGCCCGTTGCCCGTTGCCCGTGGCCCGTGGTCCGTTGCCCGTGGCCCGTGGTCCGTTGCCCGTGGCCCGTTGTCCGTTGTCAGACCGAGCTCGCGAGACTTCTGATCAGGCGAGGTAGTCCTGGCAACTGGCAACTGGTAACGGGTAACGGGTAACGGGCAACGGGCAACGGGCAACCGGTAACGGGTAACGGGTAACGGGCAACCGCCAACCGCCAACGTATAATCTCACCTCCCATGGCCGAACAGCCTGTCGGCGCCCGCGCACGATTCAGGACCCTCGCGACGGAAGGCAGCATTCCGATCGAGGCGGACGATCTGCTCGCGCTCGCGCGGCGTTACGCCGATCAGGGGATGTACGACGAGTCGATCCATCTCTACGAGATGGCCGAGAAGCTCAAACCCGGCTCGGTTGCGCTGCGCATCAACCTCGCCCGTGTCCGCGATCAGAAGAAAGCGGCGGAGGAGAGTCGCTACGCCGTGGTGAAGACGGAAGTCGTCGCCGAAAGCGCCCGCGACGAGATCGACTCCTCGCAGTACGTCGGGCTCGCGCAGTACTACATGGCCAAGGACCAGACTTCGAAGGCCATCGAGCTCCTCGAGATCGCGAAGCTCAAGACCCCGAACAACTATCGCCCCTTCGAGATCCTCGGACGCCTCTACTACTCCCAGGGCGAATGGGAGCTCGCACACGAGGAGATCTCGCAGGCGCGAATGCTCAATCCCTTCGACCGGGGACTGGCGGAGATCTCCGGGCGCATCGAGTTCGAGCTGAAGAACTTCGATCGATCGCTCGACGACTTCATCGACGCCTTCCTCCTCGCCACGGACCAGAAGGGCGAGTCCACCGAGCCGGTACGGCGGATGATCAACACCCTCAAACGCATCCACTCGATCGAGCCGAAGGAGCTGAACGCGCGCATCAAGTCTCGCGTCGAGCAGCTCCAGCTCGCGACCGAGCGCCTCGAGGTCCGCAAGGAGAACCTCTTCCGCGTCAACTCGAGCAACGATCTCAAAGAGATCATGCAGAAGATCACCCGGGCGGCGGGGAAGCGCGAGGATCTGATCACCACCTCGCACGAGCTGCGCAAGCTGACCGTCTTTCAGCACATGAAGGACGAGCAGATCTTCCGCCTGTCGAAGCTCGTCCACGTGCAGGCGTTCTCCACCGGCGACTACGTGTTCCGCGAAGAAGACCGGAGCATGGACTTCTACGTGGTCAAGGACGGCCGCATCGAGATCCGCAAGGAGACGCCGTTCGGCCCCCAGATCCTCGGCAACCTCACCGCCGACCACATCTTCGGCGAGATGAACTTCATCGACCGCACCCATCGCTCCAGCGATGCGCTCGCCGTCTCCGATCGCTCGGCGAGCTACACCTTTTCGTTCAGCGCCCTGGACCAGATCATGGACGAGGACAAGGAGCTCGCCGTCGGGCTGCACTGGGCGTTCTGGAGGTCGCTGACCGAGAAGGTGCGCGACGCGAACGAGCAGCTCAAGCTCTTCTTTCAGGAAGACGCGAAGCGCGGCCAGGGCCGCAAGCGCGACGCCGGCAGGCGAGACACGCAGCAGGTCACCGTCAAGTCCGAGGACAAGGTGGACCTCTTCCGCGAACGCGGCCTGTCCGCGGCGGAAATGAAGCTCCTGGCCACATTCTCGAGCGAAGAGCGGTTCCGTGAAGGCTCGATGATCTTCCGTGAGGGGGAAAAGGGCGACAAGCTCTACATCGTTCTCGATGGCCGCGTGCGCATCTCCAAGTTCATCCCCGGCGTCGGCGAAGAAGCGCTGGCGGTGCTGGACCGCGGCGACTTCTTCGGAGAGATGGCCCTCATCGACGACAAGCCCCGCTCCGCCGACGCCAAAGCGCACGAAGGCGACGCGACGGTGCTCTCCATCGACCGCGCGACGCTCAACGAGATCCTGTCGATGGATCCCCACGCATCGCTGCAGTTCCTCAATCTGCTCTGCCGCATGATCAGCCGTCGCCTGCGCGAGATCAACGAGAAGATCGTGCAGTGGAAGTACATGAGCGGCGGCTTCTAGGCCGGCACGGCCGGCGGCGCTGGTTGCTCCGCCTTACGGCACGCCACCGACGCATTCAACCATCGCGGCTTCGGGCGGCGCAACGCGCCTGACGTTTCTACCGCAGACTCCGCATTACTCACAGCGCGAGGGGGATCGCTTGACACGCTGTCATCCCGAGCGGAGCGAGGGACCTGCGCGGGCGGGGCGGCAGGCACGCGCATCGAGCGCCTTCCGCCCAGGTCCCTCGCTTGACGCTCGGGATGACAGGGTGAGAACATCACCTTGCGTGCTGCGATGCTGACGATTGGACGTCGCGCGGGATGACATACTCGCGGGGTGATTTTTCTGGCCGTCTTCATTGCCGCGTTTCTCGCGCTCTGGGTGCTCTTCTTCGCAATCGGGCCGGCGATGGAGCGCCTTCTCGCACGCGCGGCGCACTGGACGGCGAAGTTCCGGTACCGCGACTATCTCCCCGTGGTCGCCGTCCTCGTTGCGGGGATTGCCGCGACGGCGCTGGCCGGCGATGCGTTCCTCGACATCGCGGAGCACGTGCAGGAGGAGTCGCCGGCGCTGCAGGAGATCGACGAACGTACGCACGAGTGGGCACGGTTCACGCGGACGGGCGGATCGACCGCCTTCTTCACGACGCTCACGATCATCGGGACGCCGGTTGGTCTCGCGGCGCTCGTCGCCATCGCCTGCGTCGCGCTCGCGGTCGACCGGCGCTGGCGGTGGATCGCCTATCTCCTCGTCACGACCGGTCTCGGCGGGCTGCTCAATCTGCAACTGAAATCGTTCTTCGCGCGAGCCCGCCCCGAACTGGCGGAGGCGCTGCGGGACGCGCACGGATACTCCTTTCCGAGCGGGCACGCGATGGGATCGGCGGTTACCTTCGGAGCGCTGGCGTATCTCGCGCTGCGCGTGTTACCGCGGTGGCGGCAGCGGTCGGCCGCGATCGCGTTCGCCTGCACGATGATCCTCGCGATCTCCGCGTCGCGGATTTACCTCGGCGTGCACTGGATCAGTGACGTGGGCGCGGGGATCTGCGCCGGATTGATCTGGGTGGTGGCGGCGACGGTCGCCTACGAGACGATGCGAAGGGTGCGGATGGTGCGGGCGTTGCGCGCGAAGCGCGCCGATCAGACCACATCTTCGCCTCGCACCTCGTGCGGCGAGTAGAGCTCGCGCACGAGCGTCCCGATCGACATGCGGTCCAGAGCCTGTGCCGTGCACGAGTTCAGCGTCTGGAACAGCGCGCCCACGACCGCCCGCTCGTGGTCGTCGGGGCCGATGTCCGGGACGAGGCGCATCACGCCTTCCATCTGGGCCACGACCTCCTCGATCGAGATGCGATCGGGGTCGCACGCGGGGACGAAGCCCGTCCATTCGCCGCCGGTCTGCGCGACGAGCCTGCCGTCCTCGAGCCTGCGCAGGACGCGCACCATCTGCGAGTCGGTCGTGCCGAACTGCTCGGCGAGGCGATACACGGACGGAGGCTCTTCGCGCCGGTCGAAGCGGCGAGCAATCTCGATGAGCGCCCGCAATCCGAAGTAGAGATCGAACTGCGGCTCGTCCTGCACCTGCGCCTCCGTGGCGCGCAGCACCCCGTAGAGGTTCTGCCAGACGTAGCTGACCTCGACGCCGAGGAGGATGACGATCCACATGACTTCGATGGCGATCAGAAAGATCACGGCGAGGCCGACCGTGCCGTAGATGAGGTTCAGCCGGCCGCTCATCAGATACGCCGAATAGATGCCGAAGAGGTAGCGGACCAGGGTGAAGAGCACGGTCGTGACGAGCGCACCGGCCATCGCCGCCTGGATGCGTACGCGCGTCGACGGAACGAGCCAGAAGAGCATCGTGAAGCCGACGAACAGCACCACCGCCGGCACGATCGCGAAGATGAGGTCGCCCTCGAACAGGATGCGCAGGTAGCGATTCCGCTGGAGCATCGCCGTCGTCGTGAACGAGAGCCCCATCAGGAGCGGGCCCCAGAAGAGGAGCATGGTGAAGGCGATGATCTTCTGGCGATATCCGCGTCCGCTGCGCACCTTCCAGATCTGATTTACGGCGCCTTCGACGGCCAGAAAGAGACGGAAGGCGATGAGCATGAACACGATCGCGCCGACCGTCGACGCCGTCGCCGCGTTCTCGGCGAAGCGCGTCAGGTGATAGGTGATCTGCGGCGATCGATACGGCACGACAGAGTTGAGGATCGTGTCGATCTGCACCGCGAAACCGGGGAACAGGTTTGCGAAGTAGCGCTTGAGGATGTGCGTGAACGCGACCAGCAGCGGGATCAGCGAGAGGAGCGTCGTGTACGCGAGCGATGCCGCGCGCGAGGTGCCCTCGATGTTCCAGAACTCGCGGACGACCTCGCGCAGGAACAGCGCGATCTCCACGATCGTCGCCCGCGCGCGCTTCTGTCCGAAGCCGTGCCGACGGTAAACCAGCACGGCCGGATCGGTGAGCCAAGACCAGGCGATGTTCTTCGCGGAAAAGAGACGCGTCAGGAAGCGGTCCCGCCACCCGGGCGGACGTTCCCGCGGATCCTCGGTCATGGGCTCAAGGATACAGGGGGCAGGGGCAGAAGGCAGAGGGCAGAAGGCAGGGCGCAGTGCTGGGTGCTGGGTGCTGGGTGCTGAGTGACGCTTCGCGGAACGCATGCTTCACGCCCGGGCGGGTGTGACTCAGCACTCAGCACTCAGCACCGCGCCCTGCCTTCTGCCTTCTGCACTGCCCCCCTGCTCCCTGTCTTGCATAATGGTCGAGCGTGCCTGACCCGATTCACATCCCCGAGGTCATCGAGGCGGACGAGAAGCTGCCGCGGGACCTCGTGGCCTTGCGGCGTTTCGCGTTCTTCATGGACGAGGCGTTCACCGTTCCCGGCACCTCGTTCAAAGTCGGCCTCGGCCCGCTGGTCGGCCTGATCCCGGGCATCGGCGACGTGATCGGCGGCGTGATGTCGACGTGGATCGTCATCGGAGCGCTGCGGCATCGCGTCCCGGCCAGGATCATCATGCGGATGGTCTTCAACATCACCGTCGACCTCCTGTTCGGTGCCGTACCCGTCGCGGGCGACCTGTTCGACTTCCTCTACGAAGAGAACGTCAGGAACATGCGCCTGCTCGAGAAACACCGCGACCGGCGTCGTCCGCCACGGTCGACGGCGGCGATCGCATTCGTTGCCACGTTGATCGTGTTGTTCGTCATCGCAATGGCGGTGGGCCTGGTCTTCGCGGTGGTGGCAGTCGTGCTCTGGCTCATCGGACAACGGCCGGTGCTCTGACATGGGGCTGCCCTTCCTCCGTCGCCGCAGGCCGCCGCCGCGCTATCCCGGTCGGCCACCGCTGCCGATGGTGCGCCGACGCGTGCCGATGCGCTACCACATGCGCCATCAGTTCGGAGTGCGCGACCTCGCGTTCCTGCAGACGATGCACGCGCTCACGGGGATGGCCGTGTCGGAAGGGAACCGCGCCGAGGTGCTCAGGAACGGGGTGAGAATCTTCCCTGCGATGCTGGCCGCGATCCGGGCCGCGAGGAAGACGATCAACGTCGAGTTCTACATCTACTGGGACGGCGAGATCGGGCGGATGTTCGCCGAGGCGCTCGCGGAAAGAGCGCGCGCGGGAGTGAAGGTGAACGTGATCCTGGACGCCGTCGGGTCCGCGGCGATGTCGCGCGATCTGACCGACTTCATGCACCGCAATGGGATCGAGGTCGAGTGGTATCACCCCCTGCGCTGGTACACGCTCTCACGCGTCAACCACCGCACCCACCGCAAGCTCCTGGTCGTCGACGGCGAGATCGGCTTCTCCGGCGGGGTGGGCATTGCCGACGAATGGCAGGGCGATGCGGACAGGAAAGACCACTGGCGCGAGACCGTCGTGCGCGTCGAGGGCCCGGTCGTGACGCAGATGCAGTTCGCGTTTCTCGACAACTGGGTCAAGAGCCGCGGGGAGCTGCTGACGGGACTGGACTACTTCCCGCAGGTCGCACCGCGAGGCAAGTGCATCGCCCAGGTGGTGAAGTCGTCGCCGAGCGAGGGCTCGTCGGCGGCGAAGCTCCTGTACATCGTCTCCATCGTGGCCGCGAAGAAGTCGATCTACATCAACAGCGCCTACTTCGTGCCGGACAAGGACACCACCCGCGCGCTCGAGACCGCCGTGCGTCGAGGCGTCGACGTGCGCGTGATCGTCCCGGGTGAGTTCACCGACGTCCCCATCGTCCGCCACGCGGGGCGGTTCTATTACAACCAGCTGCTCAAACGCGGGATCCGCATCTTCGAGTACCAGCCGACGATGATGCACTCGAAGACGATGGTCGTCGACGGGATCTGGACGACCATCGGCTCGTCGAACTTCGACGATCGCTCGTTCCGTCTCAACGACGAGGTGAACGTGAATCTCTACGACGAGGGCATCGCCGCGGAGATGGACCAGATGTTCTTCGAGGACCTGGCCCGCAGCGAAGAGATCACACCGATGCGCTTCCTGAAACGGCCGTGGCTCGAGCGGGTCAAGGAGCGGTTGGCGGGGTGGTTGAAGCCGCAGTTGTGAGCTCCCCCCCGACGTCAACGTTCACCCTGAGCGAGCGCAGCGAGTCGAAGGGTCAATGGAGCCCTCTCGATGCGCGCACCCACTTGCCTCGTGGCTTCGCCGACGAGTCTGCGAGAGGGCTCACTTGACCCTTCGACTCGCTGCGCTCGCTCAGGGTTCCGGTGTGGGTTCCCAAGGTGAGTGCACGAACGGCGCGTCCTCGCCTTTATCGTTGCGCTGGTAGGTGTGCGCACCGAAGAAGTCGCGTTGAGCCTGGGTGAGGTTCTGCGGGAGCGATGCGGTGCGGTAGCTGTCGAAGTACGCCAGCGAGGCGGAGAACGCCGGAACGGCGATGCCGTGCGTCTGGGCGAAGGTCGTGCATCGGCGCCACGAGTCGTCGGCCGCGAGAATGTAGTCGCGGAAGGCCTGATCGACGAGCAGATTTGCAAGGTCTTCATTGCGCTCGTAGGCGCGCATGATGGGATCGAGGAACTTCGCGCGGATGATGCATCCGGCCTTCCAGATGCGCGCGATCTCGCGCAGGTCGAGGCCCCACTTCCACTCGCGCGATCCCGCGCGCATGAGCGCGAATCCCTGGGCATAGGAACAGATCTTTGCGGCGTAGAGGGCGTCGTGAACGTCGCGGATGAACTGATCCCTGTCATCCTGAGCCGCGTAGACGGCGAAGGACCCCCTGCCGGCAGCACGCGCCGCGCTCGAATCAGGAGATCCTTCGCCGTCTATGCGGCTCAGGATGACCGACGCCGCGACACGCTCGTCTTTCATCGACGACAGAACGCGGGCGTCGATGGCGGCCGCGATCGTGGGAATGGGCACGCCGAGGTCGAGTGCGACTTGCGCGGTCCATCTGCCCGTTCCCTTCTGCCCGGCCTTGTCCAGCACCTTCTCGACCAGCGGCTCACCGCTCTCGGGATCGCGCACGCGGAAGATCTTCGCCGTGATCTCGATGAGGAACGACTCCAGCGGCCCCTGGTTCCAGCGCTCGAAGATCTCCGCCAGTTCCTCCGCGCCGCACCCCAGCCCGCGGCGCAGCAGATCGTAGGCCTCCGCGATCAGCTGCATGTCGCCGTACTCGATCCCGTTGTGGACCATCTTCACGAAGTGGCCCGCGCCGTCGGGACCGCAGAACGTCACGCACGGCCCCGAGTCGCTGCGTGCGGCGATGGCCTCGAAGACGTCGCGGATGTGGTCCCACGACTCGCGCGTCCCGCCGGGCATCAGCGAGGGGCCGAAGCGCGCGCCTTCTTCACCGCCGGAGACCCCCGCGCCGACGAAGTGCAGATTGCGCTCGAGCAGGCGCTCCGCGCGCGCCTGCGTGTCTTTGAACCAGGAGTTGCCGCCGTCGATGACGACGTCGCCCTCGTCGAGGAGGAGCGAGAGCTTGTGCAGCATCTCGTCGACCGGCGCGCCGGCCTTGATCATCATCATGATCCGCCGCGGGCGCTCGAGCTCCGCGACGAAATCGTGCAGCGATCGCGTCCCGACAAGCGCCTTGTCGGGATGTGTGGCGCAGAACTGCTCGGTCGTGTCCGGGTCGCGGTTCCACACCGCGACGCGGAAGCCGTGTGCGGCGACGTTCAGGGCCAGGTTCGAGCCCATCACGCCGAGGCCGATCATCCCAAACTGCGACTGGATCACGCCTTCACCATCTTCACCGCCTGCGCGAGCTCCTCGAGCCCTGCCTCGACGTCGTTGCCAAGGTCGATGCTCAGCGCGCGGCGCCCGCGGCTGACGAGCGATTGAAAATCGCCGATGGCCTGCGCGCGCACGAGCGCGCCGAACCCGAACTTCTCGTCCGAGATGGCGACGTCGCCATCCGGACCGCCGGTGAGCTGGAGGAACACGCCATTGTCGCCGCCACCTTTGTGGAGCTGGCCGGTGGAGTGCAGGAAGCGCGGACCGTACCCGCTGGTGGTCGCGACGCGCAGCTCTCTCGCGATGGCCTCGCGGATCGCGGCGATCTTCTCCCCGCGCGCGATCGTCTCGCCGAAGTACTGCGTGAGCGCCACGTAGTCGCCCGGCTTCACAGTTCCGAGGAGCGACGCGATCGCATCCCGGTCGGACACGGCGATGCGCTTGCCCCCCGGTCCGCCCGCGCCGGTCATGGTCCCCTTCTCCGAGAACTCGGCGAGCAGAGCCTTCGTGTTGTTCTTCGACTCCTGCACGTTCGGCTGATCGAACGGGTTCACACCGAGGATCGCACCCGCGACGGCGGTTGCGAATTCGAAGAGGAAAAACGTCTCGCCGAGGTCGAGGGCGTCCTCGAGGACGATGTCGATGACGGGATGCCCCGCCGCGGCGAGCTCGCGCAGGCGCGACGTCTCCGCACCGCCAGGTGCATTGACGGCATCGCCCCTCAAACGAACGGCCACGAAGAGGCGATCGTTGCCGTATTCATTTGCAGCCAATGCAGGCTCGCCCGCGATCGGGACGATCCCCTTCCCTTCCTTCCCCGTGCTCTCCGCGATCAGCTGCTCGACCCACAGGCCGAGGGTGTCGAGCGGACGCGGCGTGATGAGCGTGAGCTTGTCGCGCCCCTGCTGCGCCGCTCCGCCGATCGCCGCGCCGAGGAGCGCGGCCGGATTCTTGCGAACCTGCGGCAGATGGGAGACGTGCACCGCGTGCAGTGCTCTCTCGAGGAGCGTGGCGATGTCCACTCCCGCGATCGCCATCGGCACGAGGCCGAAGAACGACAGGGCAGAATAGCGGCCGCCGATGTCCGCTGGATTGATGAAGATCCGGCGGAATTCGTCACGCTGCGCGTCTGCCACCAACTGCGTGTTCGGATCGGTGATCGCGATGAAGCTCGCCCCCGCCTTCTCACCCTTGACCTGCTTCACGCGATCGTAGAAGTAGCGGTGAAACATCGCCGGCTCAGTCGTCGTGCCGGACTTCGACGCCACGATGAAGAGGGTCTTCGCGACGTCGATCTTCGCCTCGAGCATCCGCACGGCCTCGGGGACGGTGGAATCGAGCACGAGCAGCTCGGGATATCCCTCGCGCTTTCCGAACAGTCGTCGCACGACTTCCGAGCAAAGGCTCGAGCCGCCCATGCCCAGGACGACGACATGATCGAAGCCCTGGCGCAACTCGTCGGTCAGCTCGAGGATGCCCTTCACGTTGCGGTGCATCGACTCGACCACCGGCAGCCATCCGAGGGCATCGTCGATGATCTTGCGGTGGGCGCCGTCGCTCTTCCAGAGCGAGCTGTCCTTCGCGTGAATGCGCGCGACGAACTTCTCCTTGTCGGCGCGCGCGATGGCATCGTCGACCGAGAGACCGTGCAACGTGACGCGGTCCGGGAGGCCGCGGACGACGGCGTCGCGGCGCGCTTCGATCGTGAGGATCAGCTGCTCGAAGGATTCATTGAAGGACTTCACCCCTTCGGTCGTGAGCTGATCGGTGATCGCCTGGAGGCTCAACCCCTTCGCCTCGAACTCGCCCAGCACGCGGCGCGCTTCATCGATGTCCTGCTCGAGCGTCATCTCCACGACGCCATGGTCGCGGAAGGCGTCGTACGTCGCGGGCGGAAGCGTATTGACGGTGTCGGGACCGATGAGCGTCTCGACGTAGAGGACGTCGCGATACTTCGGGTTCTTGGTGCCAGTCGATGCCCAGAGCGGCCGCTGCACGCGTGCGCCCAGGTCGCGCAGTCTGATGAAACGCTCGCTCGTGAAGATCTGCTTGAAAAGCTGATACGCCATCTTCGCGTTCGCGATGGCGATCTTTCCCTGTAGCTCCGTGATGCCTTTCGCTTCGAGTTGCTTGTCCGCCTGCGTGTCGATGCGGCTGACGAAGAAGCTGGCCACCGAGGCGATGTGACCGATGGGCAGTCCCTGCGAGGCACGTTTCTCGAGACCACGCAGATAGGCTTCGATGACCTGCGCGTAGACGTCGTTCGAGAAAATCAGCGTGACATTGACGTTGATGCCGAGCGCGATGGCTTGTTCGATCGCCGGGATGCCTTCCGGCGTCGCCGGGATCTTGATCATCACGTTCGGCCGCGCCACTCTCGTAAAGAGGCGCTTCGCCTCGGAAACCGTGTGCGCGGTGTCGTTCGCGAGGAGGGGCGAGACCTCGAGGCTGACGTAGCCGTCCTCGCCCTTGGTTTTCTCGTAGACCGGCGCGAAGACGTCCGCGGCGTTGCCGATGTCCTCGATCACGAGCTCGTCGTAGATCTCGTCGCGCGATTTGCCCTGCGACGCGAGCGTGCGCAGTTGCGCGTCATAGTCCTCGCTGCCGCCGATCGCCTTCTCGAAGATCGTCGGGTTCGAGGTGAGACCACGCAGGTCGTCCTCGTCGATCATCTTCTTCAGCTTGCCGGTGGTGAGGAGCTTCCGCTCCATTTGATCGAACCAGACGCTCTGGCCGGTTTTTGCGAGCTCTGCAAGGGGGTTGTTCATGCGAGGCCTCCGTTGGCGGGGATAAGCATATTCGAGTCCTGTGGGCGGGTGCAGGGGGTGGGTGTTGAGTGCTGGGTGCTGGGTGCTGGGTGCTGCGTGCTGCGTGCTGGGTGCTGGGTGCTGCGTGCTGGGTGCTGGGTGCTGGGTGCTGGGTGCTGGGTGCTGCGTGCTGGGTGCTGGGTGCTGCGTGCTGGGTGCTGCGTGCCGCGTGCTGAGGGGCGGGCGGGACTCAGCACTCAGCACTCAGCACTCAGCACTCAGCACTCAGCTTCACTCCCGTCGCCCTCCAAGCCCGCTCTTCGAATCGCGCTCAACGCGATCCGTCCGACGAATACGGCCACGGCGATCGCACCCACGGCCGTCACGATGAGGAGGACACGGTTGCCGGTGCCCGTGAGCGCGGCAGCGCCGGCGGCGCCCGCCCAGGTGAAGGCGAGCGTGCCGGGGATGATCCCGAAAAACGTGATGGGGACGTACTGCACGAGGCGTACGCCGGTGAGCCCGAACGCGTAGTTCACCCACGTGAACGGGGGAAATCCGGAGAGACGAACGAGCCAGAGGATCTTCGTTCCCTCACGCGTGATCGCGCGATCGAGCGCTCGGAACTTTGCGTTGTCCGCGATCATGCGCTCGACGCGATGGCGGAGCACGGTGCGTGCGAGGATGAACGCGAGCGTCGCGCCCAGCGTCGCCCCGGCCAGCACGACGAGCGATCCGGCAACGAAGCCGAAGATCGCGCCGGCGCCGAGGCTCAGCGCGAGCGCAGGAATGATGAGGACGCAACAGGCGGCGTACCCGATCGCGTAGACGATGTAGCCCGCCGGGCCGATCCCTCGCACCCAGGTCTGAAACTGGGCGATCCACTCACCGAGAGGGAGCATGCGAACGGCGACGACGAACGCGATGACCAGGGCGACCGCGAGAACGACTTTCAGGACGCGCACGACCAGGCGATTATCCATGGAGTGCGGAGGCAACGCCTCCGC
>CAZLGP010000036.1:0-4796 GCA_964558905.1 uncultured Thermoanaerobaculia bacterium | reverse complement strand
GCAGGGGGCAGGGCGCAGGGGGCAGGAGAGACGAGGCAGCGCCGTGCTTTTCTCCTGTGCCCTGCGCCCTGCCCCCTGCGCCCTATAATCGCTGCATGGCGCGTGCGGCCACCGAGGAAAAGCTCTACAAGATCGGCGAAGTCTGCAAGCTCGCCGAGCTGCAGCCGTACGTGTTGCGCTACTGGGAGACCGAGTTCCCGCAGCTCGCCCCGGGGAAGAGCGGCGGTGGCCAGCGCCTCTACAACCGCCGCGAAGTCGACGTCATCCTGCGGATCAAGGAGCTCCTCTACAGCGAAGGCTTCACGATCGCCGGGGCGAAGAAGAAGCTGGAGACGGAGATGGCAGAGCGGGCGGCCCCTGCTGCCGAGGCGCCTGCCGCTCCCTCACGGACGGTTCCGAATCTGTCGAAGGTGAAGAGCGAGCTGCGAGCGATCCTGGAGATGCTGGCGGAGTAGCGTCAGTACGGCCCTCATGGTACAGCGAAGAGTCCCACGATCCTCTCCAGCCCGGCCCGATCCTCCTCGTCGAACGCGTCCAGCTGATCGCTGTCGACGTCGAGCACCGCGATCAGCTCCCGGTCGCCATCGAACACCGGCACGACGATCTCGGACTTCGAGTTGGGATCGCAGGCGATGTGACCGGGGAACTTCGTCACGTCCGGGACGATGAGCGTCTCGCGATGGGCGGCGGCCGTGCCGCAGACGCCACGGCCCAGTTCGATCTGCAGACACCCGACCGTGCCGATGTACGGTCCCACGACGAGGCGGTCGCCGCACACTCGGTAAAAGCCGGTCCAGAAGAAGTGAGGGAATCGGTGGGCGAGGACCGAATTGATCGTCGCCATCAGGGCGATGTCGTCGAGGGTTGCCCCTCCTTCATCGCGCCAGATGGCGACGATCTCATCGCGGCATTCGGCGTAAGCGGTGGATTTGGAATTCTTCAACGTTTGCGACGAATGAAGCGCACCGGTGCTGGCGCCAGACGCGGCTTGCTACCGGCTGCGATCACCAGGAGCGTTCCGGCCACTATGAGTAGGACTTCAACCATGCCGTCCTCCTGCCCTTCCTAGTGCACATCGGCGGCCAGATTGTAGATGCGTTCGTAGTCTTTCGCCGAGCGTTCCCACGAATTGTCGACGGCCATCCCGTTCTCCTGGAGCGATCTCCAAACGTGTCCATCCTTGAAGTTCAGCATGGCCACCCACGTCGCCAGGTAGAGCTCGACAGGGTGAGCCGCCGCGAAACCGAACCCGTTCGCCTCCCCGAGATTGGTGCCGTCGAACGGGATCACCGTGTCCGCCAGTCCACCCGTCAGTCGCACGACCGGAACCGTACCGTAGCGCAGTGCGTACATCTGGTTGAGGCCGCCCGGCTCGTACATCGACGGCATCAGCAGCAGGTCCGCGCCCGCGTAGATGCGATGGGCAAGCGCGTTGTCGAAGCCGATCCACACGCGGCAGCGATTGGGATGCCGCGCGGCAATCTCCTCGAGCGCCTGCTCGAGCTCCGGCTCTCCGCTACCGAGAATCGCGACCTGCGCACCGGCGGCCAGCAGCCGGTCGAGGACGGGGATCAAGAGCTGAAATCCCTTCTGCCCGACGAGCCGGGAGACGGTTCCGATCACCGGAGTCTTCGCGGAGAACGTGAAGCCGGCCTCTTTTGACAACGCGCGTTTGTTCCTCGCTTTATCCCTCAACGTCTCGACATCGTAGTTCGCGGCGAGCAACGGATCGGTCGCCGGATTCCACTCCTCCACGTCGATGCCGTTCAGGATCCCACTGAGCTTGTGCGACACGCCCCGCAAGACGCCGTCGAGCCCCGCGCCATGCTCCACCGACCGGATCTCACGCGCGTACGTCGGCGAGACTGTCGTCACCTGGTCCGCGAAGAGAATCCCGCCCTTCATGGGATTCAAGGTTCCGAAGTGCTCGACCGCGTCCGGTGCCCAATAGCGGCTGTGCAGTCCGGTGAGCGGAAACGCGTCCGCGTCCGCGGCGCCCTGGTACATCAGGTTGTGGATCGTGTAGACGGAACGCGTTTTCGCGAGATGCGACTCGCCCCGCAGGCCCGAGTCGAGGTAGACCGGCAGAAGCGCGGTGTGCCAGTCATGCGCGTGAAGAATGTCGGGGCGCAAGTCGAGCAGTTCGCAGCCGCGAATGACCGCCCGCGAGAAGAACGTGTACCGCAAGAGGAAGTCATCGCCGCCGTCATCCGCGCGCGCGTAGATCTGATCACGCTCGAAGAAGTGATCGTTCGCGACGAGGATCAACGGAATCTCCGTGCCCGGCAGCGTCGCCCGCAGGAATGTGGCTTCGGCGATCCAGTTCGCCCACGCAATCGTCACCGTGGGCGCCGCCTGGTAGGGTGTCAGGTCGTGCTTCTCGAACCACAGCCGCGCCTGACGGTAATAGGGCATGAAGAGGACGACGTCATGCCCCATCCTCGCCAGCGCCTTCGGCAGCGATCCGCAGACATCGCCCAGGCCGCCGGTCTTGGCGATCGGGGAAACCTCGGCGGTGGCGAAGACGATTCTCATGCGAAATTCTGAGCGAAGCGAAGAATCACCGGAGCCCCCGCGATCCCCGCGCCATGGACGATTTTCGTGAGGGCTCCGTCGATCCTTCGGCGCTTCGCGCCTCAGGATATGAGAAGTGCAGCGTATCCCACCACGTGCGAGTAGTCCCCATTCACATCCCCCGACGTCGCATGCTGGATCAACCGGGCCTCCGTGGCGCCGAGGGCGTTCGCGGCGAGGAGCATCGTCGTCGTGGGGATGAAGCCGCACATCGATACATCGTAATCGTCGACCACACGCCAGAGCTCCTGCGGATTGCGCGCGAGGACCTGATCGATCGCGAGCTGGTCCTTGCGCAGCGTCTCGCGCTGGTCCTCGTAATGGTTGAGGTCCGAGCTCGCGAGGATGGCCACGTCGCGCTCGCTGGTCAGGACCTCCGAGATTGCGCGAGCGATCTCCTCGGCGTAATCGTAGCGATGCGCTCCGAGGCAGATGGGAACGAACGTGAAGTCGCCGAGGAGGCGCTGCAGAAGCGGGAGCTGCACCTCGAGCGAGTGCTCCCGTGCATGCGCACGCGCATCCTCGACGAGGAGCGGCGTCCGCGCCATCAACGCGTCGGCGAGCGACGCATCGATTGCGACTTCCCCAAAAGGCGTGCGCCACGCACCCTCATGGTTGATGGCCGCGAAGTGACCCGCGCCGGTGTGGTTCGGGCAGAGGATGATGAACCGCTTCGGCAGGTCGGCCAGCGCATAGAGCGCGGCCGCCACATGGCCGCTGTACATCAGCCCCGCGTGCGGGACGACCGCTCCCAGGAAACGCTCCTTTTGCGCCGGCGCCGGAGCGTTCGCCGCAAAGCAGGCGTCGACCTGACGCGCGAGGCGATCGGGCGTCCCTTCGTAGAACGTCCCGGCGACAGCGGGCGGACGGATGTACATACCCCTAATGTAGTGCGAAGTCAGTGGTGAGCACGAGGAGGCCGCGCCGTGACCTCAGCGTTTCGACCTCGCTGCCCGGGCTCCGGGGGAGCTCGTCGCGGCCACGACCTTCTTCTGGATGTTGGTCGCGCTCTTCGCGCGGTTGGCGCTCTTGCGGGTGGACTTCCGGGAAGGCCGCGGCTGGCGACTGTCTTCAAGGGTTGCCGTTGCCCGCGAGGTACGCGCTTTCGTATTTCGCCGGGCCGTCGAGCCGTACCCGGCCTTGCGGTCCGTCGCACTGACTCCCGGCGCCGCCGTATCGACGGGCTGGTCGCGCCGCCGCTTCTCGGGCCGATCCAGGGCCGCCGCCAGGTTGGCGGCACCGCGCCCGACACGCGGGCCGATCACGCTGCCCGCGTCCCCCACAACATCGGTCGGCGGGCCGGCCATGGATTCAGCCGAGCCCTTCTCCGCACGCTCGCCTCGGGGCTTCGGTGCGCGGTCGAGCGTCTTGCGAACCGCACGGGTCAGTGCAGTCACGAGGAGACCGAAGGCGACACGATCCGTCTCCCCGCGCGTCTCGACCACCACACTCGGGAGGCTGCTGAGAACGACTTTCGCGCGACAGACAATGTCGACACCCCCGCGGGGTCCGTTGACGTCTTCGAATCGGACGGTCAGGCGCTCGATGCGATCGGCGAAGCCGCCGAGTCTCGCCGCGAGGCGCTTCCGGATGTAGCCGTCCAGCTCCTCCGAGATCGTGATTCCCTCCGCACGGATCACGAGCGGCGTTCGCTCGACATCCGTGGCGCCGGCATGACGCTTCCTGCCCCGCGGCCGCGATCCCGGAAACCGCTCTTTCTTCGTTCGGGTCATCCATTACCTCCTTCGACAGACGCCATTCGGCTCGATCGCGTCTGCCTCAGGTCGTCTGCCTGCACGTCTCCGGCCACGGCCGGGCCGGCACGGCCGGCTGCGCTGGTTGCTCCGCCTTGCGGCACGTGCACGAAATCACTCAACCACCGGCTTCGGGCAGCGTGAGCGCGCCTGACGTTTCTGCCGCGCAGACTCCTAGGAGCTAGAAATGTCAGGCGCGCTGCGCCGCCCGAAGCCGCAGACCTCGACTCCATCGTGAACGTGCCGCAAGGCGGAGCAACCAGCGCTGCCGGCCGTGCCGGCCTAGCCCGCATTTCTCACAGCCTTTCGTCGCGAGACAGCCGAGAGTGGCCTGGATGCTAGTCGCACGGCGATTTCGCGACGAAAGCATTGTTGACACTATGTTGAGGAGCGAAATCGCCGTGCGGCGACGCAGACAGGCCACTATCGGCTGTCGCAGCAGAAGGGCTGTGAGAAATGCGGGCTAGA
>CAZLGP010000035.1:0-33504 GCA_964558905.1 uncultured Thermoanaerobaculia bacterium | reverse complement strand
TTCTCACAGCCCTTCGTCGCGAGACAGCCGAGAGTGGCCTGGATGCGAGTCGCACGGCGATTTCGCGACGAAAGCATAGTTGACACTATGTTGAGGAGCAAAATCGTCGTGCGGCGAAGCAGACAGGCCGCTATCGGCTGTCGCAGCAGAAGGGCTGTGAGAAATGCGGGCCAGCGCCCCGGAGACCGCTTCACACCGAAGGCGCTCTCGCCATCGAACAGGGTCTGCATGAGCGCAGCTTTGCCCTGTCGATGGCCGAGAGGACGCCCATCGTGACAACGGCTTCACGCGGCCTTGAGTTTGGTCAAAAACAGCTCGGCCAACTCGCCGATGTTGCGGGGTCCGTGCAATTCGATACGGGAGACTGATAGCCCAAGGGATTCCTGCACGAGCATGGCGATCTCGGCACGATCGACCGAATTGGCACCGAGGTCGGACAGACGGTCCCCCGCCTCGAACTGATGCACGTCGAGGTCCGGCAGGATTTCGCGCGTGTGCCGCGCGATGACATCCATGATTTCCGTGATGGTCATGCGAGACTCACGCGACCGTGGCGGCCATGGCGCCCTCGAAGCGCCGGTCCTCGATGATCTTTCCGTCAAACAGGGAGATCTGCCGCTCGGCGCGCTCGGCGAAGCGGGGATCGTGCGTGACCATCACGATCGCGCTACCTTCCCCATGCAAGCCGTCGAGCATCTCCATGATGAGCTCCGCGTTCTTCGAGTCGAGGTTGCCGGTCGGCTCGTCCGCGAGCAGAACCTTCGGGGTGCCGACGAGAGCGCGCGCGATGGCCACGCGCTGCTGCTGACCGCCCGAGAGCTGCGGCGGGAAGTGCTTCTGGCGCTCGCTCATGTTCACTTTCTCCAGCGCCGCGAGCACGAGGTCGCGGCGCTGTTTGCCCGAGAGCTCGGGACGATACGTCAGCGGCAGTTCGACGTTCTCGAACGCGGTCATGCCGGCGATCAGGTTGAACGCCTGAAAGATGAAGCCGACTTCGCGGCTGCGCACGCGGGCCTGTTCCGCACCGGAGAGCCCGGTGACCTCCGCGCCGTTGAGGAAGTACTTCCCTTCGGTGGCGGAGTGCAACAGTCCGATCACCGACAGCAGGGTCGATTTGCCACACCCCGAGGGGCCGGTGATGGATACGTATTCGCCCTGATCGATGGTGAGCTGGATGTTGTCCAGCGCCGCGGTCTCCATCTCTTCGGTATAGAAGACCTTCTTGATGCCTTGCAGATTGATGAGGTGTGCGTTAGTCATCGGATAGCTCCAGGTAAAAAGGTGATTGGGATCGGACGTTCATTCGTACCGCAGCGCATCGCCGGGCTCGAGAGCCACCGCGCGACGGCTGGGGAAATACGTAGCCGCAAAAATGACGAGTGCCATGAGAAGACCGACCCCGAGCGTGGCCGGGATCACGTAATCCAGGATGTTCGTGTACAGCCTGCTGATCGGCGCCAGCAACATGGTGCCAACAGCGACGCCGACCACAGCCACGCTCAGGTATAGCGCAGCCTGGCGCTGGAACATCGACGTCGAGCGCCACGACGTGGCCCCGAGAGCGCGGCGAATGCCGACTTCCTGAGTGCGCTGGGCGACCGAGCGGCTGATCAGACCGAACAACCCCGATGCCGTGACCAGCGCGGTGATCAGCGCAATGGCCATGAGAATCGGCATCAGCGACTTCAGGTTGAACCGCTGCGCGGCCAGGTAATCGTCGAGAGTCTGCAGATTGCGCAGGGGCAGATCGCGGTCGACCGCGAAGGCCGCCGCGCGCAGGGCCACCCGACTGTCGGAGGTGACGTTCGGCAGTTTCGACAGCATGTGGAACTCCGCCGGAATCACCTGCAGGAACGGCCGGTAAAGCGCCCCGACGTCGTCCTTGTTGTAAGGACGCCCACCCGTCACCGACGAGACCACGCCGACGATCGTGAGCCATGGGCCATCGTCGGAAGGATTCAACTGCACGCGCTTTCCGACGACGTTCTGATCGGGCCAATAACGCGTGGCCAGTGCCTCGTCGACCACGGCGACGTTGAGAGACGTACTGTTGTCGGTGCCATCGAACAGACGTCCGGAGCGCAGGGTCACCCCGAGCATCTCGAAGTAGTTGTCGGATACCGCCGATGTGGGCAGCGTGAACGAGCCCTGCTTCTGTGCGCCCTGGCGTCCCTCGATCAGCGCGGGAGATCGGCCCGGCGTGCTGGGCTGATCCGATGCAAAAGCTACCTCGGAACCGGGGATCCGGCTCTGCACCGCCGCCGTCAGGTCTTCCCAATACCGCAGGCGCGGTGCCGGCTCGGCGTAACGTCCGTCGAACACCGTCTGGGAGGTGGGCATGATGATGTTCGCGCTGTTGATGCGCGTCGGCTTGCTCGTCTCTTTGTTGAGGGCCAGCACCATGCTCCCGCAGACCACCAGCACGAGGGAGGAGATCACCACCTGCAGGCCGACCAGGAATCCGGCGCGCTTGTTGCCGCCGCGCACGGACACGCCCTTGCCACTGCCCGCGAGCGTGATCGCCGCGTCTTGCTTCGTGATGCGCCACGCCGGAACCAGGGTGCTGAGCAGCCAGATCGCAACGGCGGCGAGGACGGCGACGGTCAGATCGATGGGACGGAACACCGGCAGACCGTTGAGGCGTCCGAATGCGAGGATGCGGTTCAGATAGTCGCCCCACCCGTCCGTCCAGCGGAAACCGAGGACGGCCAGTTGATGCGCGACGATGAGGCCGACGCCGACGAAGACGACGGTCTCGAGCAGGCACTGACGCAGGAGACGTCCGCGGGAGGCGCCGAGCGCACTGCGCAGGGCGAGCTCGCGGCTGCGCTCGAGCAGCCGCGCCAGAAACACGAGACTGATGTTCAGCGCGCCGAGGAGAAATACCGCCGCGGACATGAGGATCAGCACTGCCACGACCGGCGTTGCGTCATTGAAATACATCCGGTTCGCGGGAATCAGCGCCGCGCGCCGCTTCGCATTGAACAGATCGGGATAGTCGCCGTTGACACGTTGGACGGTCGTCTGGATCTCCTTCAACACCGTATCGCGATTCTGGCTCTCGCCAAGCTCGATGAGCGGATTGAGCTTCACCTTCGAGTCCGCCGGCCGCGCCAGAACCGGCAGCCGCAGCGGCAGAAACAGCTCGAAGTCCATCTGGACGAAGAACTCTTCCGGCAGCACGCCGACGATCTGGACCGGCGCCGCGTCGATGCGCGTCGTCTTCCCGACGATGTTCGGATCGCCGGCGAAGTAGTTCTGCCAGGTGTTGTAGCTGAGGACGGCCACCGCCGCCGCACCGTCCTGAGCGTCCGCCTCCTGGAACGTGCGGCCCTCGAGCGGGACGACCTGCGAGAGCAGGCGCGGGCTCATCGTCACGGTGCGCAGGCTCGTGCTCGCCTGCCCTTCACTGAGAACGGCAGCCCCGCTCGCGAACGCGCCGACATGCTGGGCCGAGCGGGCGTTCTTCACGAGCTCCTGATACGTATACGCGTCGACGCTCGACGTCCGCGGCCGGCCCGAGGCGTCGGCGGCGAGTTGCACGCTGTACCAGCGCTCGGAGTTCGGCAGTCCCATCGGCTTCAGGAGCTGTGGATAGGCCACCGCGCACCACGTCCAGAGCGCGAGCCCCACGCTCAGTGCAACGACGCTCGCACACAGCAGCGTATGGCCGCGCGATTTGTTCATCAGGCGCCATGCGTACTTCCAATCGAGCAATGAATTCATGATCGGTTCCTCATCAGGGTTAGAGTCCTACGGCGCTACTGTTGATACTTGTCCCAGAGACTGAGAGCGTTCTTGTGAGTCGGGTTGTCCCATTCGAAATCGTCCAGGGCCTCATCCAGCTTGGCCGAGTTCATCAGCTCGTCCGGAAACAGGATCCGGATTTTCGGCGAGGCATAGAACGCCTTCTGCTTCTCAGGGACGAACGGCTGATCCAATTTGATGGCGATGCTGTATGGCTCGAGCCGGCCGTAGTGGTGCACGACGTGCTGACCGATCTCCAGCGCTCTCTTCGGCATTCTCGGGTAGATGCCGGGGATGTACTGGTGCAGGTCGATGTCCTGCTTGATCTCGTACGAATAGACCAGGAACGGGATGATGGGGTTGTAGAACGGAATCGGAAAGGCCAGCGTCCCGCGCGTGACGCCTTCCAGGAATCCGTTTCCGGCGACGCCGATCAGTCCGCACGGAATCGCGTCATGGTGCGTTCCGTGGAGATAGACGAAATCGAGCTCGGAATTGTGACCCAGCCAGTGGTCGCGGTAGAACCAAGAGTTCGTCGCCTTCAGCCACTTGAGGTGGACGAAAATGTTGATCAGGCAGACGACCGGGGCGAAGAGCAGCGAAAAGTCCGCGTACTTCATGACGACATACCAGGGCGTGACGAGGACGATGTGCGTCAGAAGCCCCGTGCCGTAAGCGTGCAGGATCTCGAAGGTCATGTTCGTCTTCGCATTGATGACCCGCTTCCACGGCGTCTGCATCAGGACCTCGCGGGCATGCTCCTTCTTGGCCAGATGGTCGATCAGGATTGCCGTGCGGTATCCGGTGATGATCAGCAGACTCGCATAGAACAACACGAAACCGATCGTGCGCATCGTCTCGACGTGATGCGGAAGCCTCGGCGTCGCCGCGATCAGCAGGTTCTCCAGCAGGAGCACCCCGATCGCGATCAGATACAGAAGCGGCAGGTTCTGAATCTTGTGCAGAAACATGAAGAACACGTCCTGCGGCCTGCGCAGAATCAAAGGGACTCTCAGCTCGACGCCATGCCGGACCACGAACATGGCCAGCGCAAAGGCGCACAGAGCGAGTCCCACGTACGACATCACGTGGCCGATGCCGAATGAAAGCACGACCACGAGCGCGGTCAGGGCGATCATCAGTGTGTAGTCGAGAAAGTCCTTCGCGTAATACGTGACTCTCGGCTTCTGAAGGCCGTGCATCTTGTGAAAGGCGGTCGGATCGAGTTTCTGCATGGACGGACTCCGCGTGATTCGGGATGTCATCCTGAAGAACCGTACTGGACTCAGGGTGACGTCGATGGATTAGGCGAGGCTGGTCCCCATGGCGTAGGGATCGATGAGGATTTTCGCGTGCACTTCGGGGTCGCCCAGCGCGTGGAAGGCCCCGTCCACGCCGTCCAGGCCGACGGTCCCGGTGATCACCGGACGCGGATCGACCTTTCCGTTGGCGAGCATGTGCAGCGTGTCGCGAAACTCGAGCGGGGTGTAGGCGCCGACGAACTGCAGGTCGAGCTCTTTGCGGATCGCGATGGCCGGCATGAACTGATCGGCGTTCACGCACAGACCGACGACGACGACGCGCGAGAAGAGCGGCGCGCCGTCGATGACGCTCTGGATCACGCCGGGCGCACCGACGCACTCGAAGATCACCGGCGGCTTCGGACCCAGGCCGAGCTTCTCGATCAGTCGCCACGTGTGCCACCAGCCGACGGGAAGGGTCTGGAGCTTCTCGAGTGCACCGACGGCGAGATTGAACGCTGCCGGGATGTCCTTGATCTGGCCCTTCCCCTTCACCGCGGTGAAGGGGGACGCCTGCGCGGGATCGACGACGACGTCGGCGCCACACGCCTTCGCGAGCGCGCGGCGGCCCGGCGAGAAGTCGCTGGCGACGACGGTCTCCACACCCTTCGCCTTGAGCATCAGGATCACGCCCAGTCCGACAGGGCCGCAGCCGATGACGATCGCCACGGACTTCTTGTGCACCTTCCCCAGTCGCACCGCGTGCCAGGCGACCGTCAGCGGCTCGGTGAGCGCCGCGATTTCGGGAGCAAGGCCGTTGGGAACGGGCATCATCAGCGCCTCGGACACGAGCATCTGCTCCGCGAACGCGCCAGGCGCGTGCGCCGAGTAGCCGACCGTGTCGACGCCGTGGCTCCCGCGCAGCAGCGGCAGCGCGACGACCGGCGTTCCCGCCTTCGTGCCGCGCCGGCAGCCGGGGCCGTGCTCGAGCACTTCGCCACAGAACTCATGACCGAGGACGATCGACTCGCCGGATCGGCCGAAGCGGTCGTATCCGAGCCCGCCGGCGAGATCGGCCCACGAGTCGAAACCCTTCCGGGCGCTGAGATCTCCGCCGCAGATTCCGCCTCGCAGCACTTTGAGCCGCACCTGCCCCTTGTCGGGAACGGGCTGCGGCTGCTCAGCGACTTCGAGCTCCGCGTTCTTACATACGACAGCTTTCATGGACGGGCCTCCAGTGACCGGATTCGTTGTTTCGATGAATTGCTACTTCAACAGGATGCGTTCCTGATCCTGCCACTCGCCGACATCCGTGGTAATGATCCGGTCACCCGCCTTCAGGCCTTCGAGGATCTGCAGGTGGTTCAACGACACCTTGCCGGTCTTGATCGTCACCCGCGAGGCATACTGACCGGCGGGATCGAGCTTGTAGACGCTGATCGCCGCGTCGCTCTTCACGTAAGCCGGCTTGCCCACGTAGAGCGTGTTCGGCTGCTGGCTTATATAGATGATGCCTTCGACCTGTAACTGCGGACGTGCACCTGCTGGGAGCGGACCCTGCAGTTCGACGTCGACGACGACGGTGCCGTCCGTCACGCCGGGATCGACGCGAGTGACGGTGCCTTCCACCGTGCCATTGCGGGTGTCGACGACGACCTTCTGTCCCGCCTGCACTTGGGTGGCCTCGCGCGCCGGGACCTTCAGTTCGGCATAGAGCTGATCCTGCTGTGCGATGCGGCCGATCGGGCTGCCCGGCTGCAACTGCTCGCCGACTTCGACGTTGATCGCCTGGACGATGCCGTCGATTCCGGCGACGATGTTCAGGTCGGCGGCCTGGGTTCGGGCACGATCGAGCGCACGCGCGAACTGCGTGACACGCGACTTTCTGACCGAGAGCTGGACGTCGATGTTGTCGCGGAGTTTCTTCAGACGCATCGATTCGATTTCGTGAGTCTTTCTGAGCTGGCTCAGATCGAGCTGCGAGCGCTTCACTTCGATGTCCGAGATCAGACCCTCGCGCGACAGCGCCTCGTCCGCGTCGGCTTTCGCCTTCGCTTTCTCTGCATTGAAGTGGATCTGTGTGAGCACGACCTCCTGGTTCAGCATGGCCGTCTGCAACTCGGCCTCCGAGGACTGCAGCTCGGCCACCGCGCCTTCCCACGCCGACTGTGCTTCTTCCGCGCTGGCGATGAGTTGCGGATTCGTGAGCTCCACCAGAACCTGCCCTGCCTGCACGACCGCGCCCGCCTTGATGTCCGCCTGGGCAACGCGGCCGGGAGCTCGCGCGGCGAGTTGTTCGATGCGTCGGGACAGCAATTGACCGTTCGCGCCGACTTTGATTTCCATCGTGCCGTGCTTTACGGCCTCGATGCTGAGCGTTTCCCGGTCGACGCGATGCGTGCTGAAGTCGATGCTGGCGAGAGTGACGCCCCCGCTGATCAATGCGACCACAGCCGCGGCGATGATCGCAGGACGTTTGATCTGGGATGCTTTCGATTTTTCTCTTATCTGATCCATACAGAGCCACCGGTTCTTTTCAACGAATTGAATTTCTACCCACCCGCCTGAGCAGACAGACGGCTTCGCCCCTTCGGTTACAGGAACCGACCGACAGCGAATCCGCACACGTCGGCCGATTGCGGACCTTCGGGTTCCGCCCATAATGATCGAGCACTGCGACGCCGTTGGATGAACCGGCGCTGCCCGTTAGGCACGACCTTTTCTGGTCAGGGAAAATCGGACTGACGTTTGTGTTTCCAAAAGAACCGGCTCGATCTCCAAAGATTTCCATACACCCGGTCGCTCGAACTGGATGGATGTCATTCGATTTCAAGGATGAGACCGCAACTAACCGAATGTGCTTTGTATGCGTTAGCTCGTGTCGCCGACGACGGGCGTGGTTGAGCACGCTTCGACTTTTTCCGAAAAAAACTTTTTCGGCGGACTCCGCAGTGGGACCCAAAATCCCGCGAGCTTCGCGGTTGAACCGCTTTGTCGCGTCGGTGAACGCGAGCGCGACAATGGGCCTTTGAGAGCCGCAGCAGGCGGTTTCAGCGAAGCCTGCCTTCCAACCGGACCCATCGCTCCGATCGGCGGAGTCGCCAGCGACTCACCAGCACGTTGCGCCGAGAGACTTGCGGTTAGCCCCGGTTAGCCCCCGGTTAGCGTTAGTGAGCCCCCGGTTAGACCCGCCGCTGACGCGCTCGTCAGTCGCCGCCGAGCAGATCGCCCAAAGGACCGAGGATCGAGCCCTCGCCTTGTCTGCGTCCGGCAAGGTTCCCCGGCATGGCCGAGAAAACCCGGCTCGCGAAACGGCTGAAGGGCAAGGACTGCAACCACACCTTGCCCGGCCCGCGAAGCGTCGCGAAGAAGAGCCCCTCCGAACAGCGCCGTCTTGACGCCGCCGACGAACTGGATGTCGTAGCTGACCTGCGGCTGGAGCGCCACGAGGCAGCCGGTATCGAGGCGGAGCGTCTCGCCCGCGGCAAGGTCGCGCTCGACGATCGCCCCACCGGCGTGGACGAACGCGAGGCCGTCTCCTTCGAGCTTCTGCAGGATGAATCCTTCGCCGCCGAAGAAACCCACGCCGAGCTTCCGCTGGAACGCAATGCCCACCGAGATGCCCTTCGCCGCGCAGAGGAACGCGTCCTTCTGGCAGACCATCGTGCCGCCGAACTGCCGCAGATCGAGAGGCACGATCCTGCCGGGATAGGGAGAGGCAAAGGCGACCTTCTGACGCGTCCCGCCTTTGTTCGCGAAGACGGTCATGAAGAGCGACTCGCCCGTCAGGACACGCTTGCCCGCCGACATGAGCATGCCCATCAGCCCACCGCCCCCCTTTGCGGAGCCGTCGCCGAAGATGGTCTCCATCTCGATGGACGGATCCATATACATGAACGCACCCGCTTCCGCGATGCACGCTTCGGCGGGGTCGAGCGTGATCTCGACGAACTGCATCTCCCACCGAAAATCTCGTAGTCGATCTCATCCGCACCGGAAGCCCCTCGGGGGATCGGTGGAGGCGGCACCACCGCTCCACTGAATGCCGAGGCAAACTCGCCGCGCGACGTCACCGGCTCCCACGCCGCAAGCCCCTGCGCGTACACGTGCGCGCTTCGCGGAATCTGTCCCGCCCGGATCCGCCGGACGACCTCGTCCGTCGGAAAGGGTCCTTCCTGTCTTCCGTCCACAGCGATGTGCCAATGGTCCACGAGTTGCCTCCTTGATGGTGATCGAGTCGCCGGCCGCGCGACAACACGAAGATCCTATCGGAGACAGCTGCCTGACTCAGCGACCCTGATGAAAAAAGGGCACCTAGTGTGAGTGTCCTCCCCCTCCCACGACGGAGATGTGCGCCATCAGCGACGGGCTCTCCTCGCCGCGCTCGTCGACGGCAACGGCCCAGACCATGTAGTGGCCGGGCGCGAGGTCCGGCGGTAGCGACGCGCCGTACGGCGCGGTGGTGTCGGAGGCGATGAGCACCGGACGGGAGCCGAAGAAGTTCCCTTCCTGCATCCAGAGCTCGACGCGGGCGATCATGCCGTCGCGGTCGGCGGCGTCGGCGCGTACCTCGATGGCCATGCCGGCGGGGAACGACGCTCCGTCGGCGGGAGCGAGCAATTGTGCCGCCGGCGGTACGTTCTCGACCACGTTGAGTGTGATCTCCGTCCTCCGCGTCTGCTCGGCGTTGAGCGCCACGGCACGCACGCGGTGCGGTCCCGTTTCCGCGGCCGTCCACAGGAATGTGGAAGGCGAGCGCTCGGAAGTGGCGAAGTGCTTACCGTCGACGAAAAGCTGGACCCCCTTGATCGACCCATCCGGATCGAGAGCGTCGACGACGATCGTCACCTCTTCACCCGGGCGGAAGAGCGACCCGGTCGGCGGCCAGAGGATGGCCACGCTCGGCGGCGTGTCGCGCACGGCGTGGTTCGCCGTGAGCGAGAGATCGAACGAGGCATCGTCCCGTTTCTCGTCCTGGTGCAGCTCGACGGCGATCGCGTTCCGCCCCGACTGCAGGAGCTCGAGCGGCACGTCTACGGGAAAGTACGTCTCCTCCGCCACACCGTCGACCGTCGCCGAGGCCGGCGTGTCGTCCCCCGCATCGTCGGGCAGGTTCACCCGATGGATCTCCTCGCCGTTGAGGTAGACCGCTGCCCCGTCGTCGCGCTTGAGGTGGAGCAGGAGATTGCGGTACACCGCGCGATCGGCGACGTCGAAGGTCCGGCGGTAGTACGTCGTGGCGCGGTCGGAGGCGATGGTCGTCTCCGGGTCGTCGCCATAGCCAAACTCCGCGCGGCCTTTCTTCCAGCCGCTGTCGTCGAAGTCCGTCTTCCGCCACCCCTCCTTGGCCGCGCCGGTATCGAGATAACGCCACTCGTCGTCGTTCGCCGGTACGAGGACGAGCTTGCGGAAGTCGACCTCGAAGCGCTGGCCGCCGACGACTTCGTTCGTGTCGTCCGGCGTGCCGATCTGCACGAGGTCGAACTTCGGCACCGTCCCTGCGTCCGGCCGGTACTCCTGATTCAGCTCGAACGAGATGCTGACGGCGAACACCTCCTCCTTCTCGAGGGTGAGTCCGTCGATCGTCGCGTCTTTGCCGACGATGGCCACGCGGCCGAGCAGCCGGTCGACCGGCTCGATGCCCGTACCTTCGCCGCCCTCGTTCTGCCAGCGGTCGTAGATCTCAGGCGTCAGGTCGATATAGACCTTCCCGGTCTCGAAGAAGTCCGGCTCTTCTTTCTCAGCGACCGGCGTGAAGCGCAGGCGCGTCCGCACCGCCTGGGCGAACGGGTTGCGCACGAGGATCGACGTCGTCCGCAGCGCACCGGGGAAGTCGTCCACGACGCTGATGTTCTTCCAGGCGATGTTGTTGTTCGCCTTCGCGTTGTTGTAGACGCTGGTGGTCTCGGGCGTGGTCATCCCCCAGGGCGCGCTGTTCGTCGTCTCGATGCGCCCGAGGAGGCAGAAGTGCGACTGGTCGGCTCCGAAGCAGGAGAAATCGGCCGGATTCGGGGGATACCAGGGGATCTGAAGGACGATGGCCTGCCCCGGTTGGAGCTGCGGGATCGTCAGCGGCGCGTCGTCGTAGATCGGCGGAGAGACGACCGAGGGATGGGTGGGCGTCTTGGTGACGACGTAGCCGCCGGCCGGCGTCCACGGTTGAATCGGCGTCCCCGTCCCGTTCCACGGCGCCATGGCGGTGGTGATGTTGACGTTGCCGGTCAGGGTGCCATAAGTCTGGGTCGGGTCGAGACGGGAGACGAACGCGTTGTTGCGCTGCCAGCGCGACCAGAGGCGGTCGACGTTTCCGTGAAGAAGAAAGAAGAACGGGTCCTCCGCCGCCCTGTTGACGAAGGACATGTTGCCGGTGTTGCCGCCGAGGTAGACGTGCGAGCCGTTGTGCGGATTGGCCTCGATGTTGTCGAAGTTGGCGTACGTCGTCGGCGCCAGTACCGTTGCGTCGGGCGTCCCGGGCAGCGCGAAGACTCCGACGTCTCGCGTCACGGCCGGCGGGGAGAGCGTCGGCAGAAAGGGCGAGCCGATGCTGCCGCTCGACGAGCCCATGAACGTGGAGGTGAAGAAATTGAACGGCGGCCCCGAGGCCAGGGTCGTCCAATCCCAGTACAGCAGCTTGAGCGTCGGCTCGTGCTCCTGGAGCAGGACCTCGTAGCGGTTGACGTACTCGCGGTGCCAGGGCAGGAAAGCCGGCGTGTTGTGGCGATTCGAGGGGCCGGACTGGTGCACCTCGTCCTGCTTGTGCCAGTAGCTCACGCCGCCGAAGAAGACGTACTGCGGCTGCGAGCCGACCGCCAGGATCGCGTCGCGATAGGCGTTGCGCTCGCCCGGCGTCGCGTTCGCGGCGTTCACTCGCGGCTTGGTGATCTCCATGCCGTACAGCTTCTGCGGGCCACAGTTGTTCGCCTTGTAGTCGACCCACTGGGCCGGCCAGTTCAGGCCCGTCGACGCCTTGGCCCAATAGAGCTTCAGCCGCTCGTTTCCGGTCGATGCCGCGGTACCGCGGTTCCGCACCCGGACGTAGACGTAGTTCGGCACGGAGAACTTCGGGTCGCGGTACTCCGGATTTTCGTGAGGAGCCGGTGTCCATGGCGGCGAGACCTCGGTGAACGGGTACGGCTGGTACGCCGGATCGGGACTCATCCGAACCCAGATATCCTCCGTCACCCACATCGGTCCATTGTCCGGGTTCGGCTCCGCGCCTGTATCCGCGGGCGTGTCTTTCAGGTAGAGGTCTGCCTGCGCGAACGCGAGCAGGGGCAAAACGAGAACGACCAAGAGACTGGCCAATCGCATCGGCATATCCCTCCTTCAATAAGGCCGGATACTATCAGATACGGCAATCTGGACCTGCCATGTGGGTGCTGACCCCTCCGGACCTTCTCCACCTGACCTTCTGCTGACTTCACTCCCTCCGGAACCAAGTTCGGCCCGGCACGTCACACCTGTCGGAAACGAACGACATGCGAAAGATGCTGATCTTCTCCCTTCTTTTCCTCTGCAGTGGTTCGCTGTTCGCCGCTGATGCGCCAGCGAACCGCTGGCGCATCAGCGTTCTTGCCGCCGAGATCTCGGCCGAGGGGCGCGAATCGTTCGCAGGGACCACTGCGTGGTCGGATGATCCCCACGCGGGCATCGGGCTCGGTGTCGCGTATGTGCCGGTGCCGCGGTGGGATGTCGAATTCACCGTTTCATCGCAGAGACATCGATCCCCGTATACTCGCCTTGCTTACGGGCCGATGCCGAATGGGCCGGGGATTGTGTTTCCGGTTACAGAGTTTCGCGAGTATCGAGTGAATCCGGTCGATCTATCAGTGACGCGGCACTTCCTCACCGATCAACCGATCGCGCCGTACGTGCGTGCGGGAGTTCGTTATGTTCGCGCCCCGCGGGATCCGACGCCGGCCTGGTCGATTCCTCCCCACACGGACGACGTCCCTTTCGGGCAGGTCCGAGAAGGTTTCGGCTTCAGCGATCGCATGAGCGCGCAGGTCGGCGCGGGCGCACGAGTACGACTGACGCCGCGAACCGCCATCCGCGCGGAAGCGACCCGTCTGCTCCGCTCCGAGGGAATCGGCTTCGATCCGCTGACGCGCTATGCGGTTGGCCTGAGCTGGGTTTTCTGAAGGACCTGTCGCAGCGCCGCGCTTCGCGGCGCTGCGCTCATGCCTCACTTCTGAGACTAGACTAGTGTCGTGTCACGACACTAGCGCTGCGTCGTTTCCCGCTGTCGGAACGCGCGCGTCTCGGCTGCGATGACGCCGCTGAGCAGGAGGAGTCCGATCAGGTTCGGCAGCGCCATCAGACCGTTCATCAGATCGGAAACGGTCCAGATGAAATCGAGCGAATGCCCCGCTCCGTAATACGTCGCGATGACGAATGCGATGCGGTACGGCCGGTTCGACCACTCGCCGAGCAGATACTCGGTGGCCTTTTCTCCGTAGTAGCTCCAGCCGAGGATCGTGGAGAAGGCGAACATCGACAGGCTGATCGCGACAACCCAACCGCCCCACTGCCCGGGCAGACCCTCGCGGAAGGCCATCTGCGTCAGCGCCGCCCCGTTCTCGCCCGAAGTCCACACGCCCGTGGAGAGAATCGCGATCCCGGTGAACGAACAGACCACGATCGTGTCGATGAACGTCTGGGTCATCGACACGAGCGCCTGACGCGCCGGCTCGCGCGTCTGCGCGGCCGCGGCGGCGATCCCCGCCGACCCGAGCCCCGACTCGTTCGAGAAGATCCCGCGCGCGACACCGTAACGGATGCCCGCAAGCACTCCGGCTCCGGCAAATCCGCCCACGGCCGCCGTCGGCCTGAATGCGTTGTCGAAGATCAGCATGAACGCTTCCGGTACGCGCTCGATGTTGAGAAGGATGACCACACCCGACCCGACCATGTACACAACGATCATGATCGGCACGAACACGCCCGTGACTCTGCCGATCGAACGGATGCCTCCGAGGATGACCAGCCCCGCCAGCACGGCCATGACCAGGCCGGTGATCCACTCCGGAACCGCGAAGGAAGTCCGGATGGCGTGAGCCACGGAGTTCGACTGGACCATGTTGCCGATGCCGAAAGCGGCGATCGATGCGAAGAGCGCGAACAGGAAGGCCAGGACCGCGCCGAGCGGCTTGTAGCGGATGCCGTCTCGCAGGTAGTACATCGGCCCGCCGGCCTGCTCACCCGAGGGATCGAGGACGCGGTACTTCACCGACAGCAGCGCCTCGGAGTACTTCGTCGCCATCCCGACCAGCCCGGTCATCCACATCCAGAACAGCGCTCCCGGTCCGCCGAGCGCGATGGCCGTGGCCACGCCGACGATGTTCCCCGTGCCGACCGTCGCGGCCAGCGCGGTCATCAGAGCCTGGAAGTGACTGATGTCTCCCTCCGCACCCTCCTCGCGCCGGACGACGAGAGCCAGCCAGAGCGAGTGCCAGAGCTGCGTGAACTGAAGTCCACGCAGAACGAGCGTCAGGTAGAGACCGGTGAGAAGAAGAAGGGGAATGAGCACCCAGGGACCCCAGACGAACCCCGCGGCAGCATCGACCCAGTCCTGAAGTTTCTGCAAGCCAGCACCTCACAGGCCGCGCGTGGAGTGGTGATGCGCGGCAGCGGCGCGCATTATGCCGGAGGCCAGGAGCTTGCGCGGCAGAAAACAGTGAGCTCCGCGCTGCCGGGCTATTTCCTACTTCTCTTCTGCATGTGCGCGATCACGCTCTTGCTCACCCCGCCCTTCGCCAACGCGATCAGACCCTCGGGCGACACGTCGAATTCCGTCTGTGCCGCGGCGTCGATGGCGAGGATGATGTTCTCGTCCGACAGCCCGGCTTTCGCGAGGTCGATCACCGTCTGATTCCGCATCCCTGCCGCCGAAGGTCTCGCGGGCGCCGAGGAAGCCGGCACGGGCTGCGCACTGGCGATGCGCGTCGTGGTTCCCGTCGCGCTCCACGCGTCGTACCGGGCAACGGAATCCGCCGCGCGCGTTAGCGGTGACCCGATCGTGCCCGTGGAAAGGAGGCTCGTGTATCCCTTGCGGAACAGCTCCTCACCGGGATTGAGCGATGCGGCGGTCTCGTAGTGGCTCTGCGCCGCGCGCAGCAGATCCAGCGCCTCGGGGCGATTCTCCATGCCGTACCCAATGGCCTCTTTCGCGATCGCCAGCGCGTAGTGGCGGAATGCCTCGTCTTTGGGATTCTTCTTCGCCGGCATGGCCTCGACGGCCGCCAGGTATCGATCCCAGGCACCGCTCTCGGCGAGCGGGATCAGGGGCTCGAAGCTCGCGCGCGGGACGAGGATGGTCGCTCGCTCCTGCATCGGCACGAGCTGGGCCGCGATCTCCCGTGCGGCCTTCCTGAGCAAGTCATCCTCGACGCTCGACGGCGCGGGCGCGCTGTCGTAGTCGCCGTACGTGCGGCGGAAGTCGTCGTCCAGGGTGCCGTTTGCGATGTCCTTGTTCTTCACCGCGATGTCCCACGTGCCGCTCAGCGACGCATGGATGACCTTGCGCTGCTTCTGCACGGAAACGTTGCTGTAGACCGGTTTGGTCTCGTACTTCTTCTTCTTCTCGTTCCACTCCCGCTTCGTACCGGTCTGCTGGCGCTCGTAGTCGGTATAGGTCTCCCAGGTCTCGTGAGAGTCGAGCCGATCGATGGCCACGTTCAGGTCGACCTCCGGCTTCCCACCCTCGGCCACCGTGCCCCCGCCGTCGACGATGTGCTCGGTGACGTAGCGCTCGAGCGAGCGGGCATCGTCCCGGTCCGCTCCGCGCTCACTCTCGACGCGGATCGCCACGCGCCGTGCACCGGCGTTCGTCGCGGGCGGGATGGTACGCATGATATCGACGGCTTTCTTTGCGAAACCGAAGCCCTCGCGCGCCTCGGCGGACAGAGCGACCCCCACGAACAACGTCATCGCCAGCAGTCGTTTCATGGTTGCCGATAGTAACCCCGCAGCGCGATCGCGACCACCCCGAAGACGACCCAGAGGATGACCCAGGCCCCGTGTGCCGACTCCAGCCAATTCCACCCTGCGAGAGTGAACGCCCAGAGGCCATAGACGAGCAGGAAGACGCGGCGATGCCGCGCGTCGTCCTCGACACCCGCGGCGATGCTCGCCCCGAGGATGAGCGTTGGGATGATGCCGAGAAGGACGTTGAGGACGAGGGTCACGCGCGGCGCAGTCTATCGCGCGACTGCGCGGCGCATTCGTCGCCGATCGAGCGCCCGCGTCGGGAGGCGGGGTCCGGACCCGCCTCCCCTCGGGGTCAGATCCGGAAGTGTACGAACTGCGGCACGATGTTCGAGCGATTCGGACCGCCCTGCAGCGTGTACCCGGAGGCGATCCAGCTCGTGTCGTCCGGCGAGTGTCGCCGGCAGGTCAGGTAGAACATGCTCCCCTACCCCATGGTGAAGTGGGATGCCTTTTCGTTTCATCGAAGAGATAATCGCGCGCCATGGTCCGAGCTTTTCGCCTCACCGCCATCCTGCTCTTCACTGCCTCGCTCGCCGCGCAGATCCCGACGCCGTCCCAGTTCCTGAAACTCGACATCGGCGCGGACCGCACGCTCGCGGACTACAAACAGATCCGCGGCTATTTCGCCGCGCTCGACAAGGCTTCGCCCCGCGTCGAAGTCGAAGTCCTGGGCAAGACCACGCTCGGTGAGGAGATGATCATGGCGGTCATTTCCTCAGAGGAGAACATCCGCAACAAGGCCCGGATCAAGGAGATCGCAAAGCGTCTGGCCGACCCGCGCGGACTGCCGGACGCCGAGGCCGAGCGGCTCGTGCGCGAGGGGAAGTCGGTCGTCCTGGTCACGTGCAACATCCACTCGACCGAGATCGGGTCGAGCCAGATGGCCATGGAGTGGGCGCACGCGCTCGCGACCGCCAGCGACGCCGAGACGAAGCGCCGTCTCGACGACGTCGTACTGCTGCTCGTGCCGTCGCTCAATCCCGACGGGCAGCAGATGGTCGTCGACTATTACAGAAAGTACGCCGGCTCGCCGTACGAGGGCGGCCGCCTACCGTGGCTCTACCATCATTACGTCGGCCACGACAACAACCGCGACTGGTACATGCTCACTCAGCTCGAGACGCGGGCCCTGAACCGGGCCGTGTACCACGAGTGGAATCCGCAGGTGTTCGTCGACGAGCACCAGATGGGCTCCGAGGGGCCGCGCATGTTCATCCCGCCGTTCGCGGATCCGCTCGATCCCGACGTGCATCCGCTGATCTGGCGGGAAGTGAACATGATCGGCGCGAACATGGCCTTTCGCCTCGAGCAGCAGAACAAGAGCGGTCTGATCTACGGATATGCGTTCGACGCGTACTGGCTCGGCGGAACGCGTAACACGGGCTGGTGGAAGAACGTGACCGGTCTGCTGCTCGAGATCGCGTCCGCGCGTATCGCCTCGCCGGTGTACATCGAGCCGAGCGAGCTCCGCGGCGGCAGCAAGGGACTGATCGATTATAAGGCGACGATCAATCATCCGAATCCGTGGAAGGGCGGCTGGTGGCGGTTGCGGGACATCATGGACTACGGACGCATCGCCTCCGATGCCCTGCACGAGCTTGCTGCGGACCGGCGCGAAGACCTTCTGCGCAATCTCCTCGTCCGTTCGCGCGCCGCGGTCGCGCATGCG
Source organism: uncultured Thermoanaerobaculia bacterium (assembly GCA_964558905.1). Taxonomy (GTDB): domain Bacteria; phylum Acidobacteriota; class Thermoanaerobaculia; order Gp7-AA8; family Gp7-AA8; genus QHVT01. The sequence continues at coordinate 15,858 of CAZLGP010000035.1, read as the reverse complement.
GCGCCGAACGACGCGTACCGCATCCCGCGCGAGCAGCGCGACTGGCCGACGGCTCAACATCTGGCGTGGCTGATGGCCGAGCACAACGTCGAGGTTCGCCAGGCCGCGAACGGCGACTACTGGATACCGCTGGCGCAGCCTTACTCGAAGTTCGTGCTGGAGATGATGGAGCCGCAACGGTATCCGGAGGTCCGGCTGCAGCCCGGCCGCGACATCCTCCGTCCGTACGACGTCGCCACCTGGACGCTCCCGTTGCAGCTCGGCGTGCGCGTGGAGCGGGCGGCGATGCCTACCGGCACCACACGCGTGGCGGAGATCAAGCCCGAGCCGAAGGAAGTGATCGCGCGCGGCGCGAAGCTCGCGCGCAAGCCGCGGGTCGCGACGTATAAGCCATGGCAGGCGTCCATGGACGAAGGCTGGACGCGCTGGCTGCTCGACACGTACGGCGTGCCGGTGAAGGGCGTCTCGCCGCAGGAAGTGCAGAAGGGGCTGAGCGGCTTCGACGCCGTGATCCTGCCGGACATTCACAAAGACATCCTCGCGGCCGGCCGTCGCCGCGGAGGCGAAGGGGCGATGCGTTATCAGGAGGAGCTGCCGCCCGAATATCGCGGCGCGCTGGAGAAAGCCGGATCGGATGCCCTGAAGAAATTCGTCGAGGGCGGAGGCACGCTGATCGCGTTCGGCGACGCCTGCGAGTACGTCATCGAGGAATTCAACGTGCCGGTGCGCAACGCGCTCGCGGGCGTGCGCTCGGAGGACTACACCAATCCCGGCTCGCTGGTCCGGCTCCGCCTGCGCGCGGACCATCCGGTGACCGCGGGGATGCCGACAGAAACCGCGGCGTTCCTCGACTCGGCGATCGCGTTCGAAACTACCGCTCCCGCGTCGAGCATGCAGCGCTGGGTGCTGGCGACGTACCCGGAGGACGAGGAGGACATCCTCCTGTCCGGCTGGATCCACGGCGCGGAGCGCCTGACGCGCAAAGCGGCCGCGGTGGCGATGACGTACGGCAAGGGGAAGATCGTGCTGTTCGGCTTCCGCCCCCAGCATCGCGGGCAGACGCACGCGACGTTCCCGCTGGTGTTCAACGCGCTGTGGTGGAGCGTATCGGCTCCTTGACAAGCGGACAATCTGGCACGATATTGGAGTGCCAGATGGAAACGCAGACCGCCGCTCCCAGGGACGTCGATCGCTACCGTGTCTTTCTCGAGCACGGGTCGCCCGGGCCGCATGCCTACACCGTGCTTCTCGGACTCGAGTACTTCGACCTGCCCAACGTGTTGAAGGCGGTGGAGAAAGGCTTCCCCTTCAAAGCGTTCGAGCGCCTCGGTCAAAACATGGGAATCTCCTCCGAACGTCTCGCAGAGATCGTCGGCATTCCGCGCCGCACCCTTGCGCGGCGGAAGACCGAGAAGCGGTTCACGTCGGAAGAGTCCGAGAGGCTCCTCCGTGGAGCGCGCGTCTTCGCCCATACTCTGCGCCTCTTCGATGGAAATCACGATGACGCCGTCGAGTGGCTGTTGACGCTCCAACGCGACCTTGGCAAGGCACCGGCCGATCTCATTCACACCGAAACAGGAACGCGCGAGGTCGAGCGTGTCATCGGCGCGCTCGAGCACGGCGTATTCCTGTAGTGATCGAGGCTTGGCGGATCGTCAAGGCCCAATACGCGGATGATGCGTTCAGCGGCGAGGGCGCAGTCCTGTACGCCGGTCGCTGGCACTCCGCGGGAACACGGGTCGTGTACACGGCCGAGTCCGTCGCACTGGCCACTCTCGAGATTCTGGTGCGCATGCGCCGGATGGACGTTCCGCAATACCGACTAATCCCTTGCTATTTCCACGAAGCGCTCGCCGAGGAGCTCGATGTCAGAAGGCTTCCGGAAAACTGGTCCGATCCCGTCGCGCCCGTCGAGCTCCGGCGGTTCGGCGACCAGTGGGTGCGCGAAGGCGTATCTGCCGTGTTGAAGGTACCCAGCGCCGTCACCCTCGTCGAGTTCAACTATCTTCTGAATCCCGAACATGCCGGCTTCGCATCGGTGGAAATCGGTGAGCCGCGCCCCTTCAAACTGGACTACCGCCTCGTGACCTGACGAGCTGGTCCGATCCCTGCTTGCCCTCTCCCTCAGTGAAGTACCTGCGTTCGTTTCTCGCCGGCGCGTGCCTGTTCCCCGTCGCCGGGACTCTCCTCAGCCTCAGCCGCCGTTCCCACTGGATCTTCCGCATGTGGGATTTTCCGCGCGTGCAGATCGCGACCCTCGCGGCGGCGTCCGCGCTCGCGTATCGCGCGGTCGCGTGGCGCGGCAAGCGCGCCGAGCGCGCGCTGATCGCCGCCGATGCCGCGGTCATCGCCTGGCAGTTCTGGCACATCCACACCTACACGCCTCTCGTCCGTCCAACCGTGAAGGAAGTCACGGAAGACTCGCCTGAGGACCGCATCGTGCTGATGATGACCAACGTCCTTCAGGACAATCGTCACTTCGGCCGCCTCGTCGCGTGCATCGAAGCGGAAGATCCCGACGTCGTCGTCGCCGTGGAAGTCGACGACCTCTGGATGCACGCGCTCGAGCCGCTGACCGACCGCTATCCACACGTCGTTCGCAAGCCGCTCGACAACACCTACGGAATGGCGATCTTCTCCCGTTTCGAGCTCATCGATACACGCACCGAGTTTCTCGTGGAGGACGACGTCCCGTCGATCCACACGCGCGTCCGCCTTCCGAGCGGCGTCGAGATCATCCTGCACGCGCTCCATCCCCGTCCCCCCGAGCCCATCCACAACCAGCCGTCGGCGGAGCGCGACGCGGAGCTCGTGATCGTCGGACGCACCGTCGCCGAGGAGAAGGACGACGCGCCCACGATCGTGGCCGGCGATCTGAACGACGTCGCCTGGTCCTCCACGAGCCAGCTCTTCGTCCGGATCAGCCACCTGCTCGATCCGCGCGTCGGCCGCGGCTTCTACAACAGCTACAACGCCCACAACCCCCTCTTCCGCTATCCGCTCGATCACGTCTTCCACTCCGCGCACTTCAAGCTCGTCGATCTCCGCCGCCTCCCCGACGTCGGCTCCGACCACTTCCCCATCCTCATCGAACTGCAGTACGAGCCGCTCGCGGAGCACGAACAGGAGGAGTCGCATCCGGAGCCGGGCGATCACGAGCGCGCCGAGGAGATGTTGGAAGAGGCGACGTAGGCGCAGCCGTACAGCGCCGCCGCGAGCAGCACCAGCACCGAGAACCCGAAGTGCACCGCAACGAGCGTCGCGAGCATCGACGCAATCACCGAGGCCGTGCCGTTGACGCCCCAGGCCCACGGAACATCTTCGCTCGCGAGACGACGCAGCCCCAGCGGGAACGGCATGCCCATCGCGAAGGCCAGCGGCGCGATGAGGGCGATGCTCATCGCGATCTTTACAGCATCGGGAAAGCCGAGCGGCAGCACGCGCACGAACAGCAGAGCGATCGCCGCGAGCACCGCGACGACGATCGGTACGAAACGCGCACGCCTCTCGCCGATCCGCGCGGACGCGCCGCTGCCGAGGCCTCCAAAGACCAGGAACGCGGCCAGCACGACCGCGATCGCGTACAGAGGATGCCCCAGAAAGAGCGTGAGGCGCTGCATGAACGCGATCTCGATGAAGAGGAATCCCAGACCGATGGACCCGAAGTAGCCGATCAAGCCGAGGGCATTGAAGGGCGCGCCGGCCGCCGGCCGGCGCGCCCGGAGCGCGAGCGGCAGCAGGATCAATGCGAACGCCGCGACGAGCGCCTGCGCGAGTCCGGCCACGAGCACGAGATAGCCCCACTCCAGCAGCGGCATCCCGCCGCGCGCGCGCAGCCGCAGGAGCTCCGGCAGCGCGCTCCAACGAAACGAGTGGAAGAAATAGGGGCGCTCGTCCGTCGCCGGACGGACGTTGAACTTGTATCGCGCGAGAAAGTCCTCGCGCGCCGGCCCGCGCAGTGTCGTTGCCACGTCGAACAGCGAGTCTTCGATGACGTTGTACTGATTCGTCTCCGCGCGCTCGACGCCCGGCGCGAAATCCAGATCGAAGGACCGCGCCTCACAGAATGTGCGCAACGCCTCCACCTCCGATCGCGCCAGCTCGCCGCGCTTCACGATCACCGTGGCCGTGTTCCAGCCCCGGATCAGGGCCACGCCGTGCTCGCTCTCCTCGGTGACGGTCGCGAGCAGCTTCACGACCTCCCGCGGCGGCGACTGCATCCAGCACGTGATCACGAGCACTCCACCGGGACGAAGATGAGCCACCAGCTCGCGTATCGCTTCGACGGTGTAGAGGTAGCTCTCGCTGAGCGCCTGTACGCCCGCGGCCGAGGCGCCGTGCGAGCCGACCAGCGCGATCTGGATCACGTCGTACCGCTCGCCGGTTTCGCGAATGAAGCTACGCGCCTCGGACGTCACGACGCGCACGCGCGGATCGTCGTAGACGTCGCTCCATTCGCGAACGAGTCCCACGAGCTGCGGGTTCAGCTCCACCGCCGTCACTTCCGTCGCGCCGTGCGCGAGTGCGGACAGCACCTCCGCGCCGCCGCCCGATCCGATCACCGCCACGCGCTGCTTCGGCGTGCCGAGGTGATAGGCGACGGCGGTGGGGAGCGAGTCGAGGTAGTCGGGGTAGTCGGGGGAGACGAGTGCTGAGTGCTGGGTGCTGAGTGCTGAGTCCCGCCCTTCCTCCGTCGCATTCGCTGCGCTCCTGTCGTTCCCCCGCCACCCGCCAACCGACAACCGCCAACCCATCACGATCGGCGTCATCCCTCCGCCGTCGCTGAAGACCCCGATCTGCGTCGGGATCTCGCCCGCGAATGTGAGACTCAGCCCCGGCGCGTGGCGGAACGGGACGGCGGGACTGGCGACCGCCGTCAACAACGACAGAGGAGTGGACCGCTCCGACAAGACGCGCGCCTCGGGGACGCGCAGTGCGTGGCTCAGCTCCTTGAACTGCGAGATGCGCAGCGGCAGCGCGAGCGGACGGGCAGCAACGACGAGGGCGATCCCGAGCAGCGCGGGCAGGATGACGGCGCCTCGGCCGAACAAAGCCGCCGCGAGGAACCCACCCGCGGACGCGATCTGCAGCGCGGTCACCGGATGCACGGCGAACAGCAGCATCGTCACCCCCGCGGCGGCGACGCCTCCACCGACGAGATCCGCGCGATAGAGCCGCGGAGACTCCTCGCCGTAGCGCGTCAGAGTGAGTCCGATCGCCGTGGCCGCGCAGAAGAAGGGGACGGCGAAGAGGAGATAGAAGAGAAAGAGCGTTCCGAGCTGGCGCGTGCTCCAGAAGATCTCCAGCGAATTGAGCTCGATCCGCTGCGAGACGAGAAACGCACCAAGCGACGTCACTCCGAATGCGGCCGCGCACGCCGCCGCGGCGGTCTCGAACCGGCGGAGCAACCGCTCGCGCGCGAGCGCCAGCAGCGTCCCGCTCGCGCCGTATCCGAGAAGGGCCAGGCTGATGACCAGAAACGCGAGGTGATGCCAGTCGACGATTGCGAAGATGCGAATGAGGAGGATCTGGTATGCGAGTGCCGCCGCGGAGGTGAGCGCGACCGCCGCGGAGAGTCGCGAGCTGCGGGGTCCGCGTTGCGAGGGCCGTCTCGCGAGATCGCTCGCGGAACCCGCCACTCGCAATTCACCGCTCATCGTCGTGTCAACGGCACGAACCGCACCGGCAACACCTCCCGCGTCCGCACCTTCCCCGCGGCGGTCTTCTCCACCAGCATGAGCGACTGCGTTGCGAACGGGCCGCCGACCGGGATCACCATCCGCCCGCCGGGTTTGAGTTGTCGAATGAGTGGCGGCGGGATGTGCGTCGCCGCGGCCGTGACGATGATGGCGTCGAATGGCGCCGCGGCCTTCCACCCCTCGTAGCCGTCCGCGTGACGCACGGCGACGTTGCGGTACCCGAGAACGCGGAGACGCTCGGTGGCCTGCTTCGCGAGCGGCTCGACGATCTCCACGGTGTGGACCTGCTTGACGAGCGGCGAGAGGATCGCTGCCTGGTATCCCGAGCCCGTCCCGACCTCCAGCACCACGTCGTCGCGATCCAGGCGGAGCAGGTCCGTCATCAGCGCGACGATGTACGGCTGCGAGATCGTTTGCCCGTGACCGATCGGCAGGGGCCGGTTCTCGTACGCGGCGCCCTGCAGCGACGCCGGAACGAAACGATGCCGCGGCACGGTGCGCAGCGCCTGCATCACCCGCGCATCGAGCGCCTGGCGGCCGGTCTCGCGCGCCGTCGCGCGCGCGTCCGATTCGACCTCGCGCGCCATGCGCGCGCGGGCCGCGGAGGTGGGGTCCTGCGCGGCAAGGAGAACTGCGACTCCGACAGCGATGACGGTTCGCATGAGCTCAGGATAGCCGGTTCAGAAGGCAGAAGGCAGAGGGCAGAAGGCAGAAGGCAGAAGGAAGGATATCGAGGATGCTGCTCCTGCGCCCTGCCCTCTACCCCTCTGCCCTCTGCCTTCTGCCCTCTGCCTCTCAGAGAAGCGCGATGAGCGCGACGACGAGCGCCGCGGCGGCGACGACCAACGCGGCCAGCGCGATCTTCGCGGTCGGGTCCGGCACGGGCAACGCCGGCGCGTGATCCGCGAACAGCGACTGCTGCATGACCGACTTCGCCGCCAGCACGTCTTCGACCGCACGCTCGAAGTGACGCTGGTGGATGGCCTTGCCCGCGTCCGAGCCCGCCTCCGCCGCCGCTGCGGACGCGGCCTTGAGCACGGCATTCTTGATGTCGCCGCCGCTGGTCTCGTATTTCTGAGCGAGCGCCCGGAAGTCGACGTCGCGGGCGAGGGGCGTTTTCCGCGGATGGATCTGCACCTGCCAGATCCGTTCGCGCTCCTCGGCGCCGGGCATGACGAAGCGTACGTGCGTCCGGATGCGCCGCTCGAATGCCGGATCGAAGTGCGCCGCCAGATTGGTGGCGAAAATGACCACGCCGTTGAAGCCGTCGAGCTCGCGCAGCAACACGTTGACGGTGAGATTGCTCTCCCGTTCCTGGCCAAAGCCGGTCATTGCCGAGCGCCGCGTGGCGATCGCATCGGCCTCGTCGAAGAAAAGCACCGCGCTCTGTTCCGCCGCCGCGCGAAACACGCCGGCGATGTTCTTCGGCGTCTCGCCCATCCACATCGACTCGACCTCCGCGTAGTCGACCACGAGCAGCTTCATCCCCAGCGCGTTCGCGATCGCCTCGGCGCAGATCGTCTTCCCCGTTCCCGGAGGCCCCGCGAAGTTGAACGCGAGACCGAGCCCCGACGCATGACGCTCGCCGAGACCCCAGCGACCGAAGATGAGCTGGTGGTTGCGGACCTGCGCGAGGGCCTCGTCCAGCGTGCGCCGCGTCTCCGCCGGCAGCACGACGTCCGCGAACGTGCGCGAGGGAATGACCGTCTCCACCGCACGCCGCGAGCCGCGGCCGGTGAAGAGAGAAAGGAGCGGGGAGGCCATGCGGGTCTTTAGTCTATCCCTCGAAACCGTACCTCGAGGGCTCGCCGGCGATGCGGATCGCCGCGATCATCACCGGCACGAAGTCGCGTGTCTCGCCCGGCAGCCGATCCCAGATCCGGAAATAGTCCTCGTCCGTCCCCGACTCCTTCCCCGTCACCTCGGTCATGATCCTGGAGACGCGATTCTCGCCGCTGTTGTACGCCGCCGCGGCGAGGTACCACGAGCCGAACCGGTTGTAGAGAAACGATAGATACGACAGGGCGGCGTCCGTGGCCTTCGCGGCGTCCGTCCGCTCGTCGACGGTCTCGTCGATTCGCAGACCCCACCGCCTCGCGGTGTCCGGAACGAGCTGCCAGATGCCCCTGGCCTCCTGTGCGGAATGGGCCTCAGGGTTGAACCCCGATTCGATCATCGCCAGATAGAGCAACTCTTCAGGCATCCCGCGGCGGCGCAGCTTCTCGCGGATCATCGATTCATAGTCGGCTTTGCGCGCGAGGTAGGACGCGAACTCCCCGCGCTTCTCTCCGGTGAATCGGACGATGTGATAATCGACGCGCTCGTGCGCGAGCAGCGGAAACTCAGCGCGGGGGCGGGATACGCCCAAGGACGCCGGCGGCGACGAGGCACAGCCGATGAGGAGCAGGCACAACAGAAGAGGCTTCATCCCTCGGAGTCACTGCGCCGGTCATGCCATTTCTTCCACGCAAAGCCCCGAGCGAAGTCGAGCCGGCACGGCCGGCAGCGCTGGTTGGCCAAGCCTCGGGCACGCGAGTCGCCTGAGGCTCATTTTCTGCCAGCGCGGCAAAACGCAACGAGGCCAGGCGCGCTGCGCCGATCGAAGTCGCGGACTATGCGACCGCGAAGAACGTGCCGCAAGGCGAAGCAACCAGCGCTGCCGGCCGTGCCGGCTCGACTTCGCTCGGGGCTTCGGTCAGGCGACCACCCATCCGTATTGCGTGTTCGATGGTCTTCCTCCCGCGCTTTGATACGCGGCCTTGAGCTTCGTCAATGCGTCGTCCGGCAGCGCGCGCAGCTTCGCCTCGGGGTCGATACCGTAGATCTTCGCGGCGGACAGACCGAAGATCTTCTGCTTGACCTCATCGGTCAGAGGCTTGAAGCCGAAGCGCTGCATGTACTCCTCCGGCATCTGCAGGCGGCGGAACGCTTCGATCTGCCACTGCGGCGAGCCCCACCAGATCGAGTCCGTCCCCCACAGCACGTGATCATCGCCGAAGGCGTCGATCATCATCCCCACGATGTACGCCGCGGCACGCGGGTTCGTCACGGCGACCATCCCGAACGTGGTGCCGAGCTCCATGTAGACGTTGGTCATCCCCGGATTCTTCTTCCGCGCCTCGCAGAGATCCGAGATCCACGGCACGGACTGCGTCGTCCGGAAATCGTCCTCCGCGGCCTTCATCAGGTCCTGCAGACCGCGGAACGCCGCGTGATAAATGAGGAAATTGAGATCGGGAAAGTCGAGCGCGGCCTTCGGCACGTCGCGCGGACTGCTGTGCTCCATGTCCCACGACGGCAGGGGCAGGCCCTTGTGCACGCAGATCGTGTTGATCCCGACGCGACGCGAGTATTCGTAGGCCGGATAGGCGACCTTCTCGTCGTCCATCCACCAGCCCCGCCCGTCCGGCGCGAGCGGCTGACCCGGATAGCCCTTCCATGCCTCGATCTTCAGCTGCTCGACCTGGCGCTGCATTTCCTCCATGTTCGCAGTGCCGAGGTCGGGGGAGAACAGGCCGTGGGCGATGAGGCGCTTCGATCGCGCCAGGCCGTTCACCTGCGCGCGCGTCTCCACCATGTCCGCGGCGGGAAGGACATTCTGATCATCCGTGCGCGACGGCAATCCCGTGATCACCGCGACGACCGTGTCGCTGTCGAGGAAGATCTCCTTCACGTAATTCGCGAGATAGAGATCGTCCCACGCGTGCGCGCGGCCCCGCAGCGTCTCGTTCCCCATCATCCCGCCGAACTCGCGATAGCGCAGGAGCGGCGGCGTCTCGATGATCCTTCCGGCCGCGACGTGATGGGTCTGCACGTCGAAGATGAAATCCTTCTTCGGCCACTTCTCCAGCGTCGCCCGCGGCTCGAGCACCTCGGACGGATCGACGTCGAACGAGCGACAACCGAACACCGCGTTCATCGCCACGAACGCCGCGGCCATGCCGCCGCTCGATGCCAGAAAGCTCCGCCGGCTGACGCCGAGCTTCTTCGCCGCATCGCTCGCGATCTCATTCAGCTTCGCCTCGACCTGCCGCTGCTCGCGCGTCTGCGGAATCGGAACGAACTCCTCGTTCGAGACGACCTGCGTGGGGATCGGGAGATAGAGGTCGCGAATGGCGTCGTAATCACATTTGCGGATCATGCGCACGAGTGTGCACGCGGTTCGCGCTGGGGCAGGTCACAAAGGGGGAAAAGGATGAAGGATGAAGGATGAAGGATGAGTGATGAGTGATGAATCCTCAGCACTCAGCACTCAGCACCCAGCACTCCGGCGTCACGTCACCACCCTCCCCCGCCCCCGCCGCCCGATGAGCCGCCGCTGCTGCTGCCGCTCGAGCTGCTCGATCCGCCGCTCGACCCCGAGTTGCTGGGGGCGGCCACGCCCGCGGCCATCGTTGCGGCGGCCGCGGCCCAGGTCGCCGTCGCGCCGGCGCCGCCGAATGCGCCTCCGCCGCCCGTCCATGATGATGACGAGGAGAACGACGAGGCGGACGACGAGCTCCAGCTCGATGACGAAGACGACGAGACTCGCGACGCAGACGAGAGCTCGCGGAACCAGCGCTGCACCTCGTCGTCCAGTCCGAACGCGATCACGTACGGGTACCACGAGTCGGCGAGCGCCGGACGTGGCCTGCGCAGCTCGCGGCGGAAATAGTCGCGCGCGGCCGTGAGCATCTTCCGCATGGCGATGGCCTCGCGAGTCCCGTTACGCGTCCGCATCGTCCAAACGGCCGTCGCGAACACCCACAGCGCCAGCAGGGTGATCGCGAGCTGCATCTCGAGCGGCCAGTCTTCCAGTCCGAGCGCGTATGCCCGGTGCACGTGCCATGCGACGCCGGCCACCACGGCCATCGCCGGCAGCATCAAAAGAAGTGCCCGACCGATCCCGAAGTCCATGCGCCGCCTCCACCACTCGGGCCCGATGAGCGCGAAGACGGACACGAACATCGCACCGAAGAACGTGAAGATCGCGGTCACGAGCACATGCGGGTGCTGGATCACCGCGTACACGAGAGAGGCGACGGATACAAGCCACAGCAGCGTCAGCGGCCACTTCCAGAGAGCGATCTGTTCCCCCTTCGGAAGCGCCTCCTCCACCTTGACCAGCAACTCCTCGGCGATGAGCTGCGAGGGATTGAAGCCGGTTCCTTCGTAGTGATTGCGGATCTGGGATGTGCTGGTCGTCGAGTCGCGGAAGAAGAGTCCGTCGATCAGCGTGCGCTCATACCCCTCGAAGTCGTCCCGAGGCACCTCCAGGGTCATGTGCATGACGCCCTGTCGTACCTTGCTCGTGATCTTCTCCTCCGCCGTCAGACGCGCCAGCAACGCCGCCACCTCCGGCGGCCCGACGGCCTGATCCCACATCGCGCCGATGACTTCGGAACGCACGAGGAGGACGTTCTGCTGAAGCCAGGAGCGCGACACGTCCTCGACCCGGACCGGCGCAAGTCTGCCGAGCATGGCCTCGCGGATGAACGCGAGGGCGAGCATCGTCGCCGGCAACAGGAGCAGCGCGCCGAGCATCCACCGCACCTCGCGGGGCATCCCCAGCCCCTCGAGGGAGCCCGAACCAGTGTACTGCAGCGGGGCCGTCACGACGAAGTGCTCTCCGGGCGCAAGCGGCCCGCCGAACCACGACGTCTGCGGAGCGCTCGTCTGCCACACCGGGTCGAGCGTCAGATCGACCGCGATGCGCCGGATCTCCCCGTTACGGTCCGGGAACGCGAAGTCGTGATCGAGCGTGTACCGATCGCCGTCGGCCTGCAGGGCGTTCGACACCGTGTAGTGCAGCACGTACGTGATCCGCGTCTGATCGAACTCCGGATCCGACGTTGCGCGGCTCCGCCACCGAACCTTGTTGCGGCCCGCCCATGCGTAATGGTCGACTGTCTCCAGGGAGCCCTCGCGCAGTGCAACTTCCTGCCCGTTCTCATCGACGCGCCCGATGCCGTGCAGCTCGATCGACTGCCGCGGCCGGACGTCGAACGTGCGCTCGCCGCCGTTCCAGTCGCCGGTAAAGACCATCACCTGCGTCTCGTCGACGCGCAACCTCCCTTCGGCATCGAGATGCGCCTTGACTTCCAGCGCTTCCCAGTGCAGCTCGCGCGCGAGCGCGGGGATCGCCACGAACAACAGGACCGCCGCCAAACACCGTCGCAGTTTCATTTCCGTTCGCGCCCCTTCTTCCCGAGGGTCCGGCGAACCTCTCGGCTCCCCTCGCGGCGAACTTGTAAGTGATCCTTACAAGTTGCCGCCTCCTCGAGCTCTCCCTCCTCGTAGATTGCCGCGAGATGCTGGTGATGTTCTGGGACGTCGTCTGGAAAAGCTCGGCTAGCCGTTGCTTCCATGAGGGTGTCGTCCTGAGCCTAGGAGTCCGATCGTATTCATGTCGTCTTCGGACAAGAGGAAATCGTCAACGGCGAGGTCCTCGCGCATGTGGGCGGGATCGGTCGTGCCGGTGAGCGGCAGCATGCCCACCTGTTTCGCGAAGCGGAACACGATCTGCGCGGGGGTGCGCTGCACTCGCGCGACGATCTCGCGGAATCGCGCGCTTCGCAGTTCCGCGACATTCGCGGTCAGCAGCGAGAACCCCTGGTACACGATCCCGTGTTGGCGGCAGAACGCGCGCACCTCGGCATCCCATCCCGTGCGCGCGTAGCAGCGGTTCTGCACGAACGTCGGCTGCACGTTCGCGGTCGAACAGAGCGCTTCCAGTTGATCGAGCGCGACGTTGCTGACGCCGAGGAATTGCACGGGCAACTCCTCCATCGCGCTCCAAACCTCGCGGTCGCGCGCCGACAACCCCCGCCGCTGCGACGGTCCGTGCAGCACGTACGAGTCGATGGCCTCCACCTGGAGATGCTCGAGCGAGCTCGCGAAGGACTGCCGCACCTGGGTCGCCGGATCCGCCTTCGGGTCGTACGGCAAGCGGTGGTCCTGTCCGTCCACGTACGTGAACTTCGTCTGCAGAAACAGGTCCTCGCGCTGCACGGCGCCGTCCGCGACCGCACGCGCGACCGCGTTCCCGACGCCGGCTTCGAAATAGTGCTTGCGCTGATTCGCCGTGTCGATGCCGCGGAAGCCCGCGTCGATCGCGAGTCGCGTCAAACGGTCGGTATCGTCTTCCTTCCAGGCGGTGCCGTAGAGAAAGTTCGGAGTCACCGCGCCCTCGCGAGAAATGTCTCGATCGCGGGGAATACGATCTCGGGCCGCTCCGCGTGCGGAAAGTGCGCGGTATCGGGAAGGCGAAGAAGCTGGGCATTGGGGAGCGCGGTCGTCCACTCGCGAACGAGCGCCATCGGGATCGCGTCTTCTTCGCCGTGGATGACGAGCGTTGGAGCGTCGACGCGTCGCAGGTCCGCGGTCCAGTCCCAGTCGCCGAGCGAGCCGAAGGTGATCTCGCTCGTCCTGGTCATGCCGAAGCGGATGGCCTCCGGTGACGCGGTGCAGAAGTCGGACTTCACGACGGACGCGGGAAGAGAGCGCGCCACGCGCGGCGGCGTGCCGATCGACCAGTATTCGCGGCAGACGGCGACGACGTCGGAATCCTCTTCGGCGAACAGCGCCTGCAGCTCGTTCTGGCGTTTGGTCTGCTCCGCGGTCATGCGCGACTCCATGTCCGCCCCGTAGTCTTCGAAGAACGTCGCCTTGCGCGGCGGGATCGGGCCGAGGAAGATCATCCGCTCGACCCGATCGGGATGCTTGATCGCGTACAACGCCGCGATCGCCGGCCCGAACGAATGGCCGAGGAGCGTGACTTTCTCGAGGCCGAGGTGACGCCGCACCGCCTCGAGATCGTCGACGTGGCGGTCGATCGACAGCAGTGCGGAATCCGAGGGAAGCGACGATTTCCCGCCGCCACGCTGGTCGTAATAGATGACGCGGTGGGTGCGCTCCAGCGGGGCAAGGTCCGCGGCGAGCGACTGGTGGTCCATCCCCGGACCACCATGAATCACCACGATCGGAGCGCCCCGACCACGGGTCGTGTACCAGAGTCGTACGCCGTCCCCGGCATCGATGCGGCGCCCCGACATGCACGCCCCGGCGAGGACGAGGACGAGGGCGATGAGGAAAATGCGCATGACGCAGGAGAGGGTACACCGGCGGGTGGTCGAGTCGTCGAGTCACCAGAGAGTCTCAAAGTCTCAAAGTCTCAAAGTCTCAAAGTCTCAAAGCCCCGGCCCCGGTTCTTCTTTGAGACTTTGCGACTCTGAGACTCCCCTCGGCGCCCCCTCCCGCGGTTCTCCTTTGAGACTTTGAGACGTTGCGACTTTGAGACTCCACTCGGCGACTCGGCGACTCGACGACTCGACGACTCGCATGGACAATACCCGGCATGGACGAGCTCACCGGCGCCGTATCGCGTCAGTACGATCTGTTTCAGGCTTCTCTCGAATCGATCGAGAAGCCGCGCAAGTACCTCAACTACGGCTACACCGTGGCGCGGCGGCAGTCGTACGAGGAACGGCAGGAGCGGCTCTGCCTCGAGGTCTTCCGCGCGGCCGCGCTCGAGCCCGGGCACGTCGTCGTCGACGTCGGCTTCGGCAGCGGCGAGCAGGACTTCCTTCTCGCGCGCACCTTCGCGTTCGCGAAGCTGACCGGGTTCAACATCGCCGCGCGCCAGGTCGCCTATGCGAGCGACCGTGCCGCGCGCGAGTCGCTCGCGCACAAGCTCGAGTTCCGCCACGGCCAGGCCGAGGAACTGCCCGGCGTCGAGCCCGCGTCCGTCGACCGGGTCATGGCCATCGAATGCGCCTTCTATTTCGACCGGCCGCGGTTCTACGCACGGGCGGCGGAGGTGCTCAGGCCCGGCGGCCTGCTCGTGCTCGCGGACATCGCCTTCGCCGACCGCATGCCTCGCCTCGCCCGCTCCTCCGCCGACCTGGCGCGCGTCGGAACGCGCTCGGACAATCAGAAACTGTGGGAGCGCCATTTCCGCACACGCTCGCTCCTCGACATCGCGCCGCACACCCGCCCCGGCGCACAGATGACCGTCTCTCAGATCTTGAAGACCGTCCCCCGCGCATCCATGAGCGGCGGCGAGCGCCGCGAATGGCTCAAGATGGCCTTCTACTCACAGCTCGTGGCACTCGGACTCGCGACCCGCCTGCTCCACTACGACCTGATCGTGCTCGAAAGGCCTCGGACGGCCTCGGACGGCCGGAATGATGAAGGATGAACGAAGTCTCAAAGTCTCAAAGTCTCAAAGTCTCAAAGACCCACCCTCCCCGTCGTGGTGGGAGGGAGGGGGCCCTCTATGAGACTTTGAGACTTTGAGACTTCAATACTCCTCAACCTTCCGGGGCTCCACCCCGACCCGAACGCGCGGTCCCAGATCGAGCTGCTGATGCCGAAGTGAGTGTGGGGATGGCGGTGGTGGAGCTCGTGGAGTCGGAGGTTGCGCTCGAACAGAGTCGAGCGGGCGAGCATCTCGGGGTGGAAGTGCTGGAGGTGATGCACGACCACGAAGTAGTTGTAGCCGGCGTAGAGACCGAACGTCACCAGCGCCGCGGTGCCGATCGAGGTCGCCGACGCGACCAGCGCGAACACCGTGAGCGCGCAGAGCGGAATGAGAAGTAGAGGAGTGCTGATCAGCGCGCGACTGTCGCGATGATGCTTCGCGTGCTCCCGGCGCGCGGCCGCCGGCCATCCATGCAGCACACAGCGGTGCAGCAGATATTCGGCGAGACTCCAACCCAGAAACCCTGCCACGACGAGCACCGCCGCGATGGCGAGCGAGCCCGCGTACCGAGTCGCGCCGAGCCATGCGAATGCGGCCGCGCCGATCGCATCCACCACGAGCGTCGCCCAGTAGTTGATCGGGCTCGCGGTGACGCGGCCGATCAACGACCGATCGGGCATGACCGTCACAAGATTCCCATCTCCTCGAAGAGACGGACCACGCGCGGCTCTTTCCCCAGCGCCGAGACGGTCGGCCAGGTCGTCGCCGCGATGAGCAGCGGATCGCGGTGCTCGAACGCCAGCTCGAAGTAACGCAGCGCCGTCCCCTTCTCGCCGAGCGCGATCGGGATGACCGCCAGGGACATCGGGGAGATGTAGGTCGTCTGAGAACGCGCCAGCAGCTCCTCCTGGAGCCGCCGGGCCTCGGCGATCTCCCCCTTCGCCGCGCGCGCCACCCCGAGCTCCCCGACGAACCACG
>CAZLGP010000034.1:0-25801 GCA_964558905.1 uncultured Thermoanaerobaculia bacterium | reverse complement strand
TGAATCGAAACAAACCGTTACGCGGGTTGCATCGCCGGCTTCCGGGTGTAACATCCGCAATACCATTCCCTCACACGGGAATGCGGGGTGGCCGGGCGCCGCGTTTCCGATAGAGGCTTTTCTAACCTGAACGGAGGGGGTATATGCGCCGGTTTCGAGCATTCGCCATCACGGCCGCGATGATCATCGTCGCCGTGCCGGCCCGATCCGAAGCGCCGCTGCCGGCGGTGCTCGAGGTCCTCGGAACCGTCAGCAACGCCGCCCGCCCTGTCGCCAACGCCCTCGTCATCGCCCTCAATCTCCAGGACTTCCAGTCCGTCCAGACCTATAGCGGCCGCGACGGGAGCTTCACACTTCCTCAGCTCCGGGCCGGCATCTACAGGATCATCGCCGTCAAGCAGGGATTCATCCCCGCGATCACCACCATCGTACCGACCCGCACCAGCCACCGCGTCGCGATCCGGCTCGACAGCGAGAAGAAGGCGAAGCGGAGCGCGAGTCAGGAGATCTGGGAGCTGCGCAGCTCGCTGCCGAAGGACGTTCTTCGGGACCTGGACGCCTTCCTGGAGCCGGCTGAGATCGTCACGTATGAGATCCCGCGCTTCCGCGGCGAGATGTCGTCCGTGACGGGAGTCACGAATCAGCCTTCGAACCCCGCCTACGCGCAGACAGCCGTCGGAGTCCAGGGCCGACTCGGCGATTCCTGGCAGGTCGGCCTCCGCGGCAACATGCAGCGATTCGAGGATCCGACCGACGACGTCCGCTTCGGCGACGCGCTTGCCGAGTCGAGCGTGATGTCGATGGAGCTTCGCAGCTCGGACGATCAGTCGTATCGACTGGCCTCGACGAAGAGCTCGTGGACGTACGCCGACGCGCTCGACGACGACCGCCAGGCCGACGTCCGCGCTCACAACTTCGAATGGCGCAACGGACCCGCGCGGGTGCAGGTGAGGTACTTCGAGCAGGCGAACCTCTTCCGCGACGCACCGATGGAGTCCAGTCTCTTCGAGATCGCCGGTACCCTTCCGGTGATGCAGACGCGGCGGAACGGCCTCGGTGTGGCACTGCGTGTCAAGCAGGAGACCATCAGCGGTCAGGCCGACATTTTCCGCACGGCGGATCTGGCCGCGAACGGCACCGTCGCGGTCGTGCCCTCGGTCATTCTCCATTACGGAATGGACAGCCGGATCGGTATGCACGGGCAGGAGTGGGCGCCACGCACGGGAGCGGAGTTGAAGCTCACCGAGAACACGTCGCTGGTCGGCTCGGCCATGGTGAAAGTCCTCGACCGCGACACGCACACCTCCCTCGTCGCTCTGCCGAGCATCGTCTACTTTTCCGAGGATGGGCGGGCGCTTCCACGCTACACGTACACCTTCGGGATCGTGACGGGCGAGGATGAAGCGAACCGCTTTTCCGCCATCGCCACGGTCACCGAGATCGACGAAGCGCTGCGGATGATCTTCGCGGACGAGCAGAACCAGTTCTGGGACGGACTGGAGGTCGAGGCCGGCGACGTGCGGCACGACCTCCGACTCGCGTATCGCAGGCAGTTCGGCAGCGTGCTCGCCATCGACGTCGCCACCACTGCCGGCACCGCGGCCCAGCGCGATTCCGCGCAGCCGCGCGAGAAGGTCTACATCACCGGAGATCTGCAGTCGACGTTCAACCCGACGCGCACGACCATCGCCGTGTCGTACCGCGACGTTCAGCAACCGCTCGAGCAGGGGGACGAGGAGTACCGCTCGGAGCGCATTCACGTGCGCATGGCCCAGTCTCTCTATCTGCCGATCGACATCAAGCTGCTCCTCGGGCTCGAGCTCGCGCGCGCGGAGAACTCTCCGTATCTGCTCGACGCGCTCGCATCGGAAGGACGCTCGAGGAAGTACATCGGCGGCCTCGCGGTCAACTTCTGAGGGGCGGCACGGCCGCCTGCGCAAGGTTGCTCCGCTTTCCACACGCCTACCGCGACTCCACTTCACCGGCTTCGAGCGGCGCAGCGCGCCTGACCTTCGCGCAGCCGGGATAGGACTGAGCCGTCATGAAGCCCGCACGCGAACAGCTCACTCCGTTGGAGCGCCGGCGTCCTCGCCGGCTGTCGTGGCGGCGTCCCGCGCCGCCACCTGGGCGGGCGGGGGAGTCGGCGTGAAACCCACATCCGCGCAGATCGCGCTCGCCGCTGGCAAGACCCTGCCCGACGTCATCGCCCCCGACCTCGAGGTTCTCTTCTGCGGGATCAACCCAGGACTCTACACGGCCGCCGTACAGCAGCACTTCGGCCGTCCCGGCAATCGTTTCTGGCCGACGCTGTATCGGGCGGGGTTCACGCCGCGGCTCTTCCATCCATCGGAGCAACTCGAGCTCCTCAGGCTCGGCTACGGCATCACGAACGTCGTGGCCCGGGCGACCGCGGCGGCGGACGAGCTCACGCGGGACGAGCTGATCGAAGGCGGTCGCATCCTCAGGCGCAAGGTGAAGCGGTCCAAGCCCCGCTATCTTGCAATCGTCGGTGTGGGTGCGTACCGAACGGCGTTCGAGCGCCCGAAGGCAAAGCTCGGGTTGCAGGAGGAGACGATCGGCGTGACGCGCATCTGGGTGTTGCCGAATCCCTCGGGACTCAATGCGAACTATCAGGCGGATGCGCTGGCGGAGCTGTTCGGGGAGTTGCGGGTTGCTGCTTCCTCCAGTTAGGTTAGTTTATCCCGCGCGAAGACGCGGGATCTTCGGTCATACCTCGCTCGAGCGTTCCCACGAGAACAGCACGAGCCATCGCTTGGCCTTGTCCACTCCGGGATCACCGGAGATCCCGCGTCTTCGCGCGGGATAAACGAGAAGCTACGACCCTAGCCCGGGCCGGATCTCCTCGACCAGCTTCGCGAACCGGTACGACAGCCCTTTCGTCACCACGATCTGCTTGAGGTAGTTCAGCGACGTGATGGCGGCGGGGATGCCGGAGATGGCGGTGGGGATGGACGCGAGCCGGCCCGCGAGCTGGATGGTCTTGTCCATCGCCGTGTAGCTGGTCGAGCGGAGGTCGCTGCCCATCTCGCTGTTGTAGGCGATCGTCAGGAGGTAGATGTCGGCGACGAGCTCGCGGAAGCGCATCTCGCTGCCCCAGGCGAAGCAGTTCCCGGACCGGATGTTCTCGAGGAGCTCCTCGACCGTCTCGCCGCGCGAGACCGTGTGGACCTTGGCAACATGCTTGAGCGTGTGCGCGTCCGAGCCCCCCACCATCGAGACCTGCTTGCCGTGATGCTCGCGCACGTGCTCGACCAGTTGCTGCACCATCTTGTTGTGGAACGTCGCCATGGCGCCGTTGAGCACCTCGAAGATATCGAACATCTCCAGCAGCTCGGCGATGTAGCGGCCGGCCACGTTCTTCATCCGGTAGTTCTGAAACAGGTGGTTGATCCCGAAGATCAACCGCTCCGCCTTCAGGTAGGGGATGAGCTCGCGAATGTTCGGGCGCAAACGTTGAATTTCGCGATGCTGCTCTTCATTCAGGCCCCAGACGCCGATGTGGATCCGCTGCCCGGTCTCGGGAAAGTACGTCTCCACCTCTTCCCCGATGAAGAAATCCTTCATGTCCGGATACTTGTTGAGCAGGTACAGGGCGCCGTCGATCGAATCGTGATCGGTGAGCGTCACGTACGACATCCCGCGCTCTTTGGCGATCCGGTAGACGTCCTCGGGCGGGTTGTAGCAGTCGCGTGTGTTGGCCCGGCGGAAGTACTTGAACACGGAGAAGCGGCTGTGGCAGTGCAGGTCCACACGCTTCAGGGTCGGGTCTGCAAATTCCTCGGCTGGTTTTCTCTCGATCATTCGAACGGCTCAGAACGATTGTTCCGGCGACTGGCATTTTCTACAATTCGCGTGCCGTGACAAAGGACTAAATGGCTCACACACCAAAAGGTAAGTCCAGCAGCCACGGCGGTCAGGACTGGGTCGATCTCGACGTCCCCAGCCGGCTGCCGATCATTCCACTCGTTTCGTCCGTGCTCTTCCCCGGCGGCGTCCTGTCGCTCCAGGTTGGCATCGACCGCAACGTCCGCCTCCTGAAGAACCTCCCTGACGATCAGAATCTCATCGCCGCCTTCTGTCAGAAGAGCGGCGACAAGGAGAACCCCCGTCCGGGCGATCTGGCCCCGATCGGCGTGCTCGCCGCGATCGTGCAGCGCCTGCCGCTGTCCTCGGACCGCTACCAGCTCTTCCTCCAGGGCCGGCAGCGCGTCGAGCTCGTGCAGATGATCCAGAACGAGCCGTTCTTCGAGGCCCGCCTGCGGGAAGTCATCCCCCGGCCGATCTCCAAGACGGTGAAGACCGACCAGCTCATGAATCGCGCCTTGTCGCTGTTCGAGAAGCTGGTCGAGAGCGACTCGAAGTATTCGAACGAGCTGCTGAACATCCTCCGGATGAACGTGAGCGAGGGTCCGGACACGTTCGCGGATCTGCTCTCCGGATTCGTCAACCTCCCCCTCGAGGAGAAGCAGCTCCTCCTCGAGACCGTGAATCCGATCGAGCGCATCGAGCTTCTGGTCGACTACATCCAGCGCGATCTCGGCCGGGCCACCGTCGATCGCGAGCTGCAGCGGCAGATCCAGACCAACATCGACCGCCGCGACCGGGAGAACTATCTCCGCGAACAGCTCCGGATCATCCAGGACGAGCTGGGCGAGACGAATCCGTCCGAGCGCGAGGCGGACACGTACCGCGACCGCATCGAAGCAATCCCGATCATCGAGGACCACAAGCAGCAGCTTCGCCGCGAGGTGACCCGGATGGGGCAGCTCTCGCCGTCGTCCTCGGACTACGCGGTGATCAGGGGACATCTCGACACGGTCCTCCAGCTGCCGTGGACGCAGCACACCGAGGACACGCTCGACCTCGTGAAGGCGGAAGCGATCCTCGATGAGCGGCATCACGGCCTGGAGAAGGTGAAGGAGCGCATCCTGGAGTTCCTGGCCGTGCTCAAGCTCAAGGGCGATCTCAAGGGACCGATCCTCTGTTTCGTCGGACCGCCCGGCGTCGGCAAGACCTCCCTCGGCAGCGCCATCGCCGACGCGCTCGGACGCAAGTTCGTGCGCATGGCCGTGGGCGGCGTCACCGACGAGTCCGAGATCCGCGGGCACCGCAAGACCTACATCGGGGCGATGCCCGGGAAGCTCATCACCAGCTACACCCAGGTCGGCGTGAACAACCCTCTGATCATGATCGACGAGATCGACAAGATCGGGAAAGACTTCCGCGGCGATCCGTCGTCGGCGCTGCTCGAGGTCCTCGATCCGAAGCAGAACCACGCGTTCGTCGATCGATACGTCGAGGTCCCGTACGATCTTTCGCACACGCTATTCATCTGCACCGCGAATGTGCTCGACATGGTTCCGGGGCCGCTGCGGGACCGCATGGAGGTGATCCGTCTCTCCGGCTACACGGAGAACGAGAAGCTCGCCATCTCGACCAAGCACCTCATCCCGGAACTGCTCGAGAATCACGGTCTCGGCGCGGACCAGGTGAAGATCGAGGACGAGGCCATCCTCACGATCGTGCGCGACTACACCGCGGAGTCCGGGGTGCGCAATCTCGAGCGAAACCTCGCCACGGTGCTGCGCAAGATCGCGCGCAAGGTGGCCAGCCTCGACGACACCTCTCCGCAACCCGACGACGCGAAGTACGAGGTCAAGAACGCCGACCTCGAGTCCTATCTCGGCCTGCCGAAGTTCGAGCACGAGTTCGCCGAGCGCCATCCGGAGATCGGTGTGACGACCGGCCTGGCCTGGACGTCGTTCGGCGGCGAGATCATGTTCATCGAGGCCACCCGCATGCCCGGCACAGGGCGCACGACCGTCACCGGTCAGCTCGGCGACGTCATGCGCGAGTCGGTGCAGGCCGCCTATTCGTACGTGCGCTCGAAGGCCCACGACCTCGAGATCGACGAGAAGAAGTTCACCGATCAGGACATTCACATCCACTTCCCCGCGGGTGCGATCCCGAAGGACGGGCCGTCCGCGGGCGTCGCCATCGCAACCTGCATCGCCTCGGTGATGGGCGATCGACCCGTCCGTCACGACGTGGCGATGACCGGCGAGATCACCCTCCGCGGCAAAGTCCTCTCCGTGGGCGGCATCAAAGAGAAGGTCATGGCCGCCCACCGCGCGAACATCAAGGCCGTCGTGCTCCCGGAGGGGAACCGCAAAGACATCCAGGAAGTACCGGAAGAGACGAAGGCAGCGCTGGAGTTCGTCTTCGCGGAGCGCGTCGAGGACGTCTGGAAGCAGGCCCTGATCCCGCTTCTGATCGCCCGCGATCACGACCGCAAGTACGACGAGGCGGAATTCCGCGCCGATCGAGAGCGGGAGATCGAGCGACATCACGAGCAGAACGAGCGGGCGGAGAGGAGATGAGACGCGGCTGTCTCGACCGTGTTCTCTTCGCCATCCTGCTGCTGGGCGCCTTCGGCGGCAGCACCTACTTCTGGTTCACGTTCTTCGTGAAAGGGCGCTCGCTGCCGACGCCGAATCTCATCGGCAGATCGATCGCCGAGGCCCGGAGGATCACGAGCGATCTCGGCGTGGATCTCGAGGTCGACAACGAGCACCGCCGCAATTCGGACAAGGTGCCGGTCGGTCACATCGTCTGGCAGAACCGCACACCCGGCGCGACGAGCTTCATCAAACGAGGCTCCTCGCTGCGCGTGGAACTGAGCGCGGGACCACTCGTTCTACGTGTGCCTGACCTCTCCGGGGAGTCGGCCGGCACGGGCATGCTTCGTCTCGGCCAGCAGAATCTGAAGCTGGCGAACCTGAGCTACGTCGAGACCGACGCTGCCGGCATCCTCGCAGCGGAGCCGCCGAACGGCACGGTGGTCGGACCACAGAGCGGCGTGTCGCTGCTGATCGGCGTGCCGCCCGCCGCAGGGCGGTTCGTCATGCCCGACCTCATCGACCGCCGGCTCGACGTCGTGCGTCCCGCTCTCGAGTCGCGCGGCCTCACCGTGTCTCAGGTGAAGTTCGAGACCTATCCCGGGATCCCGGACGGGATCATCATCCGCCAGTATCCTCTGCGCGGCTCGCCGGTGAGCAGCCGGGAGCCCATTTCAGTGGTAGTGTCGAGGCAGGAAGAAACGGGCATCATCCAGGGGAGCGCCGCCCGAGGCGCCGTGAGTCGCGAGTCGCGAGAGCCTCTCGAGCTCGCGGCCCAGCCCTCGCAACCGGCAACCGCAACCCGCAACTGATGATCAAGATCGCACCCTCGCTCCTCTCCGCCGATTTCGCGCACCTCGCCGAGGAGCTCGAGACCGTGACCGATGCCGACCTCCTTCACCTCGACGTGATGGACGGCCATTTCGTCCCCAACATCACCATCGGTCCCCCGATCGTGAAGGCGCTGCGGAAGAGGACGAAGCTCCCCTTCGACTGCCATCTCATGATCAGCGAGCCGCAGAAGTACATCCCGGCCTTTCTCGAGGCGGGCGCGGACATGATCTCGATCCACGTCGAGGCCGAGCCGCACCTCCAGCGTGCGCTGCAGATGATCCGCGACGGCGGCGCGAAGGCGGGCATCGCCATCAACCCCGCCACGAGTGCGGAGTCTCTGACCACCGCGCTCGAGTTCTGCGACTTCGTCCTGGCCATGACCGTGAACCCCGGCTTCGGCGGCCAGAAGTTCATAGAACCTGTCGTGCCCAAGATCCGTCATATCTCCAGACTCATCCGCGAGAGGGGACTGGCCGTGGAAATCGAGGTCGATGGGGGGATCGATGCCAAGACCGCCCCCCACGTGGTGACCGCCGGGGCCACGATCCTGGTCGCGGGCTCGGCCGTTTTTGGGCAACCCGACCGGAAACATGCAATTCGTATGATTCGCGACGCTGTTCACACGAAGGTTTAGTGCTGAGTCCTCAGTGCTGAGTCCTGAGTTCTGAGTGGGTGGACGCGCTCAGGACTCAGGACTCAGGACTCAGGACTTCCGGAGGACATTTGAAGCTCAGACGCACCCTCATTCTGCTCGTGGCCATCACCCTGGTCGCGGGTTGTAGCCGCGGCCCCCGCCGCTTCCGCCCCGTCGTCGACCCGGAGCTGTTGCGGATGACGAAGGAGCAGGTCTATCAGCGAGCGGAGGATCACTTCTCGAAGCGCAACTGGCAGAAGGCACGGTCCTATTACAGCTACGTCTACGAGACCTACCCGAACGACGTTCTCGGCCGCCGGAGTCTCCTCCGCGTCGCCGACACGTACTTCCAGCAGGGCGACCCGGTGAACCTCGTCGAGGCCCAGTACAAGTACCGCGACTTCATCAACCGCTATCCCACCAGCGATCAGGCCGACTACGCGACCCTGCAGATCGCCATGTGCTCGTACAAGCAGATGGAGAAGCCGGACCGCGACCAGCAGAAGACGCGCGAGGCGCGAGAGAAGCTCGACGACATGCTCCGCGCGTATCCGAACAGTCCGTTGAAGGCGGAGGCCGAGGCGCGACGGCAGGAAGTGCTGGACCGGCTCGCGCGGCACGAGCACATCGTGGCCCGCTTCTACATGAAGCGCCGCAGCTGGCTCTCGGCCACGCAGCGCCTGAACTATCTCATCGACCAGTACCCGAACTTCGCCGCGCGCGACGCCGTCTTCTACGACCTCGGCCACGCGCTCGCCAAGCTGGGCCGCAACGGAGAGGCGCGACTCTATTTCGAGCGCGTCATCAGCGAGTACCCCCAGAGCAACTACGCCGATCAGGCCCGCCGCCGCCTGACGGAAATCAAGGCATGAAGAAGCTCCGCGTCGCCGCCATCCTCCTCTTCGCTGCCGCCTGTGCATCTCGGCCGGTCGACGAGCTGGCGACGATGCCGGCAACGCAGACGCCCCCCGCGGATTCTCGCGTCGCGGAGCTGCAAACGCAGCTGACCGAGCTCCTCGAGCGCATCGATGTTCTCAATCAGCGCATCGCGCAAGTCGAGGAGAGCCGGGTCGAGCCCGCTCCGGTCGCTCAGGCGTCGCAACCGCAAGTGCGCCGGCAGCCGGCTGCCGAACCGTCTGCTCCGGCTCCGCGAATCCGGCAGCAGCCTCAAAGCGCTCTCGTCGGCGCTCAGATCGCCGAGAACTATCGGCAGGCGATCATACTCGTGGGGCGCGGCAGACACGCCGATGCCCGCCGCGCGTTCGAGGGCGTCTACGACGCCGACCCGAACGGCGACCTCGCCGACAACGCCCTTTTCTGGATCGGCGAGACCTGGTTCGCCGCGAAGGACTATACGAACGCCGTCCGCTACTACCAGCGCGTCGTGAACGACTACGCGACCGAGAACAAGGCTCCCGACGCACTCTTCAAGATCGCGATGGCCCAGGAGCGCACCGGAGACATCGCGCTCGCGCGTCGCACTCTCCAGCAGGTCGTCGAGCGGTTCCCGTACTCGTCACCGGCTTCGACCGCGAAAGCGGAGCTCGAGCGACTCCGTTACTGAGGCGGAGAAATTAGAATACGTCGCCATGCCCGAAGAAACCGAAAGCGGTGCCACTCTGCTCGCGCGTCGCGAGTATGCGCGCGCGGTTCCGGTGCTCAAGCGCGAGCACGAGAAGTACCCGTCGAATCCGCGCATCCGGCTGCAGTATGCCGACGCGCTCTCCGGTGCGGGACTGGTCGACGAGGCTGTCCAACAATACGAGGCAACCGCGAAGTACTACGAGGACAACGGTCTCACCGTGCAGTCGATCGCAGTGCGGAAGAAAGCCGAGAAGGCGAGGGAGCAGCTCCCGAAACCGGCCAGCGATCCCGCGGGAAAGACCGAGCCGCTCTTCACGCGTCCGGTCCCGAAGAGCCCCCTGTTCGAGATGCTCTCTGACGAGGAGCGCGAGGCCGTCGTGCGCGAGATGGAGATCGAGTCCCACGACGAGGGCAGCGTCGTCATCACCGAGGGGGAGACGGGCGCGTCGATGTACCTCATCGCCTCCGGAGACGTGAAGGTCTACACCCGCGGCACCGCCGGGACGGTCTATCTCGCGCGCCTCGGCGAAGGGGATTTTTTCGGAGAAGTCAGCGTGTTGACCGGGAAGCCTCGGACGGCCACCATCACCGCATCCCAGCGCACCGAGCTGCTTCGCCTCGACAAGGAGAAGCTCGACGGCGTGCTCTCGAAGTATCCCGGGATTCGCAAAGTGCTCGACGCTTTCTACAAGAAGCGCGCGAGCCACACCGTCGAGGCGATGATCGAGAGCCTGAAATCCAAACGATGAACGATGCGCGATGAATGATGAACGGAAGCCGGAGGACGGGCGGCGTTCATCGTTCATCCTTCCTCGTTCATCGTTTGTTTGAAGGAGACACTTTGGCTGTCCTACCCATTCGCAAATACGGAGACGACGTTCTCCGTCAGCCCACCGAGCCGGTCCTGGAGATCGACGCGTCGATCCACCAGCTGATCGACGACATGATCGAGACGATGTACGCCGCGCCGGGCGTCGGCCTGGCCGCAAACCAGGTCGGCGTTTCAAAGCGGCTGATGGTGATCGACCTCTCCGTCGGCAAGCGCCCCGCCGAGTGCTACGTCTTCATCAATCCCGAGATCGTCGACAGCGAAGGGGAGATCACCGAGGAGGAAGGGTGTCTCTCGATCCCCGATTTCGTGGAGATCGTCACCCGCCCCGAGCGGGTGAAGCTGCGCTACCTCGATCGCAACGGCACGCAGGGCGAGATGTGGGGCGACGGCCTGATGGCCCGGGCCATGTGCCATGAGATCGACCATCTCGACGGCACGCTCTTCGTCGACCACCTCCGCGGCTTCAAGAAAGACCGCATCCTCAAGAAAATCGCCAAGCTTTCCAAAGCCGGCATGTGGTTCTGAGGGCGTCGGCGCTTTCGACGTTACAATCGGGCCTGATGCGACACAGCGCCGTTGTTACGGAGATCCAGCTGCTGGCTCCGAGCGTTCTGCAGCTCACGGTCTCGTTCAGCACCCCCTTTGTGTTCGAGCCTGGCCAATGGGTGAACTTCCGGTTTCCCGAGGGAGTCTCGCGCGCGTACACGATCGCGTCCGCCCCCCAGCGGCCCGAGGCCGTGCAGATCTGCGTGCGCGTCGGTGCGGGGAGGGGTGGAGAGGCAATGCGCCGGCTTGAAGCGGGAACCGAAGTTGCCGTCGACGGTCCCTACGGCGATTTCCTGCTGCCGGAAAACGACGGACGCCCGGCGGTGTTCCTTGCGGGCGACGTCGGGATCGCTCCGATCCGCAGCATCGTCCTGCACATGCTGGCCGTCGGCGATCCGCGACGCATCTGCGTGCTCTATGAGCCCGACGCGCGGAACATTCTCTATGCCGGCGACTTCGATCCCCTCGCACGGGCCGGTCACATCATCCACGAGAGCGGTCTGATCGAAGCGCTCGTCGAGCGCAACCGCGCGACGGTCAAAGCCGCGGTCGTGATGGCCGCGGGCTTTGATCCCTTCCTCGAGCGCGCACGCAAGGCGGTGGAGGGCATCAACGCGGATGCGGGCGCGATGATCACCGAGACGTTCGGACCGCAACCGTGACGAGGTGAGGCAGTTGACAGTTGGCAGTTGACAGGAGCATTGCAACCAGCTCCTGTCAACTGCAAACTGTCAACTGCAAACTGTTCAACTACCTCAGCCACCCCGGCATGACGCCCGCCCGCCGCGCATCCTCCTTGAACTGCGCCCACGCGCGCTCGGCTCGCGTCACCTCGAGCCTCGCGTACGGGACCTGCTCGATCGCGCGCGCGAGCTGCGTCGTCTGATACGTGAACTGGCGCGGCGCGTATCCAAGACTCACGAAGGAGTGGATCTGCGCGCGCAACTCCTCCACGCGCGTTTCGAGGAGCGCGAGCTCCTCCCGGGCGCGACGAACGCTCTCCTCGTGAACGCGCGCCCGCGCGCGCCACTCGGCTTCGTCGCCGAGGGGCTCGACCGCCGCGGGGCGAGACTCGGGTACGAACTGCTGGGGCGGCGCCGGTGCAGTTCCGGCGTGATTCTTCTCCAACTCCTCGATCAGCCGCTTCCGCTCTTCTTCCGACAGCCGCAGCTTCCGCTTCGGTTTCTCGGCTGCCTCCGGCAGCGGCGTCTCGACCCGCAACACCTCGGAGGCCGGCAACGAGTACAACAAACCGCCGCTGCGGAATGTGTAGACGCCATCGGCCTCGCGCGCCGTTCCCTGCACGGCGATGCGGTCGCCGGAGCGCAGCACGAGCGTCGAGGTCGTGAGCGTGAGCAGAAGGAGGAGCGTGTTCATGACGGTTTCAATGGTACTCGCGCGAGCGGCATTCCAGTCATCCGCGGCCGTTCGGGGATCGGCGGGGCGATGTCTCTGGACTTCAGGTCGTGAAAGTGGCCTTCGGGCAACGCGAGAAAGAGATCGCCTTGTCCCTAAGAGATGTCCGCTACCGTCACCACACCGCTATCCTACCCGCACGATGCCCAACTGGCTCCATCTGCTCACCAACCTCGTCTATCACCTCGGACTGGCCATCTGGATCGGCGGGACCCTCGTGCTCGGCGCGCTCGTCGCGCCGGCGCTCTTCCGTGCGCTGCCGCGGCTCCAGGCCGGGGCGATCTTCGGCCCGACTCTGCGACGGTTCGCGCGCCTCCGCCTCGCCGCGCTCGTCGCTACGATCATCGCCGCCGGCATCCGGCACGCCTTGTGGGAACGCACACCGACGCTGTGGATCTCTCTCCGGTGGGCCGCTCTCGGCGTTCTGGCGGCGGCCGTTCTCTACGAGCAGGCCTGGCTCGAGCCGAAGCTGGAGGAGCGGCGCGTGCGGCTCACGCCGGAGATGGGGGAGGAGCACCCGGAGCGACGGGCGTTCAACGTGTTGCACAGGCGGGCCGAGGGCCTGATGAAAGCCAGTCTCGTGGCGGCGCTTCTGGCGATGCTGCTAAGCTAGCGTCGTGACACGAGAGCAAAGGCGCGACACGAATCCTCCAGGGCACGATCGCGCGGCAGCCTGCAGCAGTCAGCGCTGCCGGCCGTGCCGTCCACCGAATGGGAAGTAGCATCCCGCACGGGCACGTCCACTGGGTGTTGATCGCCATCGTCTGTGGCGTTCTGTACCTCTTGTTCGACGCTCTCCGCTCGTTCGCCCTCCAG
The DNA here is from genome assembly GCA_964558905.1 of uncultured Thermoanaerobaculia bacterium. Classification (GTDB taxonomy): domain Bacteria; phylum Acidobacteriota; class Thermoanaerobaculia; order Gp7-AA8; family Gp7-AA8; genus QHVT01. The sequence goes on along the minus strand of CAZLGP010000034.1, from coordinate 12,720 downwards.
CTGAGCCCCGTGCGCATGCGCCGGCTGAGCACCGATGCCGAGGAGGGCACGTCGACATTCAACAAGTTCGACGTCGAGGATTTCCAGCTCGTCAGCGGCGCACTGCTGCAGATCGCCCTGGTCGCCGGCGCCGGCGCCACGACGATGATCTTCGACGAGCTGGCGATCGGGAGCGCCGTCCTCCGGAGCGTGCTGATCTGGGGCATCGCGGTCCTGGTCTGGAAGTTCCTGCTCGCGCTCGTCTCCGAGGATACCGGCGAGGTCGTCCTGCGCGCCCTCATCCCCTTCGCGCGCACCGCGTACTACGCGCTCTGGCCGTTCCTCTTTCCTCTGCGCAAGCTGCTCGAGCGCCTCGACCGCAGGCAGGCCGGCGAAGAGGAAGAAGAGGAAGTGACCGACGAGGAAGTGCGCGCGTACATCGACGTCGGCGAAGAAGAGGGGATCATCGAGGCGTCGGAAGGGAAGCTCCTGCAATCGATCGTCGACTTCGGCGACCGCCTCGCGCACGAGATCATGACCCCGCGCATCGACGTCCTCACCTTCGACGCTCGCCGGCCGATCGCGGACCTGGCAAAGCTCTTCAGCGAGTCGAAATACGCGCGCATTCCGATCTACGAGAAGAGCGTCGACCAGATCACGGGCGTGGTCCACGTCAAGGACGTCCTCGACGCGGTGCTGAAGAACGAGAATCCGTCCGCCGCATCCATCGCCCGTCCGCCGTACTTCGTCTCCGAGACGAAGAAGGTGTCCGAGCTGCTGCGCGAGTTCCAGAGCGAGCACCTGCAGATTGCCGTCGTCGTCGACGAATACGGCGGCACGGCGGGGATCGTGACCAACGAGGACATCATCGAGGAGATCGTCGGCGAGATCGGCGACGAGCACGAGGACGAGGAAGCCACGATGGTCGACGTCGGTGACGGAACGTGGCTGGTCAACGGCCTGCTCCGCGTGGAGACGCTCGAGGAAACGCTCGACGCCAACCTCGCCGACGAGGACTACGAGACCGTCGCCGGGATGATCTTCACGACGCTCGGCCGCGTTCCGGCGACCGGCACGGTCGTCCCGAAGAACGGCTGGCTCTTCGAGGTCGAGCGCGCCGACCGGCGGCGGATCTACCGCGTGAAGGTGAGCAAGGACCGCAACTGGCGCGGGGATGAAGGAGAATTGAGAATTGGGAATTGAGAATTGAGAAAGGTCTTTCGCGAGCGTTCCTCCCCGCTTTTCTCAATTCTCAATTCTCAATTCTCAATTCCGAAAGGCATGACATCGTCAGCAGATAGTCGGTTCGGCATCGTCGCCCTCGTCGGCCGTCCCAACGCCGGCAAGTCGACCCTCATCAATCGCATCCTCGGGCAAAAGGTCTCGATCGTCTCGGCCAAGCCGCAGACGACCCGCAACCGCATCGTCGGCATCCTCAACGACGAGCGCGGGCAGATCGCCTTCCTCGACACGCCCGGCATCCACAAGCCTCTGCACAAGCTGAACGTGCGGATGATGGATCACGTGCGCTCCTCGCTCAGCGAGGCCGATGTGATCGCGCTGATCGTCGACGCCACCGAGCCGTTCGGCAGGGGCGATCAGTACGTCATCGATCTTCTGCGCCAGGAGAAGGAGCAGAACCCGGACGCGAAGCGGGCGGCGATCCTCAACAAGATCGATCTGCTGAAGAAGCACAAGCTCCTGCCGCTGATGGAGCAGTACCACGGCTTCGCGCTCTTCGACGAGATCGTTCCGATCTCGGCGTCGAAAGGCGAGGGCGTCGAGGAGCTCGCGGATCTGCTGTTCCGGAGCGTCCCACCCGGCGAGGCGCGCTACCCGAGAGAGGACTACACGACCCAGCCGGAGCGCTTCTTCGCGGCCGAGCTCGTGCGCGAGAAGGTTCTGCGGCACACGTCCGACGAGCTGCCGTACACGACGGCGGTGAACGTGGAGCGCTTCGAGGAGGACGAAGAGTCGGGGATGATCAGCATCTGGGCGACGATCTACGTCGAGCGGGATTCGCAGAAAGGCATCGTCGTCGGCAAGCAGGGCTCGATGATCAAGCGCATCGGGACCGAGGCGCGGCGGGAGCTCGAGTCGATCCTCGGCGCGAAGGTGTTCCTCGACCTCCATGTCGCCGTGCATGAAGGATGGCGCGAAGACGAGCGCTTCCTCGGCGAGCTCGAATGGCCCCTGCGGTGACGTTCGCCGATCGCTGACCTTGGCGTGCGCGCCAAGGTTCATTACCATAGCCGTCACGTCTTTTCCGCCGACAATCGAGGGAGGTTTCATGGCTCGTTCCATCACCATTCGCAGCGTCATTCTCCTGTCCCTCTTCATCACCACCGGGACCCTGTTCGCTCAACAGACCGGTTCCATCAGCGGCCGGGTCACGGCCACGGACGGCGCCACGCTGCCGGGCGTCACGGTCGAAGCTCGGTCGAACGTACTTCCGCAGCCACGCATCACCGTCTCGGGCGAGACGGGACAATACCGGCTTCCGCAACTCCAGCCAGGGAACTACACGCTCACCTTCAACCTGGCCGGGCTGCAGACGACCACCCGCAGAGTGGCCGTCATCCTCGACCAGAATCACGTCGTCGACGTCTCGCTGGGCATGGCCGGTGTGGCCGAGACGATCACGGTCACAGCCGAGACGTCGCTCGTCGATCGCGAGTCCGCCGCCGTCGCCAGCGGCATGGCGAGCGAACAGATCCAGGCGCTGCCGGTTGCGCAGGAGTATCGCGACCTGCAAAAGCTCATCCCCGGCGTGCAGATCTCCCAGGAGAACACCCGCGGTCCGAGCGGTGGCGGCAGCGGCCAGGACAACGTGTACCTGTTCGACGGCGTCAACGTGACCATGCCGCTCTTCGGCGTGCAGGTGGCCGAGCCGTCCACGCACGACATCGCCCAGTTCAGTGTCCTGAAAGGCGGCGCCAAGGCCGTCGATTTCGAGCGCGCCGGAGGGTTCTCGGTCGACTCCGTGAGCAAGTCGGGGACGAACGAGCTCTCCGGTCAGCTCAGCTACCAGGTCATGAGCAACAGTTTCATCGCCGATCAGGAGAGCACGATCGACGCGCGCTTCCAGCAGGATCGCGCCTGGACGACGATCAATCTCGGAGGACCGGTGCTGCGCGACCGGCTGTTCTTCTACGCCTCCTATTACCAGCCTGATTTCTCGAAAGACAATCAGGCCAACCTCTATGGGGAGCTTCCCAGCTACACCCTCGACCGGAAGGAGTACTTCGGGAAGTTGACCTACACGCCAACCGCGTCGTGGCTCATCAACGGCAGCTATCGCAACTCGAATCGCGAAGAGACCGGCGCGGAGTATCTGGACAATCAGGCCGGCACGATCGGTCTGGGATACGAGACGGAGCTGACCATCGGCACGCTCGAAGGCTCCTGGATCGTCAATCCCCAGAGCTACGCCACCTTCAAGTTCACCGACTTCCGGAATCCCGGCGGCGGCCGCCCCGACAACTTCGTCGATACGACGATCTCCCTGGTCCCGGGCACGCAGCTCGACGTCAACAACCTCGACCGGCTCGGCCTGCTCCGCGTTCCGACGCCGAGTGCGACGAATGCCGCGCAGGCAGCCTTCGTGGCACCGTTTGTCGATCGCTACGGCTACGGCTCCAGCGGCGCCCGCATCGGCGGCGGTCAGGTCGGGTTCTCGTCGCTCGCCGCCGATGACGACGACTTCTATCGCAGGAGCGGCCAGATTGGCTTCGACTACACCCTCGGCTCGGACATCAGCCACAACCTGCACTTCGGCTATCAGCGCTACGTGGATGAGGAAGACCGCTACCAGCTCTCGAACGGCTGGGGGAATCTGAGCATCCCCGGCGGCGCCACCAATTGCCCTGCAGCCGCCTGCGGCTCGGTCATGCCGGTGTTCTTCCAGGCCCAGTTTCAGCAGCAGGGCGCCGGCCTCCCCCCCATCCATTCCGAGTATCACTCGCAGAGCATCGAGATCAACGACACCATCCGGATGAACGACTGGACGTTCAGCGTCGGCGTGCTCGCGAGCAACGACACCTACTACGGCCAGGGTCTGCGCGAGGCCGACAACATCGCCGGCCTCGTCACCGCGCAGGGCAATAAGTACAAGATGTACGAGATTGGATTCGACGAGATGATCCAGCCGCGCCTCAGCGCCACCTGGGCCTACAACGGATCCGACACGGTCTACGCCAGCTACGCGAAGTACAACCCGGCCCTGAGCTCGCTCCCGCGTGCGGCCTCGTGGGACCGCAACCTGCAGCGACTCATCAATGCCTACTTCGATGCGGACGCACGGCTGATCGGTGTCGACGCGGTGCGGTCCTCCTCGGGCAAGCTTTTCACCGAGGGACTCGATCCGCGCTACACCGATGAATTTCTGCTCGGCACGGGCCAGCAGATCTCCCCGGGTTGGTCGGCCCGTGCCTACGCCCGCTATCGCTACTCGTCCAACTTCTGGGAAGACACGGACAACACCGCCCGCATCGACTACGGGGCCGGCGTTCCCGGAGTCGAGCAGAAACCGTACATCGAGAACCTCGGCGCGCTCCTCGCCGCCATCGGCAGCGGCTCGACCTACGTCATCGCGGAGATCGACGGCGCGTTCACGAAGTACTACGAGGCCACGGTGGAGAGCGACTGGAAGCGGGGCAACACCTTCCTCCACGGCTCGTACACCTGGAGTCACTACTACGGCAACTTCGATCAGGACAACTCGACCTTCAATTCGGCGAACGACGCCGCGATCTTCGTCGGCTCGTCGAACATCGCCGACGGTCCGGGACGGCAGCTCTGGAACAACCGCTACGGCGACCTGCGCGGTGATCGCCGCCACGTGGCGAAGGTATGGGGAACGCAGCGGCTGCCCTGGAGCGCAACTTTTGGCGCCTTCGGCGTCTATCAGTCGGGTCAGCCGTATCAGCTCGAGAGCTACCTGCCGTATCGCGGGCTGCCGTTCCTCAACACCAGCGATACCAACCGGTATGCCGAGCCGGCCGGTCGACGCAAGGCCCCAGCCCATCATCAGATGGACCTGAACTACACGCAGAACTTCGCCCTGCCGGCCGGCCTGAATCTGCAGTTCCTGGTGGACGTGTTCAACGTCTACGACAAACAGACGGGATACGACTTCGAGACGCGCGTTGGCACGCTTGGGACGCAGGCGCTCGACGCATCCGGGCAGTGCCCCGGTTGGGACAGCGGAAACGACGGCGAGATCGGTTGCCTCAGAAGGGCGCCGTTCGCGAAATCCTTCTTCGATCCGCGCCGCTTCCAGCTGGCGCTGCGCCTGCAGTTCTGACGTTCACTCGCTTCACGAAACGAAAACGCCCGGCCCGTGCCGGGCGTTTTTCATTTCAGCGGAACAGTCGCTCCCGTTCGATCAGAGCCCGCGTGGTTGCGTCGGCATGCTCGCGCGCGGCCGCGATCCGGCCCGGCGCGTCGGCCTCGCGAAGCAGCACGCTCACCTGAGCGCGCTTGAACAACGCCATCGGATATGCCCGATGGGATCGCGGGACGCGGTCGAGCGCGTCCCGCGCTTCGGTGAGACGTTGTGCCGCGAGATAGAGCACGCCGAGCTCGAGGTCGGCGCCGAAGGCGGACCCCTGGAGGCGGCGCGCACTCTCGAAGTTCGCGATTGCTTCGTTCGTGCGTCCGAGGGCCATCTGCATGTCCGCGAGATGGGCCAGCTCCGCGCCGCTCGCGCTGCGCATCGTGTAGACCTTCTGCCGCAACTCGATCGCGTCTTCGATGCGCCGCTGCCGTTCGCGGACCACGGCCAGGGCCTCGAGGGGAGGCAACCGATGGGGCTCTTCGCGAACGATGCGCTCGAGCATCGGGACGGCCCGCTCCCAGTCGCTGGTCGTGACGAGGTGCAGCGCCAGGTACGCGCGCACGTCGGGAGAATCGGGAGCGATTGCTTCCGCTTCCCCGAATGCGGCCAGGGCCTTCGCGTTCTGTCCCAGCACGGAGTACGCCGTTGCCAGGCGCAGCGCGGCATCGAGGTTGTGCGGATCCGCCTTCCGGATCTGTTCGAGCAGGGGAATGGCCTCGGTGTACCGTTCACGAACGAACAAACCCGACGCCCGGTCGAGGATGGGGAACAGGTGGACCATGTCGATCGGTCGGGGCGCGTCCTTGCGCAGCACCGGCCGGCTGCCGGAGCTGACATAGCCGAGGCTGGCCAGCTTGCGCCGAGCCTCCTCGTCGAGGCTCGCCGGAATCGGCGTCTCCTTCGCCGACGGCAGGGGATAGTCCCGTAGCGCCGCCCGCACTTCGCGCGACAGGTCCGCCTCCGCCGCGAGATCGCGCACCTCGCGTGGGTCCGCGAGAACGTCGTAGACCTCGAGGCTGCCCGCCAGGATCGCTTTCTTCGCCCCCTCGACAGCCATGACCTGCGGTTGCCAGCCGTAATCGAGCAACGGCTTCATCGCTTCGCCCATGACGACCGGCTCGCGGCCGGCGTTGCGAAGGCTGGATGCTGTCTCGACTCCCGCCCAGTCGAGGATCGTGTGGGCGATGCTGCGCAGGCTGACCGGCTCGTCGCTCCGCCCGGCTTCGAATCCCGGACCGGCCACGACCAGCGGGACGTGCATGGTGGTCTGGTAGAGCAGGTTTCCGTGCTGCGCCTCGCCGTGCTCGCCGAGACCCTCGCCATGATCCGCTGTGACCACGATGGCGTGCGACCCCGCGCGCGCTTCGAACGCCGCAACGAGACGGCCGAGCTGGTCGTCCATCGCCGCGACCTCGCCGAGGTACGGGTTCTCCCCGTAGCGTCCGGCGTACGGCTCGGGCGGGGTATAGGGATAGTGTGGGTCGTAGTAGTGGACCCAGAGAAACAGCGGGCCGTCCCCGTTCTGCGCGAGATACGCGAGCGCTTTGTCCGTGGTCTCGCGCGCCGTGCGTTCCGCGCGGTCACCGCCGAACTCGTCATCGTACGTGTCGAAGCCGCGCGCCAGGCCGAAGCGCCGCGCCAGAGCAAACGCCGAGACGAACGCCGCCGTGCGGTAGCCGCCATTCTTCAGCTTCTCCGCGATCACGGGTTGTCCCGCGGCGAGGAAACGCGCATTCTCGTGCACGCCATGACCGGCGGGATACAGCCCGGTCATCATCGATGCATGCGAGGGGAGGGTCTGGGGGGTGGTGGCGTACGCCTGCGTGTATCGCCGTCCGCGCCGCGCGAGCGCCTCGAACGCCGGCGTCGCCGGCCCCATCGCATCGGCACGCGTCGTGTCGAGCGTCACGAGCAGAATCGACGGCCGCTCCGGCGCCGGATCCTCCGGTGTCGCGCACGAGAAGAGAAGAAGAAAAAGAGGGACCACGCGTCTCACGAAAACCCGTTTTAGCACGACGCGCAGTCCAGGGGTGCAGAGTGCGGGGTTGTCCTTCGCCGGAATACGGCGTACAGTATTTCTGTACAGGACGCCATGACCGAAACCACGTACACGCATGCACGCGCCAATCTCAAGGCTCTGCTCGACGAGGTGTCGGACAGTCGCGAGCCGGTCATCATCCGCCGGCGCGAAGGCGGAGATATCGCGCTCATCGCCGCCGATGAACTGCGGGGTCTCATGGAGGTCGCACACCTCCTGCGGTCGCCGCGGAACGCCGAACGCCTGCTGCGGGCGCTCGCGCGCGTCAACCAGGCGAAGGGACGCCCCGAGTCGCTGAACAAGCTCCGCCGCGACGTAGGATTGGATGAGTAGGCTCCTTGGCGGCTTCGAAGATCCGGGGTGCTGTCTTTCACCCTGAGTTTCGTGAGGATCTCCGCTACTGGGTCGACGTCGACCGCAAGGTTGCCCTTCGTGTGCTCGAGCTCATCGAAGCGATCCTTCGCGATCCGTTTATGGGGATCGGCAAGCCGGAATCGCTCAAATACTTCGCCAAGGGTGCATGGTCGCGACGCCTGACGCAGGAGCATCGCGTCGTCTACATCGTGTCCGATTCGCGGATCGACTTCGTGCAGGCGCGTTATCACTACTGAGGATTTCGCACGACGAATACCGTCTCGCGGATGGCGTGTGTGCTGCCCCAGGTGACACGCGTCACATCCCCACGTGAGCCGCATGCCAGAGCACTCGTGAGCGCGGTTGCTACCTTGCGTGTATGTCGCGACCTCTTGCTGAGCCCTACCGCATCAAGTCCGTCGAGCCCCTCCGGATGACCACCCGCGAGTACCGCGAGCGAGCCATCGCCGAGGCGGGGTACAACACCTTTCTCCTCCGGAGCGAAGACGTCTACATCGACCTCCTTACCGACAGCGGCACGAACGCAATGAGCGACCGCCAGTGGGCCGCCCTGATGATGGGCGACGAGGCCTACGCCGGCGCGCGGTCGTTCTACGCGATGGAGCGTGCCGTCCGCGAGATCTACGGCTTCGCCCACATGGTCCCCACGCATCAGGGCCGCGGCGCCGAGCATCTGATCTCGCGCATCCTCATCCGTCCCGGTCACATCATCCCCGGGAACATGTACTTCACCACCACCCGCGCGCACCAGGAGCTGCAGGGCGGCACGTTCGTCGACGTGGTGATCGACGAGGCGCACGACGCGACGGCATGGCATCCCTTCAAAGGCAACGTCGACGTCTTCAAGCTCGCCGCGGCCATCGACCACTACGGCGCGAGAAACATCCCCTACGTGAACGTGGCCTGCACCGTGAACCTGGCCGGCGGCCAGCCGGTCTCGATGCAGAACCTGCGCGATGTCCGCGACCTCTGCAAGCGCCACGGCATCCGAGTCTGGTGCGACGCCACGCGCGCCGTCGAGAACGCGTACTTCATCAAGGAGCGGGAAGAGGGCTACGCCGGCAAACCGGTGCGCGAGATCCTTCGCGAGATGATGTCCTACTTCGACGGCTGCACGATGTCGGGCAAGAAGGACTGCCTCGTGAACATCGGCGGATTCCTGGCCATGAACGAGGAGTGGATCCTCCAGCAGGCCCGCGAGCAGGTCGTGATCTTCGAGGGAATGCCGACCTACGGCGGTCTCGCCGGGCGGGACATGGAAGCGATCGCCCAGGGCATCTACGAGATGGTGGACGACGACTACATCGCTCACCGCATCCACCAGGTTCGCTACCTCGGCGAGCAACTCCTGGCCGCGGGCATTCCGATCGTCGAGCCGATCGGCGGTCACGCCGTCTTCCTCGACGCGCGCCGCTTTTTCGCGCACCTCGACCAGTCGCAGTTCCCGGCCCAGGCCCTCGCGGCCGCGCTGTACATCGACAGCGGCGTGCGGGCGATGGAGCGGGGCATCGTCTCCGCCGGACGCGATCCGATGACGGGCGAGAATCGCAGGCCGCGCCTCGAGCTGGTGCGGCTGACCATTCCGCGCCGTGTCTACACCGACCGGCACATGGACGTCGTTGCCTATTCGGTCAAGGAGCTCTATGCCCAGCGCGAGCAGATCGCCGGCCTGACCATGGTCTACGAGCCGCCCACGCTGCGCTTCTTCACCGCGCGTTTCGAGTCATCGAAGGAGACTGCATGTACCGCATCGTTACCGCAGGAGTCCTCGGTCCTGGCGTAAAGCAGTTCGAGATCGAGGCTCCGCGCATCGCCCGCAAACAGCGCGCGGGACAGTTCGTCATCATCCGCCTGCACGAGCACGGCGAGCGTATCCCGCTCACCATCAAAGGCTCGGACGTGCAGCGCGGGACGATCCAGCTCGTCGTACAGGCCGTCGGCAAGACGACCTCGCTCCTCAACGAGATGGGTGCCGGTGACTCGATCCTCGACGTGGTCGGCCCTCTCGGCAAGCCCTCCGAAGTGGAGCGGTATGGTACGGTCGTTGTCATCGGTGGTGGCGTTGGAACTGCCATCGCTCTTCCCACCGCACGCGCCATGCGCGATGCCGGAAACCATGTCATCTCCATCCTGGGCGCGCGCACGAAGGAGCTGCTCATCCTGGAAGAGGAGGTTCGCGCCGTCAGCGACGAGGTGTACGTGATGACGGACGACGGCTCGTACGGAGAGAAGGGCCTTGTGACGGACAAGCTGCGTGCATTGATCCCGGCGCACAGAGGGCAGAGCGCAGAGGGCAGAAGCTCGGATGCCGCCGCTCCCTCTCTGCCCTCCGTCGACTTTGTCCTCGCCATCGGCCCAGTCCCGATGATGCGCGCCGTGGCCGAGGTCACGCGCGAGCCGCGCATCAAGACCGTGGTCAGTCTCAACTCGATCATGGTCGACGGTACGGGCATGTGCGGCGGCTGCCGCGTGATCATCGACGGCAAGAGCGCCTTCGCCTGCGTCGACGGCCCCGAGTTCGACGCCCATGGCGTCGACTTTCAGGTGCTGACCCAGCGCAACGCGATGTATCGCGACCAGGAGCAGCTCGCATTCGCTCAATACAAAGAGGAGCACGGCCGCTGCGCGGCGAAGGAGCTGGAGGAGGCGCATGCCTAACAGCATTCCGAACAAGGAGCGGATGAAGATGCCCCGGCAGCACATGCCGGAGCGCGAGCCGGACGTGCGGGCGCACAACTTCGAGGAAGTGAATCTCGGCTTCGATCCCGAGCTCGCGAACGCGGAGGCTCTGCGCTGCCTGGCCTGCGCGAAGCCGACCTGCACCAAGGGCTGTCCCGTCGGCGTCGACGTCAAGCTGTTCGTGGCCAAGATCATCGAAGGCGACTACCTCGGCGCCGCCGCCGTCATCCGCAAGGACAACGCCCTGCCGGCGATCACCGGCCGCGTCTGCCCGCAGGAAGAGCAGTGCGAAGGCGACTGCCTGATGACCAAACGCGTCGACTCCCTCGCCATCGGTCATCTCGAGCGCTTCGTCGCGGACTACGAGCGTCGCGTCGGCGCGGTAGGCATCCCCGAGATCGCCCCGGCCACCGGCCTCAAGGTCGCCATCGTCGGCAGTGGCCCGGCGGGTCTCAGTTGCGCGGGCGATCTCGTCCAGAAGGGCCACCAGGTGCGCGTCTTCGAAGCGCTGCACGAGCTCGGCGGCGTCCTCGTCTACGGCATCCCCGAGTTCCGCCTGCCGAAGGACATCGTCCGCCAGGACGTGGACGTGCTCCGCCAGATGGGTGTCGCCTTCGAGACGAACGTCGTCGTCGGCAAGACCGTGACCCTCGACGAGCTGTTCGAAGAAGAGGGCTATCACGCCGTCTTCGTCGCCACGGGCGCGGGGCTGCCGCAGTTCCTCGGCGTTCCTGGCGAGCATCTCAATGGCGTCTATTCGGCAAACGAATTCCTCACCCGCGTGAACCTCATGCGCGCGTATCGATTCCCCGAGTACGACGAGCCGGTGTACGACTGCCGCGATCGGGATGTCGTGGTGGTCGGCGGCGGCAACACGGCCATGGACGCCGTGCGCACGGCGCTGCGTCTCGGCGCGCGCAACGCCACGCTCGTCTATCGCCGCAGCGAGGCGGAGATGCCCGCGCGCAAGGAAGAGGTCAAGCACGCCAAAGAAGAAGGCGTCGACTTCCGGACGCTGACCAATCCCGTCGAGCTCCTCGGCGACGCGAAGGGCTGGCTCACCGGCGTGCGTGTGACGAGCATGGAGCTCGGCGAGCCCGACGAGTCCGGCCGCCGCCGTCCCGTTCCCATCGCCGGCTCCGAGCACGTCATTCACGCCGACGTCTGCATCGTCGCCGTCGGCACGACCGCCAATCCGCTCGTGCAGTCGACCACGCCCGATCTGAAGACCACCCGCAAGAACTACATCGAGGCCGATCCCGAGACCCTCAGAACCTCCAAGCGCGGCGTCTTCGCCGGCGGGGACATCGTCACCGGCGGCGCGACGGTCATCCTCGCCATGGGCGCGGGCCGCAAGGCCGCGGCGGGCATTCATGACTACCTGACGACGGGGGAGTGGAGCTGAAGATCACCGTCTTCCACGGCGACATCACCGAGGCGCCGGCGGACGCGATCTGCACATCGACGAACGCGCGCCTCACGCTGATGATGGGCACGGGCGGAGCGGTGCGCGAGCGCGGCGGCTTCGAGGTGCTCCGCGCGTGTGAAGACCTGCTCGCCCACTCCGGCCGAGCGCAGCTACCGCCCGGCTCCGTCCACGTGACCACCGCCGGCAAGCTCCCTTTCCGTGCCGTGATCCACTGCGTGGCCAGCGACCCGTCGACGCACCTGTCGTCCGATAGCGTCATCCGCGCCTGTGTGCGGAATGCGCTCGCACGCGCCGACGAGCTCGAGGTGCGCACGCTGGCCATGCCCGTCTTCGCCACCGGCCACGCCCGGTTCCGCTTCGAGCGCGCGGTCGACGTGATGCGTGAGGCGCTGGAGAGCGGGACGACGAATGTGGAGCACGTCGTGATCGCGATCGAGGATGAGGAGAAGGCGTCGCTCGCGGAACGCCGGCGTCCCGCCGGCTGAGCGGGCGGCGTCCTCGCCGCCCCACACATCGCCGGCGCCCCGCCCGCGCGAATGTCCAGACTCCCAGTGGCGAGCCTTCGCGTGCCCCTACCGCGGGGACGGCGGCTAAAAGCCCGCGTAGCGGGCAAGAGGAAGTAGCCACCCCGGCTTCAGCCGCAATGGCGTTGACTTAAGGCTTGGGACCTGCGCCGGAGGCGCTAAAGAGGGTAGCCGGTGGCGAGCGCGAACGCGCCGCCACCGGAAACGTGGGCGTCCGCGAATGATCCGCCCCGGAGGGGCGGCAGAGAACCTCTTCCGCCCCGCCGGGGCGGACTTCCTGCAGCCGTCTTCTTCCGGTGGCGGCGCTCCGCGCTCGCCACCGGCTACCCTCTGCCGCGCCTCCGGCGCTGATCAGGCC
>CAZLGP010000033.1:0-33852 GCA_964558905.1 uncultured Thermoanaerobaculia bacterium | reverse complement strand
AGCAACCAGCGCTGCCGGTCGCACCGGCCAGCGCTGCCGGTCGTACCGGCGCTACTTCTTCTCCTCCAGCTCGACCTTCAGCGCCAGGAACCGCAGGAGGTCCTTGAGTGTGAGGATGCCCACCAGTTCCTCGCCCTCCATGACGAGCAGGCGCGACTGCCCCGTGCGGTGCATCCGGCCGAGCGCGTCGACCGCTTCCGTGTCGGCGGTGATCCTCGCTTCCTCGGCGCAGGGCGACGCAATCGCGCCGACCGTCTGCTCGTCCCACTGGTCGCGCGGGAGCTTCGACACATCCCTCGTCGAGACGCAGCCGCTCAGGCGTCCATTCGCGAGGACCGGGAACATCCGGTAGTGATGCTTGTAGAAATACTCCTCGACCAGCTCGCGGACGGGGATCTCCCGCGGCACGGTGATGACCTCGGCTTTCATGAACCGGCTCACCGTCTCCCCGCGCAGCGACTCGCGCAGGAGCGTCTGCTGATACGCGGTGTTGGCCGCCGTCCGCAGGAAACTCCCGATCAGGAACGACCACATCCCACCGATGAAATCGCCGCTGATCACCCGGAAGACGCCGAGAACGATGAGCAGGAGCCCGAATCCCGATCCGACCGATGATGCGGTCCTCGTCGCACGCCGGACGTCGCCTCCGCGCTTCCAGAGCACGGCCCGCAGCACGCGTCCGCCGTCCAACGGAAACGCCGGGATGGCGTTGAACACGAGCAGCACCGTGTTGACGAAGGCGAGGTACCACAACGTCGACTGCGCGAGCAGCGGCCATTCCTGACCGCGCGCGACGAAGGACAGCGGCCACAGCACGGCGATCAAGACCACCGTGGCCAGGGGGCCGGCCACCGCGATGAGAAGCTCCGTCTGCGCGTCCTCCGGCTCGCTCTCCATCTCGGCGACGCCGCCGAAGATGAACAGCGTGATGCCGTTCATCTGCACCCCGCGGCGCCGGGCCATGAGCGCGTGGGAGATCTCGTGAAACAGAATCGACGCGAACAGCCCCAGCGCGCCGATCGCGCCCATCGTCCAGTACGTCCCTAGCGACAGCCCCTGGTACTGCGCCGGGAATAATGCCGCGGCTAGCGACCACGTCACGAGCACCGCCAGGATGATCCAGCTCGCGTCGATGCGGATGGCGATGCCGGCGATGTGAAATAGCGTGAGACGCGAACGGAACAAGGATCACACTCCGGGAGGACTTTGTCACAGCTTTCACACCCAATGCCATCTCCCGGCGCGTATCCCCTGAACACCGGATAGCCCCAACCTCGCGAACGTACTAATGTCGTGGCCGTGAAGGGCTGTATTGAATTCAATGTTGAAGGAGGACCCGTGACGATCGACCCTGCATCAGCGAGCATCGGCACGCTCCGCATGCTCGTCATCGAAGAAGATCCGGAGGTGCGCTCGCTGTTGCGAACGGCCGGCCGGACCGAGGGCTTCGAGGTCGTCGAGGCCGCACGGGGCGGCGAGGCGATCGAGATCCTCTCCACTCAGTCTTTCGATGCCGTCGTTCTCGATCTCGTCCTGCCGCGCGTCCGCGGCGAAGATGTCCTGGCCTACTATCACGGCCGGTATCCCGGCCGGAGGAACGTGGTGATCCTCTCGCCCTCCGGAATGGATCAGCTGATGACCATCGCTCCCGCGGAGGTGTTCGCCAACGCGGCAAAGCCGTTGGATTTCGCGATCATCCGCGCGATGCTCCGCGCCTGCGCGCGGCAGCAGGAAGCAGCGTGAGGGCAGTCGATTCCTGTGCCGCTGACGCGGCACACGATCGGACTGACCTTACCCGCGGCTCACGAGCCACCACGTATCGATGCCTGTCGTTGCCCGCGCCACCGGCAGGTCCTCCCCCGCCCGCACCGACTCGATCACCGGCATCTTCGACGGGCCGCTCGCCAGCACCAGGCGCCGCTTCGCGGCGCGGATCACCGGCATCGTGATCGTCACCCGCCATTGCTCGAGACGCGGCACGTACACCTCGGCGGCGATGCGATCGACGACGTCGAGCACCGCCGTGCCGGGGAAGAGCGATGCCGTATGCCCATCCTCCCCGCAGCCGAGGAGCACGAGGTCGAGATCGCCGAAATCCCACTGCTCTTCGAAGCGCCGGGCAGTCAACGCGGGATCGTTCAGCGACGTGTCGAACGTCAGCCAGCGCCGCGGAAGACCGCCGGGAAACAGCGTCCGCTCGATCATCGCGGCGTTCGACTGCGGATCGTCGTGAGGCACGTAACGCTCGTCGACGAGCACCCAGGTCACGTCCTCCGGCAGCGACTCGGCGAGAATCTCGTAGAGGCGCTTCGGCGTCGAGCCGCCGGTAACGGCGATGCTCTTCGCGCCGCTCTGGCGGATCGCCCGCGCGGCCGCGTGCGAGAGGTCCTCGTGATTCCCGAAAATGCGCAGGTTCATTGCGCCAGCCTTCGCGCGATCCGCAGAGACTTCAGATAGACCCGGTCCGCCTCGGGACGTTTGAGCAGGCGCACGATGAGATCCTCCTCATCGCGCGCGAGCGACCGCGTCACGCAGTCGAGTGCCGCCTCCGTGCCGTCCGAGGTCGAGATGACGACGCGGCGATCGCGGTCTCCGCGCATCAGGGCGATGGAGTTGTCGGCGAAGAGAATCTCGATCGCCGCGATCCCAGCCTCGCTTCCCTCGCGCACGAAATCGAAATCGAGCTCCTGCCGGGTCTGCGCCGACATCCAGGCCACGAACAGCAGCGCCTCGGACAGCGCACCGAACGACGTTCCACCACCGCTGAACACCCGGACGTTCCGGATGGCCTGCAGACGTTCGCGCATCGGCGCGGGATCGAAGAGCGCGGCCGTCGCCGCGCGCCACTCCTCGATGCGCGCCCAGTTCAGGTCCGCCGGCGCGGTCGTCGTCTCCTCGGCGATGCGGGCGATGAGCTCCAGGTCCTCGCGACCGTGAAACTGCGCGGAGTCATAGATCAATCGATCGGCCGGCTCGAGGAGCGTTTCCGCGTAGGCGTGATGATCGCGCGGCAGCTCGCCCACCCACCACACGCCCACGGGCATGTCCGGCAGCAACAGGGCGCTCACCAGCGGCGGCACGTGATCGACCTGATCCCCCGAGGCCACGATCGACACTTCCTCGGAGCAGACCTGTTTCCCGCCCGCGATGAGATGACAGTTCGCCGAGATCCACGACGACATGCGCGCGTCGCCACGCGGGTCGGCCTGAATGACGATCGTCCGCTGCGGAACGGAGGCGCTCGCGCGCGCCAGGATCTCCGTCACCCGCGCGTGCTGCTCGCCCGTCCACGTGTGCGCGACGACGTTCCACAGCGCGGCCTTCGTCAGCGCCTTGTCGGGATCGTGCTTCTCCGTCCGCCACAGCTCCGCGAGCTGCTTTTCGATCGTGGCGACGTCGACGTGGAGGTCATTCATGAGTTGCCCGTTGCCCGTTGCCCGTTGTCGGTTGCCAGTAGCCGGTTGCCAGTAGCCAGTTGCCAGTTGCCGGTTGCCAGTTGCCAGTTGCCGGTTGTCGGTAGCCAGTGTCGGTTGCCAGGCGTCGTTCTGCGGGAGTTACGCCAGTGCGCAGCATCCCTGGCCACGGCCACTGGCAACTGGCAACTGGCCAGCGGCAACGCGCTTCACGGTCGCCTCCATCTCCTCCCATCCTTCTCCAGCATCGCATCCGCCGCCTCCGGTCCCCACGTTCCCGCGGGATACCGCTCCGGCTCGCCCTCGCTTTCCCACTGCTCGAGCAGCGGATCGAGCCAGTTCCATGCGGTCTCGATCTCGTCGCGGCGTGCGAAAAGCGTCGCGTCCCCGATCATCGTCTCCAGCAACAGCCGCTCGTAGGCCTCCGGCGGTTCCGCGCCGAACGACGTGGCGTAGCGGAACTCCATCGTCACCGGCGCGGTGCGCACGTTGGGGCCGGGCAGCTTCGAGTCGAACTTGAGCGAGATTCCCTCGTCCGGCTGGATGCGGATGGCGAGCACGTTCGCGTTCATCTTCAGGCCGAGGCGGCTGAAAAGCGGATACGGCGCGGGGCGGAAGTGGATCGAGATGTCCGTCACGCGCTTCGGCAGCCGCTTCCCCGCACGGACGTAGAACGGCACGTCCACCCAGCGCCAGTTGTCGACGAAGACCTTGATCGCGGCGTAGGTCTCTGTGCGCGAGTTCGGCTTTACCTTCTCTTCCTCGCGATAGCCGCGCGCATCTTCGCCGAGGACGGAGCCGTCGGTGTATTGCCCGCGCACTGCATCGCCGTTCTCCAACGAACTGAGAGGCCGGAGCGCGCGCAGCACCTTCACCTTCTCGTCGCGAACCGCATCGGCTTCGAAAGCGACCGGAGGCTCCATGGCCACGAGCGAGACGAGCTGCAGCATGTGGTTCTGAATGATGTCGCGCGCGATGCCCGCGCCGTCGAAATAGTTCCCACGCTTCTCCACCCCGATCGATTCCGCGACCGTGAGCTGGACGTGGTCGATGTATTGCCGGTTCCAGAACGGCTCGAAGAGACCGTTGGCGAAGCGCAGCACGAGCAGGTTCTGCACCGTCTCCTTGCCGAGGTAGTGGTCGATGCGGAACACCTGCCGCTCGCGGAAGGTCGAGACCGCGATGCGATTCAGCTCGCGCGCGGTCGCGGAGTCGTGCCCGAACGGTTTCTCGATGATCACCCGCGTGTACGGACCGCCGCGCTCGGGATCCGTGACCATGTCGTGCTCCCCGAGGTGGCGGGCAATGTCGTCGAAGAAATCGGGAGGCACGGCGAGGTAGTACAGCCGTCGCCCGCCCGTCCCGCGCGCGCGGTCGAGCTCCTCGAGGCGTTCGCGAAGACGGACGTACGCGTCGCGGTCGGAGAATTCACCGCGCACGTAGAACAGTCCCTTCGCGAACGTGTCCCACACCGCGTCGTCGATGGGCCGCGTGCGCGCGTGCTCCTCGCAGGCCTCGCGCATGTTCGCGCGGAACTGCTCGTCGCTCACGTCCGCGCGCGCCATCCCGACGATCGTCTGCCCCGTCGGGAGCAGACCGTCGTGCGCGAGCGAGTAGAGCCCGGGCACGAGCTTGCGCTGCGTCAGATCCCCCGACGCCCCGAAAATGACCAGGCACGACGGATCGGGCACACGTTCCTGCTCCAGCCCCTCGCGCAAAGGATTCGGTTGCATGGGCGCGATTGTACGCGGCGCGACCGCACGCGTCCCGCGAATACAACGGCCCGAAGTGGAGGAGACGAGTCTCAAAGTCTCAAAGTCTCAAAGTCTCAAAGAGTGAGGTTGCCGCCTCTCTTTGAGACTTTGCGACTTTGAGACTTTGAGACTCCGTGCCTGCCGGGGGACCCACGGCGCACGCGAGTCGTGTGTTGTATCCTGCCGCGCAATGACCTGGCAATACACCCCTCGCGTCGCCGTCGTTCGCGGGGTCCGCACGCCCTTCGCGAAATCGGGAACCCATTACGCGCACCTCTCCGCACTCGACCTCGGCAAACTCGCGGTCACGGAGCTGATGCAGCGCAGCGGCATCGACCCCTCCGAGGTGCAGGAAGTCGTCTTCGGGAACGTCATTCCGTCGGTCAAGGCACCGAACATCGCGCGGGAGATCATCCTCGGCACGGGGCTGCCCCGGAACCTTCCCGGCTACTCCGTGAGCAAGGCCTGCGCGTCGGCGAACCAGGCCATCACCTCGGCTTCCGACATGATCGCGCGCGGGTACGCGGACGTCATCATCGCCGGAGGTGCGGAGTCCCTGTCGGATATCCCCATCCTCTTCTCGAAAAAATTCGCCGACGCGCTCGTCTCCGCGAGCAAGCAGAAGTCCCTCGGCGGGAAGCTCCGCGCATTCTCGAAGATCCGTCCGAGAGACCTCGCGCCCGACGCCCCGGCGATCGCGGAGTCGACCACCGGTTTGACCATGGGCGAGTCCGCCGAGAAGATGGCCAAGGAGAACGGCATCACCCGCGAGGCGCAGGACAAGTTCGCCCTGCAGTCGCATCATCGCGCCGCCGCCGCCACTGCCTCCGGGCGGTTCAAGGATGAGGTGATGACCGTCGTCGTCCCGCCCAGCTACGACAACGTGGTCGAGACCGACAACCTCGTGCGCGGCGACTCGACTCTCGACGCCATGTCCAAGCTCCGTCCCGTGTTCGACCGCAAGTACGGGACGATCACCGCGGCGAATGCATCCCCCCTCACCGATGGCGCGGCCGCGGTCCTGCTGATGTCGGAGGAGAAGGCCAAGAAGCTGGGCATCAAGCCGATCGGCTTCATCCGCAGCTACGCGTATGCCGCGACCGATCCGTTCGATCAGCTCCTGCAAGGCCCCGTGTTCGCGTTGCCGACCGCCCTGGAGCGCGCGAAGGTCAAGCTCGAGGAGATCGGCGTCATCGAGATGCACGAAGCCTTCGCCGCGCAGGTGCTCTCGAACATCCAGTGGCTCGGCTCCAAGAAGATCGCGAAGGAGAAGCTCGGCCGCGGCGAGCCCGTCGGCGACATCGACCCGGAGAAGATCAACCGCACCGGCGGGTCCATCGCGCTCGGCCATCCCTTCGGCGCCACCGGCGCCCGCATCGTGACCACCGTCTGCAACGAGCTCCAGCTCACCGGCCAGCAGTACGGCCTGGTGACGGTATGTGCCGCCGGCGGAATGGGCGTAGCCATGGTCCTCGAGCGCGAGTGAGAAGGCGCGCCGGCCGCCCCGCGGAGCGCCGCCGAGCTGCGGAGCGCCGCCTTCCAGGCGGCCGCTACGCCGGCTTCCAGCCGGCCCGTGTCCACCGTTCGTAGAACCATTGCGACTTCACAAATCCCGAGGTAGCCTCGGTGCGATGGAAGAGCAGAACGACATCCTGACCGCGGTGAAGGAAGGGTTCGCGCGGGTCGATCAACAGTTCGCGCGGGTCGACGAGCAATTCTCGACTGGGCTCCGTGAGCTTCGCACCGAGCTGGTCGAGAAGTTCGAAAGGATCGACGCAAGGTTCGAAAAGATCGACGCAAGGTTCGAAAAGATCGACGTAAGGTTCGAAAAGATCGACGCGAGGTTCGAAAAAATCGGCACGGATCTCGCCGCGCTCCGCAGCGATCTGAAGAAGGTCGGCGAGGATGCCCGCCTGGCCCACGTCCACATCGAGAACCTGCGCCACGACCTGAGCATCTTCGATGAAGGCGACGCCACCCCTTTGGGGAAGCGCGTCAGCGCGCTCGAGGTGCGCGTCGCGAAGCTCGAGCGAAAGCCCCAGGCAAAAAAATAGCGGTACCGCGGCGGAGTCACGAAGAGGTTCCTGAATCCGTGCCCCTCCGAGGTAGCCTCGGAGGATGGACCACGCAAAACGCATTCGCTCGATCGAAACGCGTCTCCAGCAGTTGCGCGAGCAAGTCGAGAGCGCGCGCTCAGCACTCGAGACCGATACATGGTCGGCGATCACGCTTGTCAACATTCAAGCCGAAAAAGCCCGCAATGTCGCCAACGAAGCCCTCGCCGAGATCCGCCACCTCGAGGCGGAGCTCCGCGAGCCTGGACCCGCAGCGGAGACCCACCTCCACCGGCAGCCGTAGGAATGCACTCCCCCTCCGACCGAGTTCGCCTCGGGTTGCTGGAGGGTCTCCATCGAAACCTTGAGGCCGTCCCGCCCGCGCGCCTACATCGGCAGCCAGTACGACATCTTCACCAGGAACACGTCGTGGGATGGGGCGGTCGAGATCGCCCGGAGATCGCGGCCGAATCGGAAGTTGCCGATCGGGTCGAAATCCTCGCGGTTCTCGTTCCACACGACGTACAGCGCGGAGCCGGGGCGAAACTCCCAGCGCACCACGGCGCTGCCTCGCACGCTGCGGAAGTTGAAGTCCGGCTCCCGGACCGTGCCGGCGTATGGGACGTAGTCCGCGGTGCGCGGGCTCGCGAGCGCGTGCAGGTCGTGATAGTCGCCCGCGGCGATGAACGGCTGCAGATAGAGCTGGAACGAGAGCGCCGGGCTGAGCGTCCAGTCGACGCGCGTGCCGATCTCGAAAGCGCGCTGCTCGAGCTCCGCGAACACGTACTGGCCGTTCGTCGTCGCGACATATTGATGCGCGCCGTGGGACCTCGTGAAGTACGGCTCCACGCTCAGGCGGATGTTCTCCGCGGGACGAACCGTGAGCTCGACGCCGCCTTCGCGACCGAAGGACCCGTTCTCCCCTCCCTCGATCCGGCTGACGGCACGGAAGACGAATCGCCGGCGCTCGTCGCTCGACAGCTCCATCTCCGTGCTCCAGGATCGCTCCGTTCTCACCACGGGCCCGCCCCGCGTCTGCTGGTCCGAGAACGCGCCGGGCGCGAAGAACAGCGCGGTGCGGTAGTCCCAGTAGTTGGACAGCGTCGCGAAATGATCCACCAGGAATCCGCGCTCCAGCGTGTCGCCGTCGAAATTGCGGTTCGTCCACGTCCCGACCCACACGTTCTTCTCGCGGAAGCGCTTCGACGGCTCCTGATTCACATACTGCATTACCGCGTGGCCGGAGATGATGTCCGCGCGCTGCATGAACCCGGCGTCGTTGGTCTCGAGCTCCGGCGAATAGGCATGCACCTGAATGTTCGGCCGCCACAGCCCCGTGTTCTTCGACAGCATCACCTTCCCCGCGTAGCCGGTGAGCGCCGTGCGCGTGGGATCGAATTCGACATGGCCGGCGTCCGGCCGCTGGAAGTAGTGCGCCGAGGACAGCTGCGTCCGCGTGATCGCCTCCTCGCTTCCCGACACGCGCGTGCCCGCGCCCATCCACTCGAAGATCCACGAACGATCCGCGAACGACGAATACCCGTCGACGCCGAGGAGCAGCGCGTTCTCGCGCAGCCCTTCCAGCTCGTCGGCCAGGCGACGGTTCACCGAGGTGACGAGCATGCCGACGCGTGAGCCCGCGCCGAGCTCCCGGGTCACGCGCGAGACGAAGTAGTTCGTCATCGGCTCGACGTGACGGCGGCCGCTGTCCGGTCCGTCGACGAAGCGCGCCCGCTCGGCATCCGTCAGTGCGTTCAGCACGCCGACGGAGTACTTCCCGAGCTTGCCCGTCACCTTCGCCGCACCGAGGATCGTCGTCTCCGTCGGTCCGGCCACGAACGCCGCGTCGACGCTCCCCTGCGGCGAGCGGCCGATGCGCCGCGAGTAGAACAGTTGCGGCGTGGAGATGAATCCGAAGCGACTCTGCGCCGGCGAGTCGCCGAACCGGAAGATGTTCAGCCCCTCGGTGAAGAACGGCCGCTTCTCCGGATAGAACGTCTCGAACTGGCTGAGGTTCACGACCGCCGGATCGACTTCCACCTGCCCGAAGTCGGGGTTGATCGTGCCCGTCAGCGTCAGCGTCGACGTGAGCGCGTACTTGACGTCGACTCCTCCGTCGAGGCGGTGATCGAACGTGTCGACCAGCGGGTTCGAGCGATCGGCGCGCGTGAGCATGTCCGCCCGCACGAGACCATACGGCACCAGCTCCAGCGCACGCCCGCGGCGGATGCCGTCCAGCCCCGTCAAGTCGGCGAAGTTCGAGACGAACCCGGTCTTGCCCTTGGGCGTATTGACGATGCGCACCCACTCGTTGTTCCGCACCGTACGCCGCGTGACGTTGATGCCCCAGGTGTGGCTCGCCTTCTCCGGAAAGCGAAGCTGCGAGAACGGGACGCGAATCTCGGTGACCCAGCCGTTGGGGACCACCTTCGACGCCGACTCCCACACGGCGTCCCAGCTCGTGTCCTCGCCGATGTCGTTGAAGAGGATCGAGTCGACCTGCACGTTCGACGGATAGACCGTGAAGGCCGCGCCGCTGAGCCGGTCGTGCTGCGAGTCGATGTTGATCGAGAGGAAATCCGACGTGCCGAACGAGTCCCGACGGGTGAGCAGCGCCGTCGGCGGACCGGGGTCTTCCATCATCGCGCCGAAGTAGATCGCCTCGTCGTCGTAGAGCACACGAAAGCTCGTGCGCATCGTCGCCGGCTCGCCGTCGTTCGGGTCGTGCTGCGTGAAATCCGTGAACTCCGGCGCGGTTGCCCACGCGGGATCGGAGAGGTCGGCGTCGATGACGACCGGCGACGACGCGCGCACCGCGCGCAGCGTCGGCCGATCCGGCCAGTTCGCCGCGCGGGCGAAAGGCGCAACGACAAGGAGAGAGAGGACGAGAAAGCGTCTGGTCATGCGATCCGGGCGCAGAGTAGCGCAGGAGCGCCTTCGATGGGTTTCGGCCCGGCAAAGATTTGCCATCACCACCTGTCATCCTGGGCCGGCGCAGCGCGGCGAAGGACCCGCTGCGAGTTGGGAGTCATTACAATGCCTTGCAATGCCCGTCATTCGCGCCGTCTGTCCGCACGACTGCCCCGACACCTGCGCCATGCTCGTCACGGTCGAGAACGGCCGCGCGGTCCGCATGGCCGGCGATCCCGATCACCCCGTCACGCGCGGGTTCCTCTGCACGAAGGTCGCGAAGTATGTCGAGCGGACGTACCACGAGGATCGGCTGCTGTATCCCCAGATCCGCGTCGGAGCCAAGGGCGAAGGCAAGTTCCGCCGCGCGACGTGGGACGAGGCGCTCGACGTCATCGCCACGAATCTACGGCGGGTCATCGACGAGCACGGCCCGCAGGCGATTCTTCCCTACTCCTACGCGGGCACGATGGGCCTCGTTCAGGGCGAAGGGATGGACCGCCGCTTCTTCCACGCAATCGGTGCGTCGCTGCTCGACCGTACGATCTGCGCGAGCGCGGGCACCGAGGCGATGAACGTCACCTACGGGACGCGCATGGGCCCCGACCCCGAGGATGTCGTTCACGCGAAGCTGATCGTCCTGTGGGGGACGAACACGCTCACGGCGAACCCGCACCTCTGGCCGTTCGTGCGCCAGGCCAAAGCAAACGGCGCGACGACGATCTGCATCGACCCGCTCCGCACGCGCACCGCCGTCGCGTGCGACGAGCACATCCCCATCCGCCCCGGCACCGACGCCGCGCTCGCGCTGTCGATGATGCACGTCCTTTTCCGCGACGGACTCGAGGACCGCGGATACCTCGAGGAGATGACCGTCGGCTGGCAGGACCTCCGCGAGCGCGTACTCGCCGACTACGCCCCGGAGCGCGTCGCGAAGATCTGCCGCATCTCCGCCGAGACGATCGAGAGTCTCGCGCGGCGCTACGGCACGACGCGACCAACGTTCATCCGTCTCAACTACGGACTGCAACGTCACGCCGGCGGCGGCTCCGCGGTGCGGGCGATCTCGATCCTCCCTGCGGTCACCGGCGCGTGGGAAGACGCAGGCGGAGGCGCGACGCTGTCGACGTCCGGCACGTTCTCCGGCCTGGACTTCGCGACGCTGCACCGCCGCGATCTCAGCCCCGCCGGCACGCGCACGATCAACATGTCCCGCCTCGGCGAGGCGCTGACGCAGATCAGCGACCCCCCGGTGGAAGCACTGATCGTCTACAACTCGAATCCCGGCGCAATCGCGCCCGATCGCGAGAACGTACTGAAAGGGCTCCGCCGCGAGGACCTCTTCACGGTCGTCCTCGAGCATTTCCAGACCGACACCGCCGATTACGCGGACGTGCTCCTCCCCGCGACGACGCAGCTCGAGCACGAGGACCTGCACCGCGCGTACGGCCACACGTACGTCATGTTCAACGCACGCGCGATCGATCCCCTCGGCGAGGCGCTCCCGAACTCCGAGATCTTCCGCCGCATCGCCGCGCGCATGGGGCTCGACGAGCCCGCGCTTCGCGAGAGCGACGAGACGATGATGCGGCAGCTGCTGCGCACCATGCCGTTCACGCTCGAGGAGCTGCGCGAGCGCGCGTCCATCCGCCTCGACATCCCGTCGCCGCACCGCCCCTTCGCGCGCGGCACACGCGTTCCGACGCCGAGCGGCAGGATCCAGATCGACTCCCCTAGCGCCGTTGCGCACGGGCTCGACCGCCTCCCCGAATACGTTCCGCCGTACGAATCCGAGGAGCGCGACCCTGACCTCGTGCGCCGCTACCCGCTCGCGCTGATCTCCCCTCCCGCGCACTCGTTCCTCAACTCGACGTTCGTCAACGTCGCCTCGCTCCGCCGCGCGGCCGGCAAGCCGACGCTCGAGATCCACGCCGACGACGCGACATCGCGCGGGATCGCCCACGGCGCGCGCGTGTCGATCTTCAACGACCGCGGCGCGTTCACCGCTGAGGCCGTGATCACCGACCGTGTCCGCCCAGGCGTCGTCTCCGCCCCTTCGGTCTGGTGGGCGAAGTTCACGGAAGACCGCGACAACGCCAACCACACGACGTCCCAGGCCGTCACGGACATCGGCGGAGGAGCGACGTTCTACGACAACCAGGTGGACGTGAGGGCGGTGTAGCGCGCGGAGCGCCGCTTCCAGCCGGCCTCGGCCTACGGGGGCCAACGTTTCGCCAGAACTCCATTCGCACCACTCAACGCGGGCCGCTACGAGGGCCCCCTGGTTGCGCCGGAGGCGCTGCAAGAGGGTAGCCGGTGGCGAGCGCGGAGCGCCGCCACCGGACCGGCGTTCGTTTGTCGATTTCCGCCCCGGCAGGGGCGGCAGACGTCTTCTTCCGCCCCTGCCAGGGCGGATGGATCTGCGTGCCCTCCATTCCGGTGGCTGCGCGCTTCTGCGCTTGCCACCGGCTACCCTCTGCTGTCCCTCCGGGACGATCTCCGGCGGCGCGAAATGGGCAAACTCCAGCGCTGCCTTCCAGGCGGCCGGATTTCTCGCGAGAGCCGGGCCGGCAGGATGCCGGCGCTCCGCGGGCGGCACTCACCGCACGGCGCGCCGACGCGAGGTGCGCTCGTATGCGAGCTCCATCTGCAGGCGATCCAACTGCACGACTCCTTCGAGATCGATGCGCAGATCGTTCGTGGAGCGGAGCAGAGCGACCGGCACGTCGATCGAGCGGTGTACCCATTCCTCGCCGCTGGCGCCTTTGACGGTCTCGGCACCGGGGATCATGCCAACGCGCGTGCCGTTGAGGAACAGCGTCGCGGTGCCCGTCCCGCCGACCGCGCGGATGTCGTAGACGAGCTGTGCACGCGACAGCACACCGAATCGCAACGGCCTCGCGAAGGTCAGCTCGATGCG
This sequence comes from uncultured Thermoanaerobaculia bacterium, assembly GCA_964558905.1. Classification (GTDB taxonomy): domain Bacteria; phylum Acidobacteriota; class Thermoanaerobaculia; order Gp7-AA8; family Gp7-AA8; genus QHVT01. The sequence continues at coordinate 20,801 of CAZLGP010000033.1, read as the reverse complement.
CGGCGTCTGCGTCGTGCAGAAGAAGACGTCGCCGCGGCAGTACGCGAGCGACCCGAAGCGGTCGTACGCCTCGGCATTCGGCTGCGACACGCCGAAGCGCTGGGTATCGCGAAGGTCGAACGACATCCACCCCGTCTCGCGCGCGACGTTGTCGACGCCCTGTTCTTTCGGCGTGACCGCTGTCGCGGCGTAGCGCACGGGCTCGACCGTGATGTCGCGCCACTGGAGCTCGCGCACCTGTCCGAGGAAGCACGGCTCCTGCGGATGGTGATCGGCCTGGTAGGCGATGGCCATGAAGTGTACGTACACCTCGGGCCACGGCACGGTCGCGGGAAAGGAATCGATCTCCTCGAGCTCGCCGGTCGGGTAGTGCTGCGCGAACAAGACGACGCGATCGGGGTGGACCTCGAGTCGCCAGTGGTCGAGGCGGTCCCGCTGCGCGGGATCGGTGCTCATCAGATCCTGAATCGACGGGCGCCTGGTGACGAAGTCGCGGGTCTCGCCGTCGATGGTGCTCTTCACGCCGAAGCGAACGCGCCACCCGAGGTCGGGCTGACACGGCACGTCGGGATATCCCGTCGCGATGAAGTTCACCGACTCCTCGGCCGGACGATGTCCCGGCCCCGGCGTGCCCTCGCTGCCGAACAGCAGCGGATCGGCGAGCGGATCCGACACCGAGGGCACGGACGTGTACTCCGCGCCCACGACGATGTCCGCGGGCGTGAGCGCGATCTCCCACCAATGCCCCGAGGTCTGGAAGCGCGGGGCCCAGAATGTCACGAAGCCGGGCCTGCCGGGCGCGATGAGCATCGGATTGCGGAGCCGCGCGCTGACGATGGCCTGATAGTCGGTGTGCATGACGCCGATGCCGGGCGAGCCGTCGCCGCCCACGACGTGCGCGTTCGAGACCCGGCCGTCGGAGACGGTCGCGGATGCGGCGCGGTGGATGTCGACGTGAAAGCCTCTGCCGAGGGAGGCCACGGCGAGGAACTGCGTGTCGCCGCGGACGTCCCACGAGTGCGGGTCCCACCAGACCGTGGTGCCGTGGTCGCCGGTCAACGCCGCGTGGTCGCCCGACCAGACGAACCGCTCGATGAATCGCAGCTGGCCATCGGCAGTGACGATCTCGCCGCCGTAGAGGAACGTGACCACGCCAATGGACAGCAGGAGCCCGAGGAACCGATGCATGCGCGGCCTATGATGCCTCATGCGGACTGCTAAACTCCGTCCCGCATGCACTACACCATGTCGGGCGGCTTCGCTCTCCTCGTCTGGATCGCCATCGTCTTCCTCAGCGAGCGCTACAACCTGCTGAGCTGCGACCGTTTCGCGAACGACATCGTCAAGTGGGTCGCGTACGTCTGGCTCGGCCTCTTCTTCGTGGGAATCGCGCTGATCGTGACGAATTCCGCGCTCACGCCGGCGACGCCGAGGCAGTTGGAGGGCATGCCCTTCTACTCGCTCTTCGCCATGCACGGCATCCTGGTGGGGTTTCTCGTCGGCTGGTGGTTGCTGAGCGGCATGCCCGAAATTCGCGAATTTCTGCAGATTCGGCACGAGCGGCCGGCCGAAGTGGCGGCCATCGGCATCTCCGTAGGGGTCGGCGGCTGGGCCATCACCATCGTCATGGCCATGATCATCGGCCTGCTGCTCCAGGCCACCGGTGCGCTCGACACGCCGCCCGAGCCGCCGGCGATGATCGGCTGGATGGCGAACCTCGCCCTCTGGAAGAAGGCCCTGATCATCCTCTCGGCCATGACCATCGAGGAGTTCTTCTTCCGCTCCTTCCTGCAGAAACGTGTCGGTCTGGTCGCCTCGACGATCCTCTTCGCGCTCGCGCACTTCACCTACGGCAATCCGCTGATGCTCATCGGCGTGACCGTGATCTCGCTGGTCATCGCCATCACGTTCTATCGCACGAAGAACGTCGTCCCGGGAATCATCGCCCACGGCGTCTTCGACGCCATCCAGCTCTTCGTCATCGTTCCCATCGCCGTGAAGATGATGGGCATCGGGTGATCGCACGATGAGCTACGCGGAGGTGGTGAGGCAGCTCGCGGGCGAAGCGCCGATCGCGCGCGACGACGTCCACCGCTGGATCGAGTCGGGCGATCTGCTCACTTGGAGCGCGGTGTTCACGCTCACGGAGACAACCTGGTCCCGGATCACGCCGGAGATCCCCATCGACGAGCAGATCGATTTCATGCGCCGCTATCTCCTCCGCTGCATCGAGGAGAATCCCGCTCCCGGCGAGCACCTGCACGGAGGGTACGAGGCCGCCTGGGAGCTCGCCTCCTGCATGAAGCACTGGCGCACCCTCGGCGGCAAAGCCGCGTCGCACGTGCGCGGCATCTCCCTCGAGCTCGAGAAGATGTACCGCCGCACCGAGCCCTCGTCGAGGAATCGCATCCTCTGCGGCGTCCTCGAGCACGCGTTCGAAGACCCGGCTCTGCGCCCGTACTTCGTGAACTGGGACCGCGACTGCGATCTGCGCGAGGCGTACCGGCTGGCGCTGGAGTGGGGGGCGGCGCACGAGTCCGAATCCTGAGCGCAGCGAAGGATCAATGGTGCCCTCTCGCTGCCCGCGCCTGTGGCATGGTGGTCGTGCGGGCTCCGAATCCTGAGCGCAGCGAAGGATCAATGGTGCCCTCTCGCTGCCCGCGCCTATGGCGTGGTGGTCGTGGGGGCTCCGAATCCTGAGCGCAGCGAAGGATCAATGGTGCCCTCTCGCTGCCCGCGCCTGTGGCATGGTGGTCGTGGGGGCTCCGTTGATCCTTCGCCGTCTTCGCGGCTCAGGATTACTGCTCGCTCACGACCACCCCGTCCCCTTCGAACCGGATCTTGAACCCGCCGATGTCGGTGTTCTCGATCATCACCGTTTCGAGCGACTTGTCGTCGACGACCGTGGGGATGAGATTGCCGGTCCAGGCCACGAGGGCGTTCGAGGAGATCGACAGCGGGTACTCGCGCGTGACGCGCAGCGTGAGCGGCTCGATCGACGTCGAGATCGCCAGCGAGCCCTTGCCGAAGATCTTCACCGTGTCGATCTTGCGCTGATAGGACGCGTCGTAGATCGGCTCCACGCGGTAGGTGAGCGAGTCTTCGAGCGCGAGGAGGTTGCTTCCCTCGACGTAGATGAACTCGTCATTGAGATCGAGGAGGAACGTCTTGCGGCCCTTCTCATAGACGAAGATCTTCCCCTGCCCCACCGCTTTGACGAGCGTCTGCGCCGTCGTGCCGAGGAGGCCGGACTCGGCGATGAACTTCAGGTTCCCCGAGTAGCTCGAGACCGTACCGCGCTTGACGTGCACGTTGCGCGCGAAGTTGATCTCGAGGAAACCGTTCTCATGGAGCGTGAACGTCTTCGATGCGCCCTCGATCCTGCGGCCGACGTCGATCTTTTTCGCCTCGACGTGCTGGGGCTCGTCGACGGCGTCCTGCAGCTTGCGCGCGGCGGTGACGGCGGGCTCCGGTTGAGGCGGTGGAGGAGGCGGCGCCGCTGGGGCAGGCGCGGGCGTCGGAATGTTGCCGGGCTGCGTGCGCGACTCCATCGCCGCGCGGCGGATCTCCTCGGCCTGCGAGGCCGAGATCGCACGCACCTTCTGGGTGGTGATCTTCGGCTGCGGCTCGGTCGTCGCCGCTACGGGCGGCGGTGCGGGCGGACGCATCTCCTGCTCCACCTCGCGCACGAGCTTGTCCGCGCCGGCGAACTTCAAGTGCTCGAGCGCGAGACCGTACTTCTTCTTCTGCCGGTACAGCAAGCCGAGGTAGAGGTGCGACTTCGCGTAGTTCGGGCGGAGGTCGACAGCCCGGAGAAGGAACTGCTCCGCCTCTTCGAGCTTCCCCTGCTTGAACAGGATCAATCCGAGATTGGAGTGCAGGATGAAGACGTTCGGATTCTCCCCGATGAGGCGCCGGTAAATGACCTCGGCCTCGGGGAACGCATTGGTCTTGAAGTAGACGAGGCCGAGGAGGTTCAGAACGTCGGCGTCGTCGGGACGAAGCCGCTGGGCGGCCTCGAGCTCGCGCCGCGCCTCGCCGTAGCGCCCTTCCTGAAAGGCTTCGCGCCCGCGGTTGTAGTGCAGGAGAAAGACGCCCTGATCGAACGGTGGCGCCATGGCGGGATTACGCTCGGGCATTCGTCGCCGCGATTGTACGTCAGAGGGCAGGGCGCAGAGGGCAGGGCGCAGAAGATTCACCGCCGGCTCTCTCTGCCCCCATCCTCTGCGACCTGCTCTCTGCGCCCTGCCCTCGATTCAGGGCGCGGCGACCTGGCCGAGGTATTTGGCACCAGGGATGAGCGCGGCGACCGGGGCCGCGCCCGCGCCGAAGCCGCCAAGCAGCTTCTTCCCGCCGCGCCGGCCGGCGAACATCACCGCGCCGCCGCCGTACGGACGGCCGTAGTAGACCGTCATGGCGCGATTCACGTACGTCCGCGTCTCCTCGTAGGGCGGAATGCCGCCGTACCTGAGCACGGCGTTCTCGCCGGCGTTGTAGGCGGCGAGCGCGCGCGGGAGGTCGTCCCGGAACAGACGCGTGAGGTACGCGAGGTACTGCACGCCCCCGTGGATGTTCTCCTCGGGATCGTGGATCTGCTTGACGCCGAAGCGTCTCGCGGTTGCGGGCATGAGCTGCATGAGGCCCCGCGCGCCCTTGTGCGACACGCAGGAGGGGTTGAAGTCCGATTCGACCTGAATGACCGCGCGCACGAGCGTCGGGTCGAGACGGTACTGCGCGGCGTAGCGCTCGATGATCGGGTCGTACTTCGAGCGGCGGTCGTGCTTCTTCACCAGCCAATCGAGGTTGCGGCTCCGCGAGCCGCCGCCGTCATTGGTGATCAGCTTCGTGCCGTCGCGTTTCACGGTCAGGCGCACGTCCCCGCTCGCCGGGCTGGCGACGAGGAGGACACCCAACACGCACACGCCGAGGACCCGCATTGCGCGAAAATCCTAACATGGCATTCGCAACCGTTCAGAAAGAAGTGGATGAGTGGATCTCTCAGTTCGAGGAAGGCTACTTCCCGCCGCTCCCGATGCTCGCCCGTTTGACCGAGGAAGTGGGCGAGCTCGCACGCGCGGTCATGCATCACTACGGTGGGAAGAAGCCGAAGGCCGGCGAAGACCCGGGCGACGTCGGCGAGGAGATCGCGGATGCGATCTTCGTCCTCGTCTGTCTGGCCAACTCGCTGGACGTGGACCTCGACGAGAAGTTCGGCGCGATGATGAAGAAGTACCGCGAGCGGGACGCCGACCGCTGGACCCGTCGCCGGTAGCCAGTGCCCGGTTGCCGGTAGCCAGTGAAAAGAACCGAGACGCTCGCCACGCTTGCCCGCGGCAACTGGCTACCGGCTACCGGCTACTCGCTACCGGTTGCACATCGCGTACGCCTCGCGAAAGGTCGGATTCTCGACGAGCGCCCGGTTCACCTCGAAGTAGCTGCGCACCACGTCGTTGGTCTGCAGGAGGCGGCGTCGCAGGTCGATGGCGATCTGGCGCCAGAACTTCCCGGCCGCGGAAGGCTTCGCGCTGAGGAGCTCCGCGAGGTCGCTCATCGAGATCGACAGCACCTCGGTCTCACCGACTGCTCGGAGCGAAGCGGAGGCGACCCCGTCCTCGATGATCGAGAGCTCACCGAAGGTCTGGCCGGTGATGAGGTCGCACAGCGAGACCTCCCGGTCCTGCACCTGGCGCGTCACGCGGATGCGTCCGGCGCGAACGATGTGCAGCGCGCGATTGGCGTTCCCCTCCTGCAGGATGATGTCGCCGGGACCAAAATGCGTCGCGTGCAGCACGCGGCGGAGATGCTCGAGCTCGTCTGGCTCGAACTCGACGAACAGCGGCACCGTTCTCAGAAAATCGTCATCGGGCACGATACGCTCCGTTTTGCGCTACAATTTGTCCATCCAAAAAGACAGGTCGGTAAGTCCCCCGCGACTCAGGAAGGGTAGCGCGGGACGTGCCAGCCATTCAACGGGTCCAGGAGAAGCTTATGGATGGCCTGCTGCGAGCGTTGATCAAGACGGTGCGACGCCGACTTCGCGCCGACGAGGAAGTCACGGTCGAAGCCGTGACCAAGGAGTTGGGGTACACGCGGCAATACATCTCCGGCCGCTTCCATCGAATGACGGGCCGTCTGCTCAGCCAGTTCCTGAAGGAAAAGCGCCTGGAGAAAGCCGCCCGCCTCCTCAAAGGCGGCAACGTCCGCGTCTCCCAGGTCGCGCGCCGCTGCGGGTTCGATTCGGAGAACTACTTCCGCCAGCAGTTCCGGCTCCGCTACGGGATGTCGCCGCGCCAGTTCCGCACGAGCGGAACGCTCCGGGCAATGCCCAGGCGGCCGATCGCCGCGGCGATGGCGACAGCCTGACGCACCGTCATTGCGGCGAGATCACCGACGAAGGCACGTCGAACGACGCTTCGATCCAGAGGTAGCGAAGCGTGTTGCGGTCGAGCGTGCGCGTGCCGATGAGGTATCGCAGGAACAGCAGCACCCGCCGCAGCATCGAATGCGGCGCCGCCCGCTCCGCGAGATGTGCGCGATGCTCGTCCGGCGTCGCGAACGTCACCGAGTGCAGGGCGTTCGCGAGACGTACGACGCTCCCCTGCACGGCGATCTCCTGCCACGCGCCCTTGTTCGCGAAACGCAGGTAATACCGGCGGTGGAAGAGCCGCACCTCCCCTTCCGCGCTGCCGAGTCGGAGCGGCTTGCCGGCGTACTGCGGGATGCTGCGGATGCGGAAGCCCCGCGCCTTACCCGCTGAACCGACCTCGGCGATCTCGTTCGCGAGCGCATCGTCGATCTGCTCCCGCTCCCGCACGACGAGCACCCAATCCGCGGTGGCCGCGTCGACGGCGCGGTTGAATTCCGCGCGATGCTGGGCCAGCGGATCGCGCGGAGGGATGTCGAGCACGAGTTGCTCGATGCGCGAGAAGTGCGGCGTGAGAGCGACGAGATCGTCGGTGTGGACGTGCCCGAGGGTGACGATCGACAGCGGCTGCGCGGCCGGACGCTGGGTCGCGTCGGCGAGGCGGTCCCAGGCGGTGGTGGGCGGCGGCGGCACTAGTTGCTCCTCCGCGTCGGTGCTGAAATTGAAAATTGAAAATTGAAAATTGAAAAAACTGAACACGATCTCCGCACCGGCGTACCCCTTTTTCAATTTTCAATTTTCAATTTTCAATTCATTCCACCGTCGATCGCGGCTCGCGCGAATCATTCGCCGAGGTCTTCACGCACCCTCGTGATCCCCACCGCCCGCCCCGTCTGCTCGTCGATCTCGATCAGCGCGCCCGACAGGCGGATGTCGCGTTTGGCCACCTCGAGCTTGCGCGGCGTGTTCATCAGGAACCGGTGCAGCGCTTCATCGGGGCGGAACCCGATCACCGAGTCGTACGCGCCGGTCATGCCCACGTCCGTCTGGTACGCCGTGCCGCCGGGGAGAATGCGCTCGTCCGCGGTGGGAACGTGCGTGTGCGTGCCCACCACTGCCGAAACGCGGCCATCGAGGTAGCGCCCGAAGGCCTGCTTCTCCGACGACGCCTCGCCGTGGATGTCGACGATGATCACCTTCACCTTGTCGCCGAGCTCCGCGAGCTCCTTATCCGCGCAATGGAACGGGTTGTCGATCGGGGCCATGAACACATTGCCCATGAACTGCAGCACCGCGACGTCGACGCCGCCGGCGGTCTGGCGGATGACCTTTCCCGTCCCCGGATTGCCGGCCGGATAGTTCGCCGGCCGGATCACGTGCGGGTAGTGGTCGTAGTTCTCGACAAAGTCCTTCTTGTCCCAGATGTGATTGCCCGACGTGTAGACGTGGATCGGCAGCTCGGACAGCTCCTCCATGATCGCCTCGGTGACGCCGAATCCACCCGCGGCGTTCTCGACGTTGACGATCGTGAAGTCGACCATGTCCCGGCCGATCACCGTCTCCAGCTTCTGATGCAGTGCGCGACGCCCGGGCTGGCCGACGACGTCGCCGATGTACAACACTCGAATCACGCGTTTCGTCTCTTTCTCATTCTGCGCCAGGAAGAAGTCTCAAAGTCTCAAAGTCTCAAAGTCTCAAAGACGGCGTTCGCACCCTCTTTGAGACTCTGCGACTCTGAGACTTTGAGACTTCAATGCCTCGCAGCGTGTAAGCCAAAACGCTGCGAGGCCGTACCCACCTACTTCGCGAACTCCGTCGCCCGCATCTCCCGAATCACCGTCACCTTGATCTGACCCGGGTACTGCAGCTCGCTTTCGATCTTGCGGGCCACGTCCTTCGAGAGCCAGATCGACTGCTCGTCGGTGATCTTCTCGGAGTTGACGATGATGCGAAGCTCGCGCCCCGCCTGGATGGCGAAGCTCTTGGCGACGCCCTCCATCTGGTTCGCGATCGCCTCGAGGCGCTCGAGACGGTGCACGTAATTCTCGAGAATCTCCCGCCGCGCGCCCGGCCGCGCGGCCGAGAGCGCGTCCGCGGCGTTGACCAGCACGGCCTCGACCGTCGTCGGGTCGTAGTCGCCGTGGTGGCACTCCATCGCGTGAATGATCTCGCGCTTCTCGCCGTACTTTTCCAGCACCTGCCGGCCCAGCTCGAGGTGCGTGCCTTCCATCTCGCGGTCGATGGCCTTGCCGATGTCGTGCAGCAGGCCGCCTCTCTTGGCGATGGTGTCGTTCACGCCGAGCTCGACGGCCATCAGCGCCGCGAGCTGCGCCACCTCGAGCGAGTGTACGAGGACGTTCTGTCCGTACGAGGTCCTGTAGCGCAGACGCCCGAGGAGCTTGAGGACCTCGGGGTGGAGATCGGTGAGGCCGATCGAGAATGCGGCCGCCTCCCCTTCCTCGAACAGCTTCTGGTCGAGCTCCTGACGGACCTTCTCGACCAGCTCCTCGATGCGGGCCGGGTGAATCCGGCCGTCCTGCATGAGACGCTCGAGGGAGATGCGCGCGATCTCGCGGCGGATGGGATCGAAGCCGGAGAGGATCACCGCTTCCGGCGTGTCGTCGACGATGAGGTCGACGCCGGTCGCGAGCTCGAGCGCGCGGATGTTGCGTCCTTCGCGGCCGATGATGCGTCCCTTCATGTCCTCGCTGGGGAGATCGACGACCGAGACGGTGTTCTCCGCCACGTAGTCCGAGGCCATGCGCTGGATGGCCATGCCGAGGATCTTCTTGGCTTTCTGGTTGCCGAGCTCGGTGGCCTCGCTCTCGATGCGCTTGATGATGTGCGCGGCGTCGAGCTTGGCCTCATTCTCCACGCCGTGGATGAGCTCGCGCTTGGCCTCTTCGGCGGTCAGGCCGGCGACCTGCTCGAGCTTGTGCCGCTGGGACTCGATCAGGTCGTCGAGCTCGGTCTCCCTCGCCTCGACGCGTTTCTCGCGGTCGTTCAGCGAGCGGTCGCGCTTCTCGACTTCCGCGATGCGGGAGTCGATCTGCTGCGTCTTCTTGTCGAGGCTCTCTTCCTTCTGCTGGAGGCGCTTCTCGACCGATTTGATCTCGTCGCGACGCTGCTGCGCCTGCTTGTCGAACTCCGAGCGCATCTGGAGGAGCGTTTCCTTCGCCTCCAGATCGGCTTCCTTCACCCGCGCGGCGGCCTGCTTGTTCGCGTCATCGATGATGCGCTCGCCGGCTTTGCGCGACTCCGCGAGCTGCGCCTGGGCGCGCTTGCGGGACACCGCGGCCCAGATCAGGGCCAGAACGACGGCCAGGGCCAACCCCGTGCCGATCGCGATCAATCCTTGAAAGATGCTCAAAACGTCCTCCGCGTAGGAGGCTCGCGCAGTGAGGAAGGATTTCGGAGTACCCCGCCTGAGCCGTGTGAAGATTCTTACCTGAACCTGTACGAGACAGGTGGGCGCCCTGCCCGTGTCGTTATGGCTACCTTCTGAGCTCCCCGAATGGGAGGAAGGCGTGCACGCGACCCGGGACTCGAGCTACCCGAGATAAGAAGTACGGTTGCAGGGCTTGATCGTGCATCACGAACTCTGCAGGGTCTCCGAAACGATTCACAACTACGAAACCGAAGTTGCTCAGCTGATTACCTTGCTGAGCCTATCCGATATTTCCTCCGTTCTCTCGATCCAGATTCCCGCGGCATCTTCCCGCTTCTTCCTGTATCTCGAGAACTCGTCGGCTATGTTCAGGGCCGCCAGGATGGCGATTTTCATGGGGTCGACGGTAGCAACCTGCCCCGCCACCTCGCGCATCCTGGTGTCGACTAACCGCGCAAGCTCCATCAAATAATCAGGATCCCCGTCACCACGAACGTTGTACGTCTGACCGAAGATCTCGACACTCGTCGAACCGGGGGTCGAGTCGTTTTTCACGTCCATGGGGAAGAAGTAACCTGAAACGGCGGGGATTATAGCAGGTGGTTGGCGGTTGGCGGTTGGCGGTTGGCGGGAGAGCGGGCGGGGGGGCGGTGCCGGCGGGGAGCGGGACGGGGTGGCCGAGTTGCCAGTTGCCAGTTGCCCGGTGCCGGGAGCCTCATCGCTCCGGACGGGCAGCACTGGCTACCGGCGACTCCGGGTGGTGGCGGGGCGGGCGGTGGCGTTGCAGTTGCCCGTTACCAGACCAGCGCCTCATCGCTCTGGACAGCGAGCACTGGCTACTGGCAACTCACATGTCTGGCTACTCGCCACCCGCTAGCGAGCCCGGCCATTTCAGCTTCCGCACCGGTTCCGTCAGGTGCGTCCGGGGAAGGGTTCCTCGTGCTGGAGTGCCCACCACAACTCCGTGCGAGAGCCCGCCGCTTGCAGCAAACCGTCGCACGGACTCATCGTCGGGTCGAGGCCTCCGGTGAAGGCAATCGGGCGAACCCGCACCTCTGGCCATTCGTGCACTGACGAACCCGCTTCCGAAAGTGCTCGTGGAGTTGGGGTGCCGGTGCGAGAAGGTCCGCTGCGAACCAATTGGCCTCGCTCTCCCTTTCGTCGCCTCCGTCGCCGTCCGTCTCGATGAACAGCTCCCGTGCCGTGTTTAAGAACGTGGGCGGCCTCGTGAAAGAACGTGAACCAGCATCTCGACCTTTCTCGTCCGCGAGGAATCCAGCCGTCACACGACGACGTGATCTCCGCCGCTACCGCCAGTGATTACCTCTCTATATCGTCACGTCCGTATTGACGGCGTGTGGGGACGATGCGACCATGCGCGACCAATCGGTCCGCTCCACGCCTATACGACACCATGATGAGGCATCCACTGCACTCCGGCGATCGTCGTGTCTGTCCAAATCCTGTGGATTCGTCTCGCCTCGATTCGAGGAACGCAAGACCATGAGCATGTCTCACCTTCTCCGTGCAGTCGTCGTTTTCCTGTCCATCGGCGTGCCGTTTGTGGTCGATGCCGCCACGATCACGCTGGAGCTGAGCCGCGATGCCGTGACGATCCACGGCGAACGAGGCGCCGCTGTCGCTCTGTTCAGCGTCGCCCGCGAGCCGGCCGGATCGATCGCCAGGGTCGTCTCGCGCCACGAGCGATTGATCGACGACGACCGCGACGGCGTCATTCGCTATGTCCCTGTCCGCGGTGTGGCATGGCGGTCGATCTGGATGGTCGTGGACCTGGAGACCGGGGCACTCGCCGTCGCGGCTCCTGACGGTTCGCCGATGCCGATGCGATCCTATGGAGGCCGCGAATCGCTGCCGGCGCAGGCGATCGTGCAGCATCTCGACATCGGCCGTGAGAGCGTCGACGTCCTGGTCGTTCGCCCGGGCGTCGGAGCGTGGGCTGGCACCGTCCGTGACGGCGGTGCTGCCGACCGGGACGGCCAGTCCAACCGCCGTCTTCGCCTCGATCCGGCACGACTGGGGCGTCTCGATGAGAGCTTCGACCCTGCACCGCATGCGTTCCGTCCCGGCGACGTCGTGGCGATCCTCGACTCCGAACGGCTCGAGTACTGGCACAGCGCATCCGCCGGAGGTGGTCAATGATCCGCCGGCGCTTCCATGCAGTCGCGCTCTTCGTCTTGGCTGCCGCGATCATTCCCACGACCCTGGCGCAGCACCCCAATATCGACCGCGGCTTCCAGGCGGACAAGGTGTACCAGCTCGGGATGAACGACAGCGTCAACCTGTACAATGGAAATCTCACACTGACCATCCCGATCGGAAACGAATACCAGGGTGGAGGGATGCTGCGGTACGGTCTGCACCTTTCGTACAACAGCAAGAACTGGGACTACGAGATCCAAACTTACAATTGTCCCGTGGGGACTCCGGGATCTCCTCCATGGTGCGGTCAGGATTACAAGAAGGCGGTGCCGAGCCGCAGATCCAATGCCGGGATGGGATGGCTGCTCTCGCTGGGTCGTTTTCCTGTGAGCGATACACCACCGGAACAGGGCCCATGGCACATCTACGAGAGTCCCGACGGAGCCGATCACGTCGTGTTGTTCGATTCTCCTGATGCGACCGTCGGATACACGAATGACGGGTCGTTCCTGAGGGTGACCAAGCTTGGCAACTTCGCAAGGGTAGAGTTCCCGGACGGGATGGTGCACACATTCACGCAGTTCGATACCGTCAACGGATGGCGCGTCACACAGATCGCTGATCCGTTCGGAAACCGGCTCGACATCGACTACGAAGATCTGCTATGGACGTTGAAGGAGTACACCGCAGGCCAGGTAAGCACCGATCCTCCGGTCCGCACGCACTATGTCCATCTGAAGTCCACCGTGGATACGTCGCTCGAGCCGTCGAATGCCTCGGCAAATTACAAAGTCATCGTCTCGAAGATCGACCTGGCCTCTTTCGATTCGGGCAGGGCGGTCTACGAATTCGACTACGGCCTGGTCGCCGACGACGTCAAATACGCCTGTTACGCCGACTTCCGTGACGCCGAGACGCCCGATCCCCTCGTCCCACGTCTGAAGGCGATCGTTCTACCCGACCAGTCGAAGTGGAGCATGGAGTATTTCGACGGCAGCACCCCAGCGGAATCCTTCTGTGCAGCGATCAGCAAACTGACCCTTCCCACCGGCGGCGAGTACCGGTGGACATACAACACCTACGTCGCGCCGACGGAGAGCTGCAACGACAATCCCGAGCCGACCGTCGAAGGTGCACCGTTCACCCAAACCGAGGGCGTCGGGACCAAGACCCTCTTCGATCCGGTATCGAGCACGACCAGCCAATGGACCTACACCCAGAGCCTCGATCAGAGTCCGGGCGCGTACGTTCAATGCTATGGCGTACTTGGATCGACGGTGCCCAAATCCCCTTGGTCGAAGGTCACCGTCTCCGCCCCCGACTCGACGCGTTCGGAGCATTGGTTCTCGTTGTTCCAGTCGTTTGCCCTGGGGGGCGAGTACGGCCTGCCGTTCACGAGGACACTTGAAGGAGAAGAATGCCCCGCGGGCGGCGACCTTTGCCTCTCGTCGAGAGAGTCAGTCTGCTTGGGCGGGAACTGCACGGCGAAACGCTCCCACTACGTTCGATACGAGGGCGAGCGGAGAGAGGCCATGGACCTCCCCGACCCTCCGCAGAATCGCCGTGAGGTCCAGCGTCAGACCGTTTTCCACGACGATGGAGACGCCCACACGGACATCGCCCGCAAACAGTACGACGGCCTGGGGAACTACCGGTCGATCAAGACCAGCGACTCCTGGACCTCTTCGGTGAAGTCCGTCCGCACGAACTTCAACCCTGGACTGCCGGACATCCTCGTCGACCCGGAGACATGGGCGAGCTCGCAGCTGGATCCCCGTCCTTCCCTGGTGCACTGGCAACTCCGCCTGTTCGACCGGAAGACGGTCACCGACGACACCACCTTCCTCAACAGCGAGCTCGACTTCAACGACGTAACAGGGTTCCTCGAGAGGAGACGCGATCTGACAAGAACCGACGTCGCCTTCGATGGGACCAATACCGCTCGTGAACCGACGGATACCGTCGTCACCTACGACTACGCCGCCGAGGACCAGCAGACCACGGAACGCTACTACGGCGGCGATGGGAATCGCTCTTCCGGTGAATCGCGCTCCGTTCTCGAGGGCAAGCTGGACACGATCGAGCTCGGTACGCCGGAGTTCCAGATCGAGCACCACGAGGCCTACGGCACGCGATCTCTGACGAAGTACCAGACGCCCGGGAGCGAGGATGTATTGACAGTGCTCAACGTGAGCGTCGATGCCAACACCGGCATTCCCAGCTCGACGTTCGATGTCGCCGATCTGGAGACGACGCTCGAATATGACGACCATGGCCGGATCGAGGCGCTCCTTCCTTCCGGTCGATCATCGACGACGTATGAATACGATCTAGCCCTCAAACAAGCGAAGAACGTAACCGCTAAAAAGTGAAAAACTCGAAAAGCCCTGTGTTTCAATTGTCGTGTCTAGAAACTAAAGAAACACCGAAAGGGGCTTTTCGAGTGAAGAAGATCGTACGACGAAAGCTTGCACGAGAGAAGAGGCAAATCAAGGAACGGCTCGAAAATGCGGTACGGGTGAATGATGGTGCGCCGGTTTTGAGCGGTGCAGGGATCGAGTACGAGATCGCCGACCGTACGCGGGCCATCGCGCATGGCGGGATCGGAGTGATCCAACGGGTGGTGAAGAAGATCGGCCTGGCTCGGAAGATCGACGCAAGGCTGAAGCTGCTGAAGATTCACAAGCCCTATCACGAGTCGGATCACGTGCTGAACATTGCTTATAACGCCCTGTTCGGCGGTCAGAGTCTCGAAGACATCGAGCTACGACGGAATGACCGGGTCCTGTTGGACGCATTGGGTACGGCGAGCTTGCCTGATCCGACGACTGCGGGGGACTTTTGCCGGCGCTTCGATGCCAGATCCAACGACGGATTGATGGAGGGGATCAACGAAGGCCGATTGGTGGTCTGGCAAACGCAGCCTGCGGAGTTTTTCGCGGCGACGGCGAAGATTGATGCCGACGCATCGATCGTGCCGACCACAGGCGAGTGCAAGCAAGGGATGGAGATCTCGTACAACGGGATCTGGGGATACAGCGCGTTGATGGTGTCGCTGGCCAACACCGGCGAGGTGCTGTACCTGGACAACCATGGTGCGAACCGGCCGTCGCACGAGGGGGTGATCCCGCGGTTCGACCAGGCGATCGGGTTGTGTCGACGGGGTGGTTACCGGGACATCCTGCTGCGCGGCGACACGGACTTCTCGATCACGACCGAGTTTGATCGGTGGACCGATGATGGCGTGCGATTCGTGTTCGGGTACGACGCTCGGGCAAACATGATCGAGCTCGCCCAGAACAGGCCGGATCGGTTGTACCACGAGCTTGTCCGGCGAGCCGAGCGCGTGATCCAGACCCGAGCACGGACCAAGCCGGAGGACGTCAAAGATCGCATCGTTCGTGAACGGAAGTTCAAAACCATCCGAACCAAGAGCGAGGAGATCTGCGAGTTCGAATACAAGCCGGGCAAGTGCCGGAGTACGTATCGCGTGGTGGCGCTGCGCAAGAACCTGTCGATCGAGAAGGGCGACGAAGTGCTCTTCGACGACATTCGCTACTTCTTCTTCATCACGAACGACCGGACCATGACCGCGGACGAAGTCGTGCACGAAGGGCGGGCGCGCTGTAATCAAGAAAACTTGATCTCCCAGCTCAAGAGCGGAGTCCGGGCCCTCCATGCACCGGTGAACACGCTTCAGGCCAACTGGGCGTACATGATCATGACGGCACTGGCGTGGAACCTCAAGGCGTGGACCGCTCTGTTGTTGCCCATTCATCCGCGCTGGGCCGATGCGCACAAGGCCCAGCAGCGACGGCTGCTGACGATGGAGTTTCGGACGTTCGTCGCCGCACTGATTCACATCCCCGCGCAGATCGTGAGAACGGCCCGGAAGATCCGTTATCGCCTGCTTGCCTGGAATGAGTGGCAATCGACGCTCTTCCGACTTGCCAGCGCACTGTAAGCGCGCCGATGACGTCGCGCTGCGAGGAATGAGCTTCGCCGCGGCAGATCCACCCTCAACAACTCACAGGAGAAACACCGACCAAAGCATGCTTGCGGCGATCTGAGGCCGGTAACACGGCAACCGGCATCGCCCTTCGTTTTGGTAGATACAATAACTATTCACGCCGAAGCGGGCGGCTATGAGACCTTCGCTTGTTTGAGGTCTAGCCTCCAAGCCCGCGAAGGTGACCGTCCGGCAATGCCAGGCCGGCCTTGCATCCTGTCCCGGCTCGAGCTTGAGCGAGACGCGGTATGACTACGACGGATTCGGCCGCATCGTTCAGGAAGCGCGCCGCATGCCCGGTCCCGAGTGGTCGGTGATCCGGACCACGTACGACGTTCTCGGCCGGCGCCGATCCCGCTCCGTCGCCGTCTCCCGCGCCAACGGCAATTTCCTTCAGTCGATCACCGGAACGCCGGTCACGCTCTGGGACTACGACTACGCCGGACGCGTCTGGCTCGAGACCCGTCCGGACGGCACCTACACCCGGTTCGAGTATTCAGGGGTCCGGGAAACTCGCCGTTACGTCGGCAGCACCACCACCACGGAGCAGTGGAAGTCGACCGAGCGCTATGACGGCTCCGGCCGCCTCATCGAAGTGATCCAGCCCGCCGGACCGACGACTCCCGAGCAACCGACCGGCTCCAATGTCAGCACGAAGTACGCCTATGACCCGGCCGACCGGCTGGTCCAGGTCACGATGGCCGAATCGCAGCAGCGCACCTTCCAATACGACGGACGAGGCTTTCTCGTCGCCGAGAATCACCCGGAAAGCGGCGACACCACGTATCCGACGTACGATGCGCGCGGTCGCAACCGGAAACGGTCTTCCGGCGGCCGCACGCTCGAGCTCGAGCTCGATGCCGCTGAGCGCCTCCGGAAAGTTCTCGAGGTCACCGCGGCCGGCACGAAGACTCTCAAGGAATTCGACTACGGACCCCATAACGACACCATCGGGGCAGCGATCGATCGCCGCAAGGGCAAACTGATCACCGCCGTTCGCCATAACGATCAGCCGCCGTTCGACAACGTCGTCGTCACTGAGAGCTACGAGTACGCCGCCCCCGGCGGCCTCCTGTCGAAACGGAAGACGCTCGTGGAGCGAGCCGAAGGCTCGTCCCGCACGCCGCTGCGGGACTTCGAGTATTCCGTCGCCTATGACCCCTTGTCGCATCCCCTGACGGTCACGATGCCGATCTGCGGCCCCGTTCACGGCTGTACCGCGATTCCCACCGGCGCGACGACACACGTTGAATACAACCGCGACCAGGGCCTCCTCACCGCCGTCAGTGGGCTGGCGGCGTTCTCGTACCATCCCAGCGGAATGATCGCGTCAGTCGAGCACTCTGGTGTGGCCGGCGCGACCGATCGGTATGACGACGAGGACGCGATGGGGCGGCCGAGCCTCATCACACTGGCAAAATCCTGCCTTACTCCTGCACCCGTCATCATCACGGGCGAGTTCGTCTGTCCCTCCGCGAGCGCAACCGCATCCGTGGCCGAGGAGCCCGGGGCGACTTACTCCTGGACGATCACCGGCGGAACGTTGGTGACCGCGGCGAACCTCCCAAGCATCTCTTTCCAACCCGAGGACTCATCCCCGGTCGGATTGCAGGTCACCGTCACGAGCGGCTGCGGCGGAGGCTCGACCACGGTCACCAAACAGGTCCTGGTGGTCTCTGCGCCGTCGAGCCCGGTGATCTCCGCACCGTCGACCTTCTGCGTCGCAGGCGTGGAGCTTCAGGCCGCTGTGCAGGATGCGCCCGGAATTACCTATTCGTGGACCATCCAGGGAGGAACGTTCGGCGGCACCGCTGCCGGACCGGCGGTGACCTTCACACCCACGGGGGGAACGGACGTCACCCTCCACGTCACCGCCTTGAACAGCTGCGGCGCAACTGCTAGCGGGCAGACCATCATTCAGCGCGAGTCGGCATGCGTCGCACTCCGGCCGTGCGCGATCGAGCTCGTCAAGGGTCTGCCGGATTGGACGGGCCCGATTCTTCCGAGCGAGGCCACACCGCTCGAGATCGAGGTCAAGTTGAAGGCCGGCAACGGGATCGAGCCCCAGTCCCTGAGGTGGTCCATCGAGTGGTTCATCGATGACGTGCCGGAGTCTTGCGCACCTTGCGAGCCTTCTCCACAGACGACGCAGTCGGCCTCCTGGACTCACACGCTGCGGTTCGATACGCAGGCCCGACTTCGCGCCGAGATCGAGCTCGCCTGCACTTACGCGTCTCCGCAGATGACCGTCACGTCGAAGCTGATCGACGAGACATACGGCGTGAGGCATGGTCATTGTCCGATTCCCGACGTGACCCCCGGACCGACGGTCGTCGATCTCGAGAATGGACTGGCCACGCTGTCCGCGACCAGCAAGGTTCCCGATGCGCTCTATCGATGGTACGAGTTCGAATCAGGGAACACCCGCAAGCCCCTGCCCATCGGTATCGGCAGCGGTCCGTCATTGACGGTGGAGACACCGGGAACGTATTGGCTTCGCGTCAGCACGCCGTGTGGGACGCACACCGACACCGAGACCTTCGTCGTTCGCGGTCTGGCCTGCTCGCCGGTTCGCATCCTGAGCGATCCTTCCGGCGCGACGATCGAGGCCGGAGCGGATGTTTCGTTCACGATGTCCGCCGGCGGCACTCCCCCTCCGAATCATTTCCTCTGGTACCGCGATTCGGATACGGTGCATGACGAGGCCGTCGCCGACAGCAACGGCCAGCAAACGATCACCGTGCGGAACATCCGGAAGACGACGGACTTTTCCGCGCTCGTCGGAAATGCCTGCGGCGTCGCGCGCACGCGGTTCGCGAGAGTGCACGTGACCGCCTGCGGCAACGACCTCGTCGTGAATCAACAGCCCTTGGACGTCCGCCTCGCCGCGACCGGCTCCGTGGCGACGTCGATCGGCGCAACCGGCCAACGCCCGCTCGCGTACCAGTGGTACGTCGGCGAGAGCGGCGATACGTCGATCCCGCTGAGTGGCAAGACATCGGCGACGCTCAGCCTCGACCGCTCGACCGCGCTAGCCGAGCACTACTGGGTACGCGTCTCATACCAGGACGGCAACGGTTGCGCGGTGGACAGCCGGACCGTGAACGTGTGCCGCGACCCGGTGATTCAGAACGACATTGGGAACTTCATCAACACGCTCCCCGATCAACGCCGCGATCTGTATGTCGTCGCGGATGGTACGAGCCTGTCCTATGCATGGTACGTGGGAACCGAAACGGGTCCGGACCTGAGCCAACCGCTGCAGTCGACGTCCGATACGATGCGCGTCTGGCCGGCGCGCACCACGTATTATTGGGTCGCGATCACGAGCGGCTGCGATACGCCGGACCCTGTCGTCGTCACCGATAGGGCACGCGTCAGCGTGATTCCCGAGATCCTGACCACCACGCCCAGCGGCTGGATCACCGCGGGTGCATCGCGGCTGCTCAGCGTGACTGCCGAGGGAAGTTACCTCTCGTATCAGTGGTACCGCCGGGTGGGAACCCAGGCGAACGTGATCAACGGCGCCACCGGGTCCAGTTACGACACGGGCCCGGTGGGCGCCGATGCGACATTCTTCTGTCGTGTCAAGAGCGGCGACGCTCCCATCGATACCAACGACATCGTGTTGACGGTGTGCCGGACGCCCGCCATCCACGCGACGAACAATACCCAGGTGAGCGGAGCCGCCGTCGGCCTATACGTCCTCGATCCCGAGGAGAATGCGACCTACAGGTGGTATCGCGGCGAAAGCGGCGACACGTCCTCCCCTGCCGGCACCGACTCTGGCATCGTCGTCCAGCCGCTGGAGACGGCCGACTATTGGGTGCAGCTCACACGGCCGGGTTGCAGCGCCAACAGCGCGGCGCTTCGGATCACGATCTGTCGTCCCGCCGTCGACTCCCAGCCGCAGGATGCATCGATCGTCAAAGGCCAACAGGCGGTGCTGACCGCGCACGCCACCGGCACGCCACCCCTGTCTTACCAGTGGTTCAAGGGCCCGAAGAGCGACACCACGACGCCCGTGGGAACCGGAGCGTCGTACACGACGCCCACGACGCTCGACGCGACGAGCTCCTATTGGGCGCGCGTCTCCAGCTCTCAATCGTGCGCCTCCAACGACTACACCGACAGCGAGGCCGCCACGGTGACGGTCTGCCTCCCCGCGGAGATCACGGCGCACCCTGCAAATACAATCATCACTTCCATCGGGGCAACGCTGACGGTGCAGGCGACGGGAACCGATTTGACGTATCAGTGGTATCGCGGCGCAACCGGCAATACGACCGCTCCTCTTGGGCCGCAACAGCCGACGATCGATGTCAACCCCTCGGCGACCAGCGACTATTGGGTACGGGTGACTGCAAGCTGCGGAGCGTCGACGGATAGCCTCGCCGCGACCGTCTACGTACGACCGTCCATCACCAGCCAACCCGCCGGCGGACTGGTCACGAAAGCGACGACGAAGCTTCTCAGCGTCGGCGCGTTCGGGACACAGCTGTCGTACCAGTGGCACACCCGCTCCGGAGGGACGACGGCCCCCGTCGCCGGAGCGACCGCCTCGTCGTATACGACGCCGCCCATCCAGGCCGACAGTACCTATTTCTGCCGCGTGTCTAGCGGGATTCCCCAGGTCTATACAGACAGCGCCGACGCCGTCCTCACGGTCTGTCAGCCGCGGACCCTCCGCATCGTCGGGATTCCGAGCCGCTGCAGCGGCTCGGATGTGACGATGTCCGTCGTCGATCCCGATCCCAACGAGAGCTACCAGTGGTACGAAGGTCCCAGCGGCGATACGTCGAGGTTTCATGGGACGGGGACGACAATGACTGCCCGGCCACTGGCCACGACCCGCTATTGGGTGCGTACCAAGCGCCCCA
>CAZLGP010000032.1:0-15532 GCA_964558905.1 uncultured Thermoanaerobaculia bacterium | reverse complement strand
GCTAGCCCGCATTTCTCACAGCCTTTCGTCGCGAGACAGCCGAGAGTGGCCTGGATGCGAGTCGCACGGCGATTTCGCGACGAAAGCATAGTTGACACTATGTTGAGGAGCGAAATCGTCGTGCGGCGAAGCAGACAGGCCACTATCGGCTGTCGCAGCAGAAGGGCTGTGAGAAATGCGGGCTAGATGGCCGCGATAGCGCGTTCGAGGCGCTGCTTGGCGTCCCGCGCAACCTCGGCCACCGTGGCGTTCTCGCCGACGACGCTCAGCATCGAGTCGGGATCGGCCGCCGAGACCACGGATCCGCCATCCTCGGTCTCGTACACGATCACGTTGCACGGCAGCAGCAGGCCGATCTCCGGCTCCGCCTGCATCGCCTTCCACGCCAGCGGAGGATTGCAGGCGCCGAGGATCACGTAGCGTTTCGTGTCGACGTCGAGCTTCTCCTTCAGCTTCTCCTTCATGTCGATCTCCGAGAGAACGCCGAAGCCTTGCTCCTGAAGAGCGCTCTTCGTTCTCGCCACTGCCTCGTCATACGAGAACGTCACTGTCTTTCGGATTCCATATGCCATTGACGAACCTCCAAACCGGGCCGGGTGCTGCGGCCGGACTCAGCACTCAGCACTCAGCACTCAGCACTTCCTACGTCCGTGCCCGCACGTGCAAGACCGGCGCACGCGCGTGTCGCGTGAGCGCGCGGCTCGTTTCACCCGTGACGATCAAATCCGCTTCGTCCACGCCGCCGTTGCGGCATTGCGCGCCGAACAGCGCCGCCATTTCGGACGACATCTCTTCAGCAGAGCCATCGACGCAGACGACCATCCGCGGCGGCAGCGCCGCATCCGTCCGATTCATGGTCAGCACGGGAACAGAAGCGTCGCGCAACACAGCCTCCGTCACTGATCCGAAGAGCAACCGCGACAATCCTCCCCGCCCGTGCGTTCCCATCACCACGAGATCGGGCCCGTGCTGGGCGATCGCGGCCAGGATCGCCGGCACCGGCAGAGCCTCGCGCACCTCCGTCTCCATTTCCAGGGTCTCCGGCACGTGCTCGTGAACGTATTCGGCGAGCTCCTCGGCCGTTTTCGCGCGCGACTCCTCAATGGCCGCGGCCAGCGATTCCGCGTGTACGGCCGTGAACTCGATCGGCGGCTCGAACGTGTCGGCGTACATCACGATCAGCGTCGCTCCGGCGCGCGACGCGATCTGCGCCGCGTACTCGAGTGCCGCCGTCGCGAGCGGATTGAAATCGACCGGTACGAGAATCTTCTTCATTCTTCAAACCTCGCAGCCCCGCACGGAACTGAGAATTGAGAATTGAGAAAGCGGCCTCCACCATGCACCGCGCTTCGTGCACATCGGCCCCGGGCCTTTCTCAATTCTCAATTCCTAATCGGGCCTTTCTCAATTCTCAATTCTCAATTCTCAATTCTCAATTCTCAATTCTCAATTCTCAATTCTCAATTCTCAATTCCCAAACCCGGAGTCAGCGAGATCACCCCGTTCTCCACCGCCGGCCGTTTGCGCGCGGAGAGGAAGTACAGCACCGGCACCGTCGCGCGCGACAACAGCAGCGACGCGACCTCGCCGGCCATCAGCGAGATCGCCAGGCCCTGGAAGATCGGATCGAACAGGATCACGCCCGCGCCGACGATCACCGCGGCCGCCGTCAGCATCATGGGACGGAATCGTACCGCGCCCGCGTCGATCACCGCTTCCTCGAGTGCCATCCCTTGCTTGAGCCGCAGCTCGATGAAGTCGACCAGGATGATCGAGTTGCGCACGACGATGCCCGCGCCGGCGATGAATCCGATCATCGACGTCGCCGTGAAGAACGCTCCCATCATCGCGTGCGCCGGAATGATGCCGACCAGCGAGAACGGAATCGCGGCCATGATCGTGATCGGCGTCTTGAACGACTGGAACCAACCGACGACGAGGATGTAGATCAGCACCAGCACCACCGCGAACGCCAGCCCGAGGTCGCGGAAAACCTCGTAGGTGATGTGCCATTCACCATCCCACTTCATCGCGAAACGCTCCGTCGTGAGAGGCTGCCGCGACACGAGACGCTCCATCGCGTACCCCTCGGGCAGCTTCATCTGCTCGAGCGCGCGATTCAGTTTCATGATCGCGTAGACCGGACTCTCCTCGCTCCCCGCGACGTCCGCGGTCACGTAGACGACCGGCATCAGATTCTTGTGGTAGATGCTCTTCGGCGCTGTCGTCTCCTCGATGGTCACGACGGTGCCGAGCGGCACGAGCTTCCCGTTCGCACCGGTCACGTGCAGCGCTCGCAGCGCTTCCACGGACGAGCGCAACGCGCGCGGCACTTCGACGCGCACGGCGACGTCCTCCGCCTCGCGCTCGTCATGCAGCAGCCCGACGTTCATGCCCGAGAGAGCGAGCCGCAGCGTCGCGTCGATCTCCGCCTGGGCCACGCCGCTCAGCGCGGCTTTCTCGCGGTCGATGGCGAAGCGGTACTGCAGCTGATCGTCCTCGACGTACGTGTCGACGTCCACGACGCCGGCCGTCTCGTCGAAGACCTTCTGCACGTCCTTCGCGATGGCCTTCTGCCGTTCGTAGTCGGGTCCGTAGATCTCCGCGACGAGGGTCTGCAGCACCGGCGGCCCGGGCGGCACCTCGGCGACCTTGATCCGCGCGCCGGTGCGCTCCGCCACGGGCAGGATCTTCGTCCGGATGCTCTTCGCGATGTCATGGCTCTGCGCGTCCCGCTCGTCCTTCGACAGCAGGTTCACCTGCAGATCGGCGACGTTCGGACCGCGACGGAGGAAGTAGTGCCGCACCAGTCCGTTGAAGTTGTACGGCGACGCCGCACCGGCGTACATCTGCCAGTTCGCGACCTCCGGCAGACCGCCGACGACGCCGCCGATCTCGCGCGCCACCGCCGCCGTCCGCTCGAGAGTCGTCCCCTCGGGCATGTCCACGATGATCTGCAGCTCGCTCTTGTTGTCGAACGGCAGCATCTTCACGCGAACCACCTTCAACGCGAACAGCGAGAGCGAGCCGATGAGCAGGAACGCGACGATCGCCAGGAACGAGGTCCGCCACACCGGCTCGTGAATGATGCGCCCCATTCCCTTGCGGTACATGCGGGTGGACCACCCCTCGGCGATCGGATGCGCGGAACCTTCCTTCGACAGCAGTCGGCGCGCCGCCCACGGCGTGACCATGAAGGCGATCAGCAGCGAGAACAACATCGCCGCCGACGCGCCGACCGGGATCGGGCGCATGTACGGACCCATCAGGCCGCTGACGAATCCCATCGGGAGGATCGCCGCGATGACCGTGAACGTCGCCAGGATGGTCGGGTTCCCAACCTCGGCCACGGCGTCGATGGCGACGGCCCGCAGCGAGCGGTTGCGGTTCTCCGGCAGCCGGTAATGACGCACGATGTTCTCCACGACGACGATCGCGTCGTCGACGAGGATGCCGATCGAGAAGATCAGCGCGAACAGCGTGACGCGGTTCAGCGTGTAGCCGAAGAGGTGGAACACGGCGAGCGTCAGCGCGAGCGTGACCGGGATGGCCACGGCCACGATGCCCGACTCGCGCCATCCGAGGGTCAGGCCGATGAGGATCGTCACGGAGATGACGGCGAGGAACATGTGAAAGAGCAGCTCATTCGACTTCTCGGCCGCGGTCTCGCCGTAGTTGCGGGTGATCGCGACGTCGACCTCGGAAGGAATGATGGCGCCGCGGAGCGATTCGACCTTGTGCTCGACGAGCCGGGTGAGCTCCGTGGCATTCGAGCTCTTGCGCTTGGCGACGGAGATCGTCACCGCCGGACGGACCGTGTCGCCCGTGCCGGAGTAGACGTAGTCGGCCGGCTCTTCGGGCCCGTCCAGGATCGTCGCGACGTCGCCAAGATAGACCGCGCGGCCATTCGCGGCACCGACGACGATGTGCGAGGCGTCTTCCGCGTCACGAATGAAGCCGCCGCTCTTGACGAGGATCTCGCGATCGGCGGTGGCGAACGAGCCGCTGGCGCTTTCGACATTGGCCTGCTGCAGCGCGCCCGCGACGCGCACGGGAGAGAGCCCGTGTCCGGCAAGCTTCGCCGGATCGATCTGCACGCGCAGCTGCCGTCGCGTGCCGCCGATGAGCGTGACGTCGGAGACGTTCGCGACCTGCTTGATCTCCGTCTGGAGCTCCGCGGCGATGCGCCGCAGGGCGAAGTGATCGTAGCGGTCACTGGACAGCGTGAACGCCAGCACCGGCACGTCATCGATCGAGCGCGGCTTCACCAGCGGCCCGATGGCGCCGTGCGGAATGCGATCGGCGTTCGAGTACAGCTTGTCGTTCAGCCGCACGATCGCGTCTTCCTCGTTCTCGCCGACTGTGAAGCGCACGATCGTCATCGACGCACCGGGCGTGGCGGTCGAGTAGATGTACTCGACTCCGGGGATTTCCCAGAGGAGCTTCTCCATCGGCGCCGTCACGCGCTTTGCCACCTCTTCCGGCGACGCGCCCGGCATCTGCACGAACACGTCGATCATCGGAACGACGATCTGCGGCTCCTCCTCGCGCGGCAGGAGCATGACCGCGCCGATGCCGATGAGGATCGACGCCGCGATGACCAGCGGCGTGAGCTTCGACTCGATGAACGCCTCCGCCAGCCTGCCGGCGATTCCGCGATGGTCGTTGGTGGTCATGCGCCTCTCCTCACGACCACGCCGTCACGGACCTGCCCCGGGACTGACACGATCGACTCCCCGGCGGCGAGTCCGGAGAGGACTTCGGCGCGGGCGTCGCTCGTCGCGCCGATGTTGATGATGCGCATCCGCGCGACCTGGTCGCTGCCGACCACGAACACGCTGGTGAGCTGCCCGCGCTGCACGAGCGCGGCGACGGGCACGGTGATCGCGTCGCGTGCGCCGACCGGGAACGAGACTTTGACGTACGTCCCCGCGCGCAACGGGCGTTTGAGCTCGAGCTTCACGAGCGCGGAGCGCGCTCCGGGATCGACGGAGGGCTGCACCTGTGTCACGCGCGCCTCGAGCCTCTCGGTTCCCGCTTCCACCACGGCAGCGTCGCCCGCGCGAACCACGACGTGCTCCGGAACGTTCGCGTCGATGCGCGTCGCCGCGGCACTCTCGATCGAGACCAGGGGCACGCCCGGCGCGGCCTGCGCGCCAGGATCGATGAACCGTCCGGTAATCACGCCGTCGATCGGAGCCCGGATGCTGCTGAAGTCGAGCACCGCCTCGGCCTGTGTGGCGGCGGCGCGGGCCTCGCCGCGCTTCGCGGCGAGCCTCCCGAGCTCCGCCTGCGCCGCGGTGTGCCGCGACCTGGCCTCATCGAATTCCTGCTGGCTTGCGGATCCGCGCTCGAGCAACGCCTCGAAGCGACGGAAGGTCTTCTCCGCGAGCTCGGCGTTCGCGGATGCGGCCTCGATGGCGCGCTCTACTTCCTCGCCTCCGGCGCGGACACGATCGGCGTTCGCGCGCGGCTCCCGCGCATCGATCTCCACCAGCACATCGCCGGCACGCACGCGGTCGCCCTCGGCGACGCGCACGCGCACGACCGTTCCGACGACATTCGCCGCGAGCGTGCTCGTCGTCTCCGACCGCACCGTCCCGGAGACCGTGTGAAACGCCGGCAGCGACGCGCGCTGCACGACCGCGACCGGCGCATCGACGGACTCCCGCTCGACGGTTTTCTCCGGTTGACTGCACGCGGCCGCCGTCAAAGCCAGGACAACGGCAATCGCAGCGGACCGCGCGCGCGGGCGGGACGCCCGCGCGTCAGCCGCCGGGACGGCGGCGGTCCCACGCGGCGAGGGGTCAAACAAACGAGTCGACATCATTGAGATCTCCAGTGGCGCGCAGCAGCTCTGCCTGCGCGACGAGGCTTTCGTAGCGCGCGGCCAGCAGCTCGAATCGTGAGGAGACGAGTGCCGTTTGCGCGCGCAGTTGTTCGGTGATGGTGGTGAGTCCCTGTTCGTAGCGGTCGCGGACGATCCGCGCCGCGGCATCGGCCTGCTCGACGGCCTGGGCCGCAACCACGGCGCTCTCGCGCGCCGTTCGCAGGCGATGCCACGCGGTGACGACCTCCATCGTCACGGCGTCGCGCGCGAGCGCCTCGCCCGCACGGGCGGCGTCGATCTCCGCTCGCGCCGCCGCGATGCGTGCCGGTCTGGCGCGATCGAAGAGCTCGAACGTCACGGCGACGCCTGCCATGTGATCGCTGTTGCGATCGCCGAACGTCCCGCCGCTCGCGCCGAACGTGCCGAAGGCATCGACGCGGGGAAGCAACGAGCCGCGCTCGGCCTTCAGGCGCAGCTCGGTGTCCGTGACGTTCGAAGCCGCGCTCCGCACCGGGGCGCGCTGCGCCAGCGCGCGCTCGAGGAGCGCCGCCGTCCCGGCGGCTGGCCGGGCGGCGTCCTCGCCGCCCCGCGTCCCGGCGGCGGGGGGGCCGCCGGGCCAGCCGGCGAGACCCCGGCGCTCCACGTCGAGCTCCTCGGCGATCGGACGACCCAACGCTCTCCCCAGCGCCACACGCGCGATGGCGAGCTCCCCTTCCGCGGCGATGACTCGTTGCCGGAACCCGGCCAGCTGGACGTCCGCCGACAGCGCGTCCGACTCGACGACCAGGCCCTGCTCGAACCGGTCGCGGGCCGCTTTGGCGTCAGCCTCGGCGAATCGCACTGCCTCCTGGGAGACAGCCAGCTTCTCCTGCGCGACGAGGACGCCGTAGTAGCGCGCGATCACCTCGGACCGCACGCGCTGCCGCGTCTCGTCGAGCTCGACCCCGGCGCGGTCCATCCCGTTGCGAGCTTGTCGCACGGCCGTCGTCGTCCGGAATCGATCGAACGCGGCGTAGCGTGCGGTGATCGACGCGCGGAAGTTCGTCAGCGCATCGGGGGCGTTGAGAAACGCTGGGTCGAAGTGACGCTGTGCGAACTCGCCCTGTTCGAGCAGCGACCCGAAGACGAACACCGGGTTATTGCTGCGCGTGACGCTCTCGACGACGTCGAGGCGGGGGAAGCGTCCGGCCCGCGCCTCCGCCTCGCGCGCCGTCGCAACGTCCCGGCGCGCGTCCGCGACGGCGATGGCGGGATGCCGCGCGAGCGCCTCACCCACTGCGTCTCGGAGGGTCAGACTCTCGGCAGCGGCGGTCGATGCGAGCGCGAGGAGGAGAAGCGCGCTCCCGGCGCTCTTCAGCAGCCCGCTCACGCCACCCTCGGCCGCTCGGGCGCGCAGGAACCGGCCTCCTCGAGGCCCACTTTACGCAGGATGGTGATCATCGGACACCAGTTCGTGAAGCCGGACTGGAAGAGATTCAGACCCACGAAGGCGGTGAAGAGGTAGAACCAGGGGCTGACCCACCATCCCAGCGCCACGGAGGCCAGGACGAAGGCGCCGGCGATGATGCGGAGGGAACGTTCGACGGTCATACGGATTTCTCCTTGCGCGACAGACTATATAACGATATAGTCATATAGTCAACTGCGAGTCTATGGACCCGGAAACCACCATGAGGAACATGTCCGATTCACTGCTGCCGTTCGTGGCCGCACGCTTCCGGACACTCGGTGAGCCCGTTCGCATTCGCCTCCTCCAGGCTCTGCAGGGGGGCAACCGGAACGTCAACCAGCTCGTCGAGATCGTCGGCTCCTCGCAACCGAACGTCTCCAGGCATCTCCGCGTCCTACAGGACGCAGGTCTCGTCGTCCGCAGGCAGGACGGCAACAACGTTTACTATTCGATTGCCGACCCTACCGTCTTCGACCTTTGCGAGACCGTCTGCAAGACGAGGAAACCAGAATGATCATCCGCACCACACTCGCCCTTCTCCTTCTCACTTATCCGGCCGCCGCGGCTTCTACGGCTGTGACGGTCCGCGCCGTCTCACGTGATGCAAAGATCCTCGGCGACGGCGTCGGCGGCGCCCGCATCACCATTCGCGAGGTCGATACCGGCCGCGTCCTCGCCACCGGCCTGCAGGAGGGCAACACGGGAGAAACGAAACGCATCATGCAGGAGCCCCGCGCCCGCGGTGCCGTGGTCTACGACACCGAGGGGGCGGCGGCGTTCCGGGCCACCTTCGATCTCAGAGCGCCGACACGCGTCGAGCTGATCGCCGAGGGACCGCTGAAGTATCCGCAGGCCATGCAGCGCGTGTCGAAGACCATGCTGCTCGTGCCGGGACAGACCATCGAGGGCGAGGGAGTCCTCCTCGAGATCCCGGGGTTCATCGTCGATGTCGTCCCGACCGACTCTCCGCTCGTGATTCGCGCGAAGGTGACCATGAGCTGCGGATGCCCGACCGAGCCCGGCGGCCTCTGGGACGCGGAGAACATCATCGTCACCGCGCGCGCGACGCGGGACGGCAAGGTCGCCGGCGAAGTCCTGCTTCGTTACGCCGGCGAGCCGAGCACGTACGAGGCATCGCTCAAGAGCCTCGCCCCGGGTGCGTACGACATGGAGATCCTCGCCGTCGATCGTGTGACCGAGAACGCGGGACGCTTCATCCACCGAATCGAAATGCAGCCATGAGGTGGCTCGAGCAGATCCCCTGGTGGCTCATCGCCGTCGCCGCGATCGCCTTCGCCCTCGTCCCCTTCGGTCAGTCCCACTTCGTCGAGAAGTGGCGGATGCTTTTCGCCGGGACGCTCCGCCGTCCGCTCGACTGGTTCGACCTGGTCATGCACACCGCGCCGCTCGCGCTGCTCATCGCCAAGCTCGCATTGATGCTGAAGAAGTCGTAGGCCGGCACTGGCCGGCGCCGCCGGCCGTGCGAAGCGCCGCAGGGTCAAGGGAGCCCTCTTCAGAAGGCAGAAAGCAGAAAGCAGAAGTAACGGCCCCCAGTCAGGCGTCTTACTTCTGCCTTCTGCCTTCTGCCTCCTGCTCTTAAGAAGAGGGCTCCCTTGATCCTTCGGCGCTGACGCGCCTCAGGATCTGGCCGCGCAGGGACGGAGCCAATCCATGACCGCATCGAGCCGATCGCCCGCTTCCGTGCTGGCCGTCGCCGCGACCGTGACCCCGCCGCAGGCGTCCTCGGACACGACCACCTCGCATCCATGCAGGCCGAGGATGACCGTGCGCGGGAGGTCGATGCCCGTCTCCGACAGGACATCGAACCCGTGCTGGTGCAGCGCCTCTTTCGTCCGCGTGAGCGCGCAGGGGAACGGAAGATCGACTTCGGTGCGGATTCCGTACTCCATCGATTTCATGCATTCATTGATGCTCCGCCGAGGCGGCGCGCGAGGTGACGCGCGGCACGTCTTGGAGTGCGGAGGGAACACCTTGAGCAGGCGATCGATCAGGTCCGTGCAGATTGAAACTTTCACTTTCAATCTGCACATGACTGAGCTATCCTTCTCCCTCTTAAAGACTTCCATGCTTGTCGAACGTCTGCTACAACACCGTTCGCCGAAGCAACCTGTTCTTCTACCGCGACAGCAGCGGTCTCGAGATCGATCTGATCTATCCGTTGGGGAACCATCTCCTCCCGATCGAGATCAAAGCCGGACAGACGCTTGCGTCGAGCCAGATCGAGCCGCTGGAGAGGTTCGTGCGCCTGCTCCCTTCCGAGACAGTTGCGCCGCTGCTCGTATACGGCCGACGCGACGAGGTTCCTCGCGGCGCCACCCGCGCGATTCCGATTCAATCGCTCGTTCCGCGTCTGCGTGAGCTCGAGTCCACCTCGTGACGGCGAAAAGAGTCGGCGGAGCGCTGTGACACAATCGCTGACACATGGGAAGACTGCGATGCTCGCCACCGCCATCACCTTCCCCCTCGCCGCGCAGCACCGTCCTGGGTGACGCGTATCGCTTCCGGGGAGTCGGAGAGACGTTGAACTTGAGCCATGAGCGCTGACGCTCTTCCGGTCTGGTTCACCCCGGCCATCATCGTGATGACCTTCGCCGCGACGTTCATCGGTGAGTCCGTCGCGCCGCTCCGTCCGCGCGTCGAGCCGCGCTTCCGCCACATCATCCGCAACCTCACCACCGGCGGCGTCTCGCTCGGAGTGATGGTCCTGATCCAGACGCCGCTGCTCGTCCCCGTCGCGCGCCTCGTCGATGAACACGACATCGGCCTTCTGAACTGGATCGACGTGCCGCGTCCCTGGTCGATCGTCATCGCGGTGGTGCTGCTCGATTACACCCTCTGGATCTGGCACTGGGCCAACCATCGCGTGCCATTCCTGTGGCGTTTCCATCTCGCGCACCACGTCGATCTCGATCTCGATGCCTCCACCGCGCTGCGCTTTCACTTCGGCGAGCTGGCGCTGTCGATTCCCGTGCGCGCGGCGCAGATCGCCCTCATCGGCGCCGACCCGCTCGCCGTCGCGGTGTGGCAGGCCATCCTCTTCGCCTCGATCCTCTTTCACCACTCGAACGTACGTCTGCCGCGCCGATTCGAAGCGGTGCTCGCAAGACTCATCGTCACTCCGCGCATGCACGGCATCCATCACTCCGCGCGGGAGGACGAGACCAACAGCAACTGGGCATCTCTCCTGAGCGTGTGGGATTTCCTCCATCGCACGTTCCGCTTCGACGTGCCGGATGAGAAGATCGTCATCGGCGTGCCCGCGTACCAGAGCCAGCGTGACGTGACCATCGGACGCATCCTGGCGCTGCCGTTCCGACGGCAGCGGGATGACTGGCAGTGAGAGCTCTCGCCGACGTCATCGCGAGCCGAACACCCGTCCTCACCGAGGGCTCGGTCTACGAGGTCCTGCGACGCGACCCGCGCGTCCAGTTCGATCCCCACATCGCGCACGCCGGTCTCATTTACGACGATCATGCGCGCGAGGTGCTCGCCGGCATCCACCGGCGTTACCTCGACATTGCTCGCCGGCTCGGTCTGCCCTTCCTCGCCTTCACCGACACCTGGCGCGCGAGCGGAGAGCGCGTCGCGAAGTCGCGCTTCCACGACCGCGACGTCAACCGCGACAACGCCGCCTTCCTCCGCGACATCCTCGGCGATGCACCGGAGACCTTTCTCGGCGCCCTCACCGGCCCCCGCGGCGACGCCTATCGTCCCGACGAAGCGCCGGGATTCGAAGAAGCCCTGCGAGTCCACGCCTTCCAGATCGAGCAGTTCGCCGCTTCGAACAGCGACCTCCTGATGGCCGCCACCCTCCCCGCCCTCCCCGAGGCGAGGGCTATTGCGGACCTGATGTCGCGCAGCGGAGTCCCATGGATGCTCAGCTTCGTCGTCCGACCCGGGGGAACACTCCTCGACGGAACGCCGCTCGCGGACGCGATCGCATCCATCGACGACGCCACAGCCATTCCGCCCCTCGGCTACTCCATCAACTGCGTCCACCCCACGATCGCCCAACGCGCACTCGTCACGATGCCCGTCGGAGCGCGACGCCGCGTCATCGCTTTCCAGGGAAACACCTCGACGCTCGCACCCGAGGAGCTCGACGGCGCCCCCGAGATCGACACCATGGAGCCTCAGGCGTTCGCGGAGGCCATCGCTGCATTGCGGGCGTCGAGTGAGGTGTGCGTGGTGGGTGGGTGTTGCGGTACGGATGAGCGGCACATGCGGGCGCTGAGCGGCCAGATGACACCGTCCATTTCCTGAACACCTTCCGATTCCAGGACGTTCCGCTCGGCGCCAACGGTTCGCACAACTGTTTGATGCGAAATGGCTTCCACCGTTAGACCGGCCTGGTAACGGTCTTGCGCTCTACGGGCCTGGCGATGGTCCGACTTCATCCGAATGAACGTAGTGCGCACGGCGTGATCGCGGCGGTCGTGTTGCTCTGGATGGCCCTGCCCGCGTCCGCACTCGATCCGACAAAGGCGATCTCGCAGTACTCCGTCCGTAACTGGCGCCACGAAGAGGGACTCCCGCAGAACTCCGTCCACGCGATCGCCCAGACCCCTGATGGTTACGTCTGGGTCGCAACGCAGGAAGGGATCGCCAGGTTCGACGGCGAGCAGTTCACGACCGTCTTCGATCCGCGGCATCCAGAAGACGCTCGTGCAACGGTGGTGGCGCTGCATACAGCGAGCGACGGAGCCCTCTGGGCGGGAGGGAGCGGAGGGCTGATCCGCTTTCAGAACGGCACGGCAACCACATGGGGAACGCGAGACGGCCTCGCGGATAGCTATGTCCGAGCCATCGCCGAAGGTCCCGACGGTACGATCTGGGCCGCGACGCACGCCGGCGGTCTGAGTCGAATCAGGGATGGCAAGGTCGAGAACTTCACCATCAAGGATGGGCTGTCCGCCAACTCGATCTGGTCCCTGGCGACGGGTCGCGACGGATCGCTCTGGATCGGAACGAACGGTGGCGGCCTCAGTCGCATGCGGGGCAGCACCTTCACAAATCTGCGCGTCGCCGATGGTTTGAGTCACGACGTGGTCTGGGCCGTCCACGAGGATCGCCAGGGCGTGGTCTGGATCGGCACCAACCGCGGTCTCTGTCAGTTCCGCGACGGACGCCTCGTACGGGTCCGGACGATCGACGACGTCGACACCGTGCCCGTGAGGGCGTTGTTCGAGGACCGCGAAGGCACGATGTGGATCGGTACTGACGGCCGCGGGATCGTCCGCTACGTGAACGGCCGATTCTCCCGGGCGAGACCGGGAGATCCTCTGGCCACCGCCAGCGTGGAGGCCTTTCGCGAAGACGTCGAAGGAAGCCTTTGGGTGGGCACGACGACCAGCGGCCTGTCCCAACTCCGATCGGGGAAATTCACCATGTACGGCGTCCCGGAAGGGCTGGTCAACGACGAAATCTGGGCACTGGTCGAAGGCCGCGACGGTGCCGTGTGGGTGGGAACGAACAACGGCCTCGGGCGCATCCACAACGGGGTGATCACAAATGCTCCGCGGAACGGAGAAACTGCCCCGCTCACGATCCGCTCGCTCAGCGAGTCTCGCGACGGATCGATCTGGATCACCGGCCATGGCGACATCGCACGCTACAGCCGCGGCGCGATGACGCCGTACCCGAAGCTGCTCTCGCACGGCATCGCTCGCGTAGTCGTGGAAGACCGGAGCGGAACCCTATGGATCGGGACACGTGGCGCAGGCCTCAAAGCGATTCGCGACGGCAAGGTGACGGTCTACGACACATCCAAGGGCCTGGTCAACGACGTGGTCATGAACATCGTCGAAGATACGGACGGCAGCATCTGGATCGCGACGTTCGGCGGCGTGAGTCGCTTTCATCAGGGAGTCTTCACCAACTACACGCGCCGCGAGGGCCTTTCCTCTCATTCCGCGCGGGCGATCCACCACGACGGCGACACCCATTGGGTGGGCACGTACGGCGGTGGGCTGAATCGGATCCGCAACGGGAAGGTGAGCGTCATCCGTGAGAAAGACGGCCTCTTCGACGACATCATCCACACGATCATCGACGACGGTCACGGCAACCTCTGGATGAGCTCCAACCACGGCATCTCACGAGTCGACAAGCAGTCCCTGAACGACTTCGCCGACGGGAAGATCGCCTCCGTCCGGTCGATCGTCTACGACTCCGCCGACGGAATGCGTAACAGCGAGTGCAACAGCGGTTCGCCGGCGGCCATCCGCACGCGCGACGGCCGTCTCTGGTTCGCCACCCTCGGCGGCGTGGCGGTGATCGATCCCGCCGCCATCCCGCGCAACACCATCGCGCCCACGGTGTGGAACCAGACGGTCCTCCTGGACGGCCGGCCGGTGCAAACCCCCGCGGCGCGGCTGACCCTAGAAACGGGCAGGCACACGTTGGAGATCCGCTATGCGGCGATGACGTTCACGGCTCCGAAAAAAGCGGCCTATCGCTATCGGCTGAAAGGCTTCTCCGACGAGTGGGTCGAAGCCGGCAATCGCCGCGCCGCCTACTACACCAATCTTCCACCCGGCGACTACACCTTCGAAGTCAAGGGAAGCAACGACGACGGCGTCTGGAGCCTGGCGCGAAACCCGATCTCGATCCACGTCGAGCCGACGCTCCTCCAGACCGGCTGGTTCTGGACCGCCGTCGTGATCGCCGCGCTGCTGTTGATCCATGTGGGCGTGAAGATGCGCGTGCGCATCCTCCAGGAGCGCGAGCGCGAGCTCGCCGTGCGAGTGGAGGAGCAGACCGCACAACTCTCGCACGCCAAGGAGTCAGCCGAAAACTCCGCGGAGCTCATTCTCCGCCTGAGCCGCCACAATCGCCTGATTCTCGACTCCGCGGCTGAAGGCATCTTCGGTCTCGATCCCGATGGGCTGTCCACGTTCGTCAACCCCTCGGCCGCCCATACCCTCGGCTACACCGTGCCCGATCTCGTGGGCCGCGATCTTCACCAACTGATCCACGCGGACGATGGCGGGTCCGGACCGCTGCACAAATGCGCCATCTGCAGCAACACGCACGAGCCCCCAACGCGCATCGGACGCGATCATCTCTTCCGTCGCCGCGACGGCAGCTCGTTCCCCGTCGAATACACTGTGAGCGCAATCGTCGACGAGCTCGGAGCGAGTGAGGGCGTCGTGGTCACGTTCCGCGACATCACCGAGCGGTGCGCGGTCGAGCGGCTGAAAGGCGAATTCATCTCCACCGTCAGCCATGAGCTGCGCACGCCGCTCACCGCCATCCGCGGGGCCCTCGGCCTCCTGCAATCGGGCATGATCGGCACGATGGCGCCGCGCGGCCAGCGCATGCTCGACCTCGCCGTGAGCAACACCGACCGCCTCGTGCGCCTGATCAGCGACATCCTCGATCAGGAGCGGATCGAGTCCGGCCAGCTGGTGCTCGTTCCGGCTCCGGCGGATGCGCACGTGCTCGCGTCCGAGGCGGTGGAAGGCGTGCGGGTGGTGGCCGACAAAGCCGGCGTAGAACTGGTCGTCGAAACGGTGCACGAGACCCTGACCGTCGACTCGGATCGCATCACCCAGACCCTCACGAATCTCCTGAGCAACGCCATCAAGTTCTCGCCTCGCGGAAGCCGCGTGACCATCGGCGGAGAATCACACGATCACGCGTACGTCTTCCATGTCGCGGACCAGGGAAGAGGCATCCCGAAGGAAATGCTGGAGAGCATCTTCGAGCGCTTCCGCCAGGTGGACGCATCCGACTCCCGGCAGAAAGGCGGAACCGGCCTCGGGCTCTCGATCTGCCGCAGCATCGTGGACGCCCACCGTGGCCGGATCTGGGCCGAGAGCGGCCCGAGCGGAAGCACATTCCGATTCAGCATCCCGCACACCGCGGTCACGGACACAGAAGCAGAGGCACCTGTAGCGCGCGCTGTCTAGGAGCCTGCCCCGGCAGAAAGCTGGCGTCAGACGACAGGCATGCCGAAGGCTTGGCCAACCAGCGCTTCCGGCCGTGCCGGCTGGCCGGCGCGCCGATGCTGTCCTCCTCTTTTTCCTCACCGCCGGAACGGATGCGCCTCCGTGTTGAACGTCACGTCGTCGAACTTCAGGGCGTTCGGCTCGAACAGGAGATAGAGGTACTTCAGCGTCTCAGCCAGGAAGTAGCTCGGCTTCAGATCGCGGCCGGTCCGCCGTCGGGGGGGGGGGGCGGGGCGGGGGGCCCCCGCCGGGAGGGGGGGCCGCCACGAGCGCGACGAC
>CAZLGP010000031.1:0-10570 GCA_964558905.1 uncultured Thermoanaerobaculia bacterium | reverse complement strand
CGCCCCTCCGGGGCGGATCATTCGCGGACGCCCACGTTTCCGGTGGCGGCGCATTCGCGCTCGCCACCGGCTACCCTCTTTACGCGCCTCCGGCGCAGGTGCCCTCGCCTAATCTAAAGTTAACGCATTGCGGCTGAAGCCGGGGGCTATTTCCTCTTGCCCGCTACGCGGGCTCCGAATCACGCCAGAAGCGCGAATGTCCAAACTCCAGAGTGCCCCTTCGAGTTTGAAGGGGCACGGTGTTGCGCCTTTTTGGGACTCGCCGGTCGGCGAAGCGAACGCGAGTCGGTCAGGCGCCGACGCGCGCGCGGATCGCACGCAGGCGCTCGACGGCGGATTCCATGTCGGCGTGAATGCAGAGCGTGTCGAAGTCGACGCTGATGCGTGAGCCGTCGCGGGCGATGACCGCACCTTCGCGCGCGAGGAGCGCTGCCTGCGCGGCGGCTTCCTCGATCGCCAGCGTCGAGCCGGGGACGCTGCGCGGCGTGAGCGAGCCGTCGGGCTCGTATCGACGGTCGGCGAAGGCTTCTCGGATCACGCGGATTCCGGCGGCGCGTGCCGCGGCCGCCATCTGCGAGCGATCGGGCGCGACGAGCGCGAGCGAGGGGTCGAGCGCGGAGACGATCGCATCCGCGACGGCACGGTCTCTGTGCGCGTCGTTGTAAAGCGCACCGTGCGGCTTGACGTGGTGTACGAGCCCGAAGTGGCGGAGTGCAGAGATTTGTGCAGTGAGGGACGCGCGTAGAGCGCCGGGTGCGATCTGCATCGACCGTCGCCCGAAGTGCTCGCGGTCGGGATACGACGGGTGGGCGCCGAGGATCGCGCCGTATTGCACCGCGAGCGCGGCCGCGTTCCGCATCGAGTCGTCGTCGCCGGTGTGGCCCCCGCACGCGACGTTCGCGCGATGGATCAGCGGCCAGATCTCGTCTTCTCCGGGCGAGCCTTCGCCGAGGTCGGCGCTGAGCTCCACGGGGACGTCGTGCATGGGAGGGAAGTTTAGCGTGGCCGGTTGGCGGTTGGCGGTTGGCGGTTGGCGGTAGTCAAGTGGCCAGTAGCCAGTAGTCAGTTGGGGTTGGCGTGTTGGCCTGTTGGCACGTCGGCCAGTGAGCGTTGGGCTTCCGATCGCCATCACCATTAACAGAAGTGCCACTGGCTACTGGCCACCGCCAACCAACACGCGCCAACCGCCAACCGCCAACCGCCAACCGCCAACCGCCAACCGCCACCTGCGATCACCTGTAGAATCGCGCCGCCCGATCGAACGTCCGGAGGCCAACCGCATGCGTCTGTTCTCGAGACTTCTCTTTGTCGCCGTCGTCGCCCTGCTCGCCGTCCCCTTCGCTGCCGCGGCGGAGTCGCATCCTTTCTCCGTCCATGACATGCTGGCCATGGATCGCATCAGCGATCCGCAGGTTGCGCCCGACGGGCGCTCGGTCGCCTTCGTGGTTCGCGTCACCGACCTCGCCGCGAACCGCGGCGCCACCGACCTCTGGCTCGTCGGTGCCGACGGGACCGGGCTGCGCCGGATGACGTCGCACTCGGCATCGGACTTCAGTCCGCGATGGTCCCCCGACGGGAAGACGATCTACTTCCTCTCCACGCGCTCCGGGTCGTCGCAGATCTGGCAGATCCCGATCGGCGGGGGCGAGTCGACGCAGGTCACCAGCGTCCCGCTCGATCTTGGC
Organism: uncultured Thermoanaerobaculia bacterium; assembly: GCA_964558905.1. Taxonomy (GTDB): domain Bacteria; phylum Acidobacteriota; class Thermoanaerobaculia; order Gp7-AA8; family Gp7-AA8; genus QHVT01. Next base: position 8,885 of record CAZLGP010000031.1, on the reverse strand, counting down.
TCGTTCCACATCTCGCCTGACGGCGCGCGCATCGCCTTCAGCGCCGAAGTGTTCCCCGGCAAGAGCATCGAAGAATCGGTGCGCATGCTCGACGAGCGGTCGAAGAAGAAAGCCAGCGGGACGATCTACGACTCGCTGCTCTTCCGGCACTGGGACACCTGGGCGGACGGGCGCCGCAACCACATCTTCGTGATGCCCTCGAAGGGAGGCGCGCCGGTCGACGTGATGCAGGCCATGGACGCCGACGCGCCGTCGAAGCCATTCGGCGGACCGGAGGAGTACACGTTCACGCCCGACGGCAAGTCGATCGTGTTCGCCGCCCGCGACGCGGGACGGGAAGAAGCGTGGTCGACGAACTTCGACCTGTATCTCGCGCCGGTCGACGGAGAGTCTCCGACGAACCTCACCGCGGACAACAAGGCCTGGGACACGGCCCCCTCATTCTCCCCCGACGGCAGGACGCTCGCGTACCTGGCGATGGAACGCCCGGGCTTCGAGGCGGACCGCTACCGCATCGTGCTGCGCTCATGGCCCGACGGCCCGACGCGCGTTCTGACGCAGGCGTGGGACCGCTCGCCCGGCAGCCTGACGTGGTCGTCCGACGGAAAAACCATCTACGCGGCCGCGGACAACCTCGGACAGCACTCGCTGTTCGCCATCGACGTCGCCACAGGCAACGCACGCGTCGTCGTGAAGGACGGCTACGTCACCTCGCTCGCGTTGGTCGCCGGAGCGAAGGGTGCGGACCGCATCGTGTACGGACTCGACACGCTGCTTTCGCCCGTGGAGCTCTTCTCGGTTCGTGGCGATGGGAGCGACGTGCGCCGGCTGACGAACATCAACGGCGAGAAGGTCGCCGCGGCGCGCATGGGCAAGCCGGAGCAGTTCACGTTCGAAGGCGCGAACGGCGACACGGTGTACGCGTACGTCGTCACGCCCGCGGACTTCGATCCGGCGAAGAAGTACCCCGTGGCGTTCATCGTCCACGGCGGCCCGCAGGGCTCGATGGGCAATCATTTTCATTACCGCTGGAACCCGCAGGTCTACGCGGGCGCGGGCTACGCGGCGGTGTTCGTCGATTTCCACGGCTCGACCGGCTACGGCCAGGCCTTCACGGACGCCATCCGCGGCGACTGGGGAGGCAAGCCTCTGGTCGATCTGCAGAAGGGACTGGCCGCGGCGATCGCGAAGTACCCCTGGCTGGACGGCGATCGCGTGGCCGCGCTCGGCGCGTCGTACGGCGGCTACATGATCAACTGGATCGCCGGCAACTGGCCGGACCGCTTCCGCGCACTCGTCACGCACGACGGGAATCTCGACGAGCGCTTCGCCTACTTCGCGACCGAGGAACTGTGGTTCCCGGAGTGGGAGCACGGCGGCACGCCGTGGGACAACCCCGAAGGCTACGCGAAGCACAACCCGGTCGACTTCGTGAAGAACTGGAAGACACCGACGCTGGTCATCCATGGCGCGCTCGATTACCGGGTCGTGGAGACGGGCGGCTTCGCGACGTTCACGGCATTGCAGCGCCGCGGCATTCCCAGCAAGCTCCTCTACTTCCCGGACGAGAACCACTGGGTGCTCAAGCCGCACAACTCGATCCTCTGGCACGAGACGGTGCTGGCGTGGCTGGATCAGTGGACGAAGCCGGCACGGCCGGCTGCGCGGTAGAAACGTCAGGTCAGGCGCGTTGCGCCGCCCGAAGCCGCAGCCGTCGATTCCTCAGGAGACGTGCCGCAAGGCGGAGCAACCAGCGCAGCCGGCCGTGCCGGTCACATGCGCGCGCGAATGTGATCCGCGAGCGACGCGGCGATCTCGTCCACGCTCTTCGTGCCTTCGAGGCTGACGTCCGCGGCGGCGGCGATGGCGGCGGTGCCGCGGGCGTCGAGCTCGCGGCCCGCGGCCAGATGCTGGCGAAGGTCACGGTCGAGGCGTTCGTAGAGAGCCTGGCCGAGGTGTCGTTCCTCGTCGAGGCGGCGGAGGAGGCGGCGGGCGAGCAGCACGTCGGCCGGCACGTCGAGATGCACCGCGAGATCGATCCATGGCGCGATCTCTTCCCGCATGCGGCCGAATGGTTCTTCGAGGAGGATTACCGCCGCGGGTGCAACCTCACCGCGATCGTCCGGCAGGGACACGGACTGCCCGGATCGCAGCCTCCGCAGATCCTCGGCCAGTTGCGGCGTCTTGAAGGCGTTGACGTCGGCTCCTTGCTCGAGCCATTCCTTCAGGTTCGCCGGATACGTCGACACCGACGCGTAATCGTCGAACTGAATCATCACCGCTTCGCCGAGCAAGCTGGAGGTTCGGCGGATGACGCTCGATTTTCCGGCGCCGGAGACGCCGGACACCGCGACGACGAACGGTCTAGCCCGCATTTCTCACAGCCCTTCTGCTGCGACAGCCGATAGCGGCCTGTCTGCTTCGCCGCACGACGATTTCGCTCCTCAACATAGTGTCAACTATGCTTTCGTCGGGAAATCGCCGTGCGACTCGCATCCAGGCCACTCTCGGCTGTCTCGCGACGAAAGGCTGTGAGAAATGCGGGCTAACGTCGTCGACGAGATCCGAGACGAGATCCGGCAGCACGGAGGAAAGCTTCTTCACGGTTGCCGCTCCTCGTCCTCGCTGCTCCGACGCAGGAGCTCGGCGACCATTCCGGGCAGCATGCGCGTGTCGATCGGTTTGGTGATGTAGCCATCGCACCCCGCGGCTCGTGCCCTGTCGGCATCGCCCTTCATCGCGAATGCCGTCAGCGCGACGACGGTGATGTGACGGGTCTTCTCATCTGCCTTGAGGCGGCGGGTCAGCGTCAATCCGTCCATGCCCGGCAGGGCGATGTCCATCAGGATGAGGTGGGGCAGGGAAGTACTCACGATTTCCTGTGCGGTCTCCGCGTCCGCGGCCCGAAGCACGTTGTATCCCTCGGACTCCAGAAGCTCGGAGACGAGCTTGAGGTTCGTGGCGTTGTCATCGACGACGAGGACGCGGTCATCGGTCATCGGTTTTCTCCGTCGGAGAAGCGCGGAAGCACGACGCTGAACCGGCTTCCTTTGCCCGGCTCGCTCTCGACGAAAACGTCGCCGCCCTGGAGGCGCGCGAAGGTGCGTGTGAGAGCGAGACCGAGCCCCGTTCCGCCGAAGCGGCGCGCGGTGCCGCTATCCAACTGCTCGAACTCCGAAAAGAGTCGCCCGAGGTCTTCTGCCGCGATGCCGATTCCGTCGTCGCTCACCGTGAGCCGGAATCGATCGTCCCCGACAGGCGTCGCGCCGATCCGGACATGGCCGCCTTTGTTTGTGAATTTCAGCGCATTCGAAAGAAGGTTGTAGAGGATCTGCTTGAACCGGTGCCGGTCGAGCGTGACGAGACCAATGCCGGGATCGGCTTCCCTCTCGACCTCGATGCGCTTCTTCTCCGCGATCGGACTCATCCCGGTGCGGACCTCCTCGATCGCCTCTTCGAGAGAGAACGATTCCGGACTGAGCTCGATCCTCCCTGCCTGCACCTTCACCAGATCGAGCATGTCGTTGATGAGATGCAGCAGATGCCGTCCGCTTTCGAGGATGTCTTCGAGATATTCGCTCTGCTTCGCGTTGAGCGGTCCGGGCTTGCCGTCGACGAGAAACTCCGCGAACCCGATGATGCCGTTCAGCGGCGTCCTCAGCTCGTGAGACATCGAGGCCAGAAAGCGGTCTTTCGCGTGGCTCGCGCGCTCCAATTCCGCGTTCTTCTCCTGCAGGGCGCGCTCGATCCGCTTCCGGTCCGTGATGTCGCGGATGGCGCTCATCACCAGCCTCCCCTCATCGGTGTGCAGGGGACTCAGACTGATCTCCACGGGGACCTCCGTGCCGTCCTTGCGAAGTCCGTGGAGCTCGAGCCCGGCGCCCATGGGACGAGTGCGCGGATGTGCGAAGTAGCCGGTGCGGTGTCCGACGTGGTCGGCACGGAAGCGTGGAGGAAGAAGGACCTCGACGAGCATCCCCGACAGCTCGTCGCGTTGATAGCCGAAGAGCGTCGCGGCCTGGTTGTTCGCCAGGACGATCTGCCCGCCCGCATTCGTCATGACGATGGCGTCCGGTGTGGAATCGAGGAGCTCCCGGTATTTCGACTCGATCACCTTCGCGCTCCGAAGCACTTCGGAATCAGGCGATGAGGACATCACGAGCATCTCCGCGCGGCGACTTCGGACAGGACACTCATCAATGCCTCGCTGTCGTACGGTTTCAGGAGGTACCCGACATTCTCGCGGGAAAGGAGGTCTTCAAGACGCACGCGATCGGCGTGACCCGTCGAGAAGATGACGGGCAGCTCGGGGTGGAGCACCGCGATCTCTTCGAAGACCGCGGTGCCGTCCATGTCCGGCAGCCCTACATCGAGGATCACCGCGTCAGGTAGCGCTCCCGTGGCGATCGCATCGATCGCGCCGCGGCCGGTGTCGACCACCGACACGGCGAATCCCTCGTACTCCAGGAGCTCACACAATCCGGCGCCGACGATGGGGTCGTCCTCGACGAGCAGAATGTGACGTACGGCGGTCTCATGCGGGCGCTCGCCGGCGGCCTCGGCGACGACCGTCGCGTCGCCGACGCTGAGAGGAAGATAGATGTGGAAGGTCGTCCCGAGGCCGGGGGTGCTTTCCGCGAGCATGTCGCCGCCATGGCGGCGGACGACCTGATGGGCCACGGCGAGTCCGAGTCCGGTCCCGTTCTTTTTCGTCGTGAAGAGGGGCTCGAACGCGTGGCGGAGGGTCTCCTCCGACATCCCGAAGCCCGTATCCGAGACGGTGAGGTGTGCGTAGTGGCTGGGACTTGCCGCTGTCGCCGGAGAGAGCCTCGCGTCGAGAGCGTCGCGCCTTGCGTCGATCGCGATCGCGCCGATGGCGATCGTCCCCCCTGCAGGCATGGCGTCACGTGCGTTGAGGATCAGGTTCATGAGCGTCTGGTGGAGCTGAGCGGGATCGGCGTCGACCGCCACCGGCTCCGAATTGACAGTCAAAGCGAAGCGGCCGTCGAGTACGGACCGCGCGTCCACGGCGAGGGCGTCGAGCCAACTCACAAGATCGATCCGGTTGCGCATCGGCTCTGCCGGCTGGGTGAAACGGAGAATGTCGCCGGTAATGCGCTGCCCCCGCTTGACGGCATTGGCGATGTGATCGAGTGCAGTCTCGACCCTTTGCTTCGACCCTCCACGGCGGATCACGTCGACGAACGGCGAGATGCCCATCAGGACGTTGTTGAATTCGTGCGCGACGGTGGCTGCCAGGTGTCCAAGGCTGGAGAGGCGTGTGATCTGCTCGAGTTTGGCCTCGAGCCTCCGCCGCTCGCGGAGGTCGGTGAAGGTGACCACGGCGCCGACCCGCACGCCTTCGTCGAGGATCGGCGCCGCGGAGTAGGCCACGGGAATGCGCCGGCCATCGCCGCGGGAGAAAAAGTCGTCGGCGATGCTGCGGGGTTGTCCGCTGCGCAGCACGCTTTCAATGGGGCACTGATCGATCGGGACGGCGTTCCCCGCGGCATCGCGGTGCAGCAGGTCGTGCATCGGACGACCAAGGACTTCCTCTGCCGGCATGCCGAGGAATGCCGCCGCGGCGCGGTTGATCATCGTGCAGCGGCCGTTGAGGTCGACGGTGTACATCCCCTCGATGGTCGACTCGAGAAGCAGCTGCAGACTGCGCGTGACCCGCTCGCGCTCGGCCGTGGCCCGGCGCGCGTCCGTCACATCGCGCGCGAACGCGTAGACCTCGACGACTCGTCCGTTTTCCACCTTGGGAAACGCGGTGACTTCCACCGTGATGTCGCGGTCCCGACCGCGGATCGTCGTCTCTTCGGCGACGGTTTCCCATCGTTCGAGGATGGAGTCGAGCACCATCTCGAGGCGTTGCCGGTCGCGAGCTGCCACGATGTCGAGAAATGGGCGCCCCAGCCACTCCTCCCGGCGCCATGCGGTGATCATCTCGAATGCCGGGTTGATGCTCGTGAACCGACCGGTGGCATCGACGCTGAAGATGATCTCCGTGGCGCCGTCCAGGATGCGACGGTAGCGTTCCTCGGAATCCGCAATGGAAGCGAGTGCAATCTCGCGCTCGAGGGCCTCGGCGAGCATGTTCGCCAGAGACTCGACGAAATCGACGTCCTCCTGGCGGAAGTGATTCGCGGTGCGAGACTGTGCGGAGAGCACTCCGAACACCCGTTCCCCGCTGGCCACGGGCACCATGACGCCGCTGAGGATCCCGTACGGAACGGCATCATCGCAGGCGCGAAATCGCTCGTCGGTCCGGTAGTCGCTCACGACCACAGGCTCCCCGACGATGAGGCTCGCGCCGGCCTGCAGCGTGGCCAGCGCGGGCATCCGGCCGGAGGGTTCGGCTGTCCAGATGCTGCCGGCGCGGAGGCGCAGGGTATTGGCCGGGGTGACCTCGGCGTAAAACCCGAAATCGGCGTCGGCGCCGAGCGGAAGCAGGTCGCAAGTTTTCTCGAATGCGTCGGCGGCGACCGAGGTGAGGACCAGGCGTCCGAAACGCGCGATGGCACTCTGTTGCCGCGCACGACGCTTGAGAGCATCTTCGGCCTCGTTCCGCTCGAGCGCCTGGGAGATGACCGTCGCGACGGAGTGCAGGAAATCGATGTCGTGGCGGGCGAAGCTGGTCGCGTCCTTCCCCTTACCGCCGAGATGGCCCCAGACCAGCCCGGCGCCCCGGAGGATGGGAACGGAGATGCCTTTTTCGCCCTCGTCGAACGGTTTCGCATCGGTGCCGGAATCGGCCGTCTTGGTCCGGTCCTCTTCGACCACAGCCGCGGTCTCGAGATGGAGGACGTCGCGGATCGATTCGATGGCCTGTTCGAGGAGAAAGGTCATGCTCGCGCCGGACAGCGCGATCTTTCCGAGGTTCGCGACCGTGGACTGCTGGATGGTGCGGCGGCGCAGTTCCTCCTCGGTCCGTTTCTGATCGGTGAGATCGTAGGAGATGCCGACGACGCCGATGAGCGTGCCGTTCTGGTCGAAGAGCGGCGAATCGGTGACGAAGGCCGGAAAGGCCGTCCCGTCGCGATGCGTGAGCTCGATCTCGCCACTCCAGCTCTCGCCGGTCTTCAGGCGCTCCAGGATCTCGGCGGCCTGGCCGCGCGTCATGGGCGTCGGAGTGATGTCCACAACCGGGCGGCCGAGCGCTTCGGCTGCCGTCCAGCCGTACAGCTTCTCGGCGAACGCGTTCCAGTAGATGACGCGATCTTCGCGATCCGTCGCGATGACTGCCTGCTCGACGCAGTCGAGAAGTTTTTGCTCGAAGACGATGCCGTCACCTCGCGGAGTACCCGCGGCCGCGCCAGCGGCGCGAAGAGAGTCGTCAGTGAAGAGGATGCGCATGATCCAGCCGGAAGGCGCAGTGCGGTGACCCTTCCGCCAGATGCGCGATAGAAAACAGTAGCGGCAAAGTGTCGCCGCGCGAATCGGACGGAGTCGTCAATTTGCGTAGGACGACTCCTACCGGCAGATGCAGATCGGTGGGCGCGGCTGTCAAACGATCGAGTTGCGGATCGCGTATCCGATGATGTCGGCGTTCGAGTGAAATCCCGTTTTGTCGAGGATTCGACTGCGATAGGTGCTCACCGTTTTGACGCTGAGGCTCAGCGTCTCGGCGATCTCGGTGACGCTGCGGCCGAGGGCGATCATCCGGAACACCTCGAACTCCCGCGCGGAGAGGCGCTCATGAGGCGCATCGCCCCCGCGCATGATCTCGTCCGCGAGGTGGCTGGCGAGTCGAGGAGTGATGTACCTCCCACCGGCCGCAACCGTCGCGATGGCGTTGAGGAGGTCCTCGGCGGAACTGTCCTTCTGCACATAGCCCCGCGCTCCGGCGCGGAGGCAACTCACCGCGTATTGCTCCTCCGCATGCCTGCTCAGCATCAACACCGGGAGGTCGGGAAACTCGGGGCGAATCCGCGTCAGGAGCTCGATCGAGCTGCGATCGCCCAGGCTGACGTCGAGGACGAGAACATCGAACCGATCGCGCCGCAGGGCGTCGAACAGTTCTTCAGCGTTCGCGGCTTCGGCGGCCACCTCCCAGCCAGGCCGCATCGTCGTAATGAGCTGGAATCCCTTCCGGACGATTGCGTGGTTGTCTGCGACAATGAGTTTCATGGCTCAGCGATAAAGCAAGCTATGCCAGTTGGACAACGGGAGATATAGGACTAGTCCGACGGCCGATGTAGAACAAATTCCTACAAAACTGTAGAGAGAGGTGAGGTCCTGCCTGTGTTCCGTTCATCCTTGCGTTCAATATTCGTCCGGAGAACGCCACGCGCCACAGCGACGACTGTGCTCTGTGTGGGATTTTAATGGATTAAGGGTGGAAATACCTAGCGTCCATTTCAACCTTTGTTTCTGTGGGTGATTTGCGAGCGCCGGTGGGCCGGATCGAGCCGCCGCGACGAGGCGATGCCGGACATCGTCGAGGAGCGGCGACGCAGCAGACGGTCCGCCGCCGCCGCAAAGCACCCACAGAAGCAGGATTGGAGGGACACTAGGACGGATAAGTTGCTTGAGTGCAGCTGACCGGAAAGCTCTCTAGACAAAAGGGGGAGACGCAGTCCGGCCACAGGGGCCTATGAACAGGCAACAGGTTGGTAGCCCCCGGCTTTCAGGGCGTGATGCCGAAATGCCCGCGTAGCGGGCGGAAGGAAATAGCCCCCGGCTGAAGGGCCTGTTGCCCAAATGCCCCGCGTAGCGGGCTACAGGGAGTAGCCCCCGGCTTCGGCCGCAATGGCGTCAACTTTTGGCTCGGGCACCTGCGCCGGAGGCGCGTAAAGAGGGTAGCCGGTGGCGAGCGCGAATGCGCCGCCACCGGAACGTGGGCGTCCGCGAATGATCCGCCCCGGAGGGGCTGCAGAGAA
>CAZLGP010000030.1:0-22912 GCA_964558905.1 uncultured Thermoanaerobaculia bacterium | reverse complement strand
GCGAGCGCCCGGCGGCGAGGACGCCGCCGGGCCAGCCGCCGAGACGCCGGCGTTCCGAGATCGCGAGAGGCGGCCACGGGCCGCCCGGGCGATGTTGGTCCGCGCGTCTTCCTGGGCGGACGCGAGCCGTCCGCGCTCGTTGACGGCAGACCTAGTGTGGTGTCTCAGGCGCCTCTGCGCAGGACGACGAGAACGACGGACGCGATCGTGAGGGCGAGGAACGCGAGCGCGATCGGCGACAGCGTCGGGATCGCCTCGAGCGGCAGGTGCGTTTCGATGGCCACCGTGGCGGCGTCGTTCCCTGCTTCCGGATCGGTCGAGCTGCTCGCCACGCTCGCCGTGTTCGATACCGTCCCCGGCGTCGACGGGAGGGTCACGACGATCTCGATCGTCGCGGAGGCACCGGCCGCGAGTGTGCCGACCTCGCACGTGATGGTCGTGGTTCCGCTGCAGCCGGCGGAGCTCGACACGAGCGTCGTGCCCGCGGGGAGCTCGTCCGTCACGACGATGTCGGTCGCCTCGCCGGGGCCGAGGTTCGTCACGACGATCGTGTACGTCGCGTTCGACCCGACGGTCGAGTCGGTGAATTCCGCGGTCTTCGTGATGGAAAGGTCCGAGGGCTCGAGTGTCACCACGATGTCGGCGGTCGACGTGTTGTTTCCCGCGTCCGGATCGGACGTAGACGCAGCGACCGTGGCCGTGTTCGACACCGTCTGCGGCGTCGCCGGGAGAGTCACGACGATCTCGATCGTCGCGGAGGCACCTGCTGCCAGCGTGCCGACCGCGCACGTGATGGTGGTCGTTCCGCTGCAGCCGGCGGAGCTCGACACGAGCGTCGTGTCCGCGGGGAGCTCGTCGGTCACGACGACATCGGTCGCCGCGCCGGGACCGTTGTTCGTCACGACGATCGTGTAGGTCGCGTTCGAGCCGACGGTCGACTCGCCGGAGGCCGTCTTCGCGATCGAGAGGTCCGCGGGAGCTGGCGTCACCGCCGTTTCGAAGGTCGACGTGTTGTTTGCCGGCGACGGGTCGGGAGTCGTCGCCGTGACCGTTGCTTCGTTCACCAGCGGGCCGGTGGCGTTCGCGTCGACGTTCACGACGAGCGTCACCACGACCGATGCGCCGGCCGCGAGGGTGCCGATCGCACACGGGTTTGCGCCGCACGAGGACGACACGAAAGTCGTTCCGGCGGGGAGCGTGTCGGTGAGCACGACATCCGAGGCGTCCGACGGACCGTTGTTCGTGACGGTGATCGAGTAGGAGAGGTCCGTCGACGCCACGACTGTCGCCGGTCCGGTCTTCACCACCGAGAGGTCCGCGCTCTGGGTGACCGTCGTCGGCACGGTGGAGGTGTTGTTCCCCAGGTCAGGGTCGAAGCTGTCCGTCGTGACGACGGCGGTGTTCGACCACGACGTTGCGCTCGGCGGAATGGTCACGTCGCCCATGAGAACCGTGGATGCGCCCGATGCGAGCGTACCGATGCTGCAGTTGACCGTGGCGCAGAGTTGTGGATCGTCCACGTTGACGTTCAGGGCAGGGTCGGGGCCGTCGTTCGTTACCGTGACCTGGTAGGTGATGGTCGTCCCGGCGTCGGCGGTCGGCGGGCCGGTTTTTTCCACACGCACGTCGGCGGCAGAAACCCTGACGGTTGTCGTCGCGCCATTGTTCTCGCCAGTCGGGTCGTTGTCCGCAGTGACGGTCGCGACGTTCGTGATCTCCGTTCCGCCGGGCGTGCCGGGCGGCACGTGACCGGTGAGAGAAAAAGTCGCCGTCGCGAAGGCCGGGAAGCTCGCGATGGTGCAGGTCGACGTTCCGCAGGTCATCGCCGGACCGCTGTCCTGCGTGAACGAGACGAACGTCAGCGGGGCGGGGAGGTCGTCCGTGAGCAGGACGTTCTCCGCCGCGTCCGGACCGTTGTTGGTGAGGGTGATGAAGAACGTCACGTCGGTATCGGGTCCGGCCGAGGGCGAGGAGGCGCTCTTCGCGATTGACAGGTCGGCCTGAGGGGTGGCGACCATGGTGAATGCGACGCCCTGGTCATTCTCGGAGTTCGGGTCGGTCGTGTTGCTGGTGACGGTGGCGACGTTGAGGAACTCCGTCCCGCTGTCGATGTGGAAGACGAACGTGAACGTCGCCGAGGCCCCCGCGGGGAAGCTGGCGATCGTACACTCGATCGAGACGTCACACGAGAAGGCCGGTCCCGAGTCCTGCGTCACGCTGACGAGTGACATTCCGGCGGGGATGGGATCGGAGAGCACGACGTCCGCCGCGGCGTCCGGCCCGGCGTTGAAGACCGACAACGTGTACGTCACGTCGCTGTTTGCTGGAGCCGTGGAGGGTCCGAGCTTCTGCACGCCGAGGTCCGCCTCCTGCGCGAGCCCGGCGGACGCAGCGATGACGAGCGAGAGCAGGACAGCGACTCTTCTGATGTTCATGGACGGACCGCGGAGCACTTTACGCGGTGCGCGATTGCCGCGCAAGATCCGGTTGCGCCGCGCCGTCCGGGGATCGCGTGAGCGGAGACGGCCGGTCGATGTGAAAGCCCTGTGCGTACCGGACGCCGAGCGTGCGCAGACGCTCCAGAGTCTCCTCGGACTCGACCCATTCCGCGATGCACTCGATCTTGCGCAGCCGCGCTAGACGCACCAGCGAGCCGACGATCACCTCGCTCGCGGGATCGCTGCGCAACTGCTGGATCAGCCGTCCATCGATCTTGACGTAGGTGACCGGCAGCTCCTGGAGATACGCGAAGCTCGCGACGCCGGCGCCGAAGTCGTCGAGGGCGAGATCGAATCCGCGCGCGCGCAGGCTCTTCATCGCCTCGACCGCCTGGCGCAGGCGATGGATCATCACGCTCTCCGTGACCTCGAGGCAGAGCCGGCGCGGATCGAAGCCGTAGCGGTCGGGAAGCGCGATCACGGTCTCGTAGAAGGCGGGGTCGTTGAGCGTCGAGCCGGTGACGTTGACGCTGAGGCGCAGGTCGCGATCGGAGGTCTCGGCGAGATGGCGCGACGCGTTCTCGAGCACCCACCGGTCGATCCGGTCCATCATTCCGAAGCGCTGCGCCACCGGGAGAAACTCGCCGCTGGTGAGCACGACGCCGTTCTCGTGCAGGCGCAGCAGGACCTCACTGAACTCTCCGGGCGTCCGTGCCTCGAGGTCCACGATCGACTGCCGCCAGAGCTGCAGGCCGCCGTTCTCCATCGCCATCTCGAGCTGCGAGACCTGGTGGATCGACGAATGCCAGCGGAGCATGGTCTCGTCACGGGGGAGGTAGACGTGCGAGCGATGACGGCCGTCCTCTTTGGCGACGTAGCAGGCGACGTCCGCGCGGCCCAGGACCGCGTCCGCCGTGTCGCCGCCTTCGGCGGGGAAGAAGGTGATGCCGATGCTCACGCCGACGGCGAAGGTCATCGCGCCGTAACGGAAGCGATATCGACTCATCGCATCATGGATGGCGTTGGCCACGGCGACGGCGTCCTCGCTCGACGCGTGGAGGACGATGCATGCGAACTCGTCGCCGCCGAGGCGGGCCAGCTTCGCCCCCTCGGGGACGGCCCGCTGCAGCTCCCCCCCGAGCTCCTGCAGCATCCGGTCGCCAGCGATGTGGCCGCAGGTGTCGTTGACCAGTTTGAACTGATCGAGGTCGAGGTAGAGCAGTGCGTGTGCGGATGGGGGCCCGGCGATGACCGCCGCGTCCAGCCTGCGCTCCAGTTCGTGACGGTTGTACATGCCGGTGAGCGGATCGTGATGCGCGAGGTGGAACAGGCGTCGCGCGGTCTGCTCGCGCTCCCCCCACACGACCGCCAGCACGTATCCCGTTCCGGCCGCGGTGCCGACGAAGACGACGCGGATGATGGCGTCCATGCTGCTGGCGGTATGGCCGAGATGGATTCCGACGAAGATGAAGAGGAGGACCGTGGCCGAGGTGGCCGCGCCGGGGATGCCGGCCACGATGGCGGTGAAGACGACGATCGGAAGCAGCAGGAACAGCGATGCGGACGCCGAGGGGCCCCGCAAGGCGATGGCCGCGCCGATCACGATGAGGAACGCCGTCAGGGCCAGCCAACGGGTGAAATGAAGCCGCGATGGAAACGGCCATCGCCGCCACCCGAGGACGAGCGGCACGAAGATCAGAATGCTGACGAAGTCGGAGATCCAGATGGAAAGCCCATCGGCCATGACTTTTTCGAAGACGCGCGTATGGAAGACGTACTGGCCGGTGAAGATCGCCATACCGCCGGCGGCCGAGGTCACAAGAGCGCCGAGCGTGAAGATGCCCAGATCGCGGAGGCGTCTGAGCTCGCGCGAGACGCTGAAGCGCGTCATCGTCCAGGAGAACAGGACCGTCACCATCAGCTCGACCCCGGCGACGAAGGGGGGGATCCAGGTCATCCCGTTGGCGCGGTAGCTGATGAAGAACTGCGCCAGGAAGACGGCCGGCCACCAGCGAGCCCCGAAGCCCCACAGCAGCGCCGCGCCGAGGCCCGTCACGGGGTAGACCAGACTCACCCCCGGTCCCGGCTGGAGAGACAGGGCGCCCGCGCCGAGCAGGGTGAGCACTGCTGCAAGCACCGCGACTTGCGCGGTATACCGCGTGACTGACGAGACCCGCATGGACGGTTCGAGTGTACCGTGAGAAAACCGGTCCGAAGCTCGACGGAAGGGAAAACTCGACGGATTCCGCCCCGATTGCCGCTCCTGGACGAGGTTTCCCTTCTTTCCGGAACGAAACCCGTGCGATACTCACCGAAGGCAGACCAATCCAATCACGATGGGAGAGGGTAGATGAAGAAGATCTCCAGAGAGCAGTTGCAGAAACTGTCGCAGAAGAAGCCCCCCGGTCCCTGGAGGTAGCTCACCTTCCGCGGCACCTCGGGTGAGCCCGGCTCGCCCGAGGCCGGCACGGCCGGCAGCGCTGGTTGCTCCGCCTTACGGCGAGTTGCAGGTCCGTGCACCCGTCGCGGCTTCGGGCGGCGCAACGCGCCTGACCTGGACACGACACTAGTGTGAGGCACCACACCAGCAGCTGATGTTGATCTCCACCCTCCTCGAAGCCCATCAGGACGAAGCCCTACCTCGGAACGAACGGATCATCAACGACCTCAACATCGGGGATGCGTTCCTCTACCGGCATCATCCGTTCTACCGGAACCTGCGTGACTGCTACTGGACCCTCGGATATCGGTTCGACACGAACGACTTCTGTTACCTCTTCGACGTGCCGCTCTTCTCGCTCGACCTGATTCTGAAGGCGCGGAGAATGCCGGTTCGCGACAACGTCACGCCGCTCCGGGATCTCGTCCGGCGCTTCCCCGAAGCCCTCTTCGAGGATCTCTCCTTCGATTCCTCGCTCGCATATCCGATCAACCACATCCTCCACCACAGCGTGCACTGCGTCGCCGATCGCGTGACCGCGGAGCTGATCGGCTCCGGGGAGATGCTGGGGCGGAGCTCGCTCGCGGTCCTGCGCATCCTGATCTGCGAGTCCTTCGGCAACGCCATCGATCTCCTCGCGAACGTCGATGCGCACAAGTGCGGAGAAGAGGGACGGGCGCTGTTCATCATGAACAACCTGGTCTACAAGCCGGAGGAGGAATGTGCGCCGTACGAGGAGCTGGTGGCGCGCGGGGGATGGAAAGTCGCGCTGCAGACCGTGGCGCTGTTCTACCTGTTCCGGAATCTTCTCGCCGAATCGATCGATGCGGAGTTCCTGAGCGAAGCGTTGCCGTCGTTCGGGATCGAGTCCGACGCCGTCGAAGACCTCCTGCCTTTGTTCGAGCGGACGACGCTGACGTTCGACTTCCTCATCGCGACGAACACGCGCTACTTCCGCTACCTCGGCTTCGAGTTCGAGGATCTTCTCGCGCTGTACGACTTCGATCTGCTCGAGATGGCCCGAAACCACCCCGAGCTCGCGAGGACCTTCGACGTGATGGCGGATCTGATCGTCTCGGGCAGCGAGAGCGCGCACCTGAGCCGCTTCGCGTAGGCGTGCATCTCGAAAGAGGCGGCAGGGTCTGTTGCCCAAAAAACGCCCGCATAGCGGGCAAGAGGAAATAGCCCCCGGCTTCACAGCTGGGGGACTGCGCATGGCGTCCAATCCAGCCCGCGTAGCGGGCGACAGGACGACCTCTGTCGCCCGATACGCGGGCTGACCAGGACACCACGCCCCGACCCCCGGCTGAAAGCCGGGGGCTATTTCCTTTTGCCCGCTATGCGGGCTCCGAATCACGCGCTGCGCGCAAATGTCCAAACTCCAGCACGCGCGGGCGAGACGCCCGCGCGTCAGGCGCGTAGCGGGCCGGCTTCCGGGTCCGTTGCCCACGCCCGCATAGCGGGCAAGAGGACATAGCCCCCGGCTTCAGCCGACGGCTTCAGCCGGGGGACTTGCGCATGGCGTCCAATCCAGCCCGCGTAGCGGGCGACAGGACGACCTCTGTCGCCCGCTACGCGGGCTGACCAGGACACCACGCCCCACCCCCGGCTGAAAGCCGGGGGCCCCGGCTGAAAGCCGGGGGCTATTTCCTTTTGCCCGCTACGCGGGCTCCGAATCACGCGCTGCGCGCGAATATCCAAACTCCAGCACGCGCGGGCGAGACGCCCGCGCGTCAGCCGGCGGACGCCGGGTGTGCATATCGAAAGCAGCCGCTCTGCGGACCGTCTCAAGATCAGCGGACCGCCGCCGTCCCGGCGGCTGACGTGCAACGCGTCCCGCGTGCACACGCGCGGACGAGACGCCCGCGCGTCAGCCGGCGGTCCGGTCGGAAAGCCGCGGCCTTCGCTCCTGCCGGCTACCTCGGCAGCCTCCCCGGCGTCCACGGCGCGCCCATCGCGTTCAACTGCTTCCCGATCGCCGCGAGCTCCACTTGGATGACCTCGCGCAGGCGCGTCGCCAGGGGCGCAAACTGCTGTTCCGCGAGCGCCAGTGACTGGCGATACGTCTGCGTCGGCGGCTGCGTGCTGGACAGCCCCGCGACCGCGTTGTCCACGCGGGTCATGAGCGACGGGGGAGAGGGCTCGCTGCGCTGGCGGCGCACGGTGTCGCCGCCGATCGCCTCGGACATGTCGCGCAGCGCCGTCTCCACCGCGCTCACGCGCGCGGAGAGCTGCGCGTCGCCGCCCTCCACTTCGTCGAGGGCCCGGCGGATGTACTGCACCCGCGTGAGTGCATCCTCCAGGAGCTTCTCCGCTCCCATCACTTCCCGCTGCAGCTTCGCGGCGCGCTTCTGGAACTCGAGGACTTCCTTCCGGTCGCCCTCGCTCATCATCGACAGATAGAGCGGGACGACGCTGAACGGCTGCGCCTCGCCGAGGGCGGTCTCGACGCCGTCGACGCGCTTGTAGAGACGCACGCTGTACGTGCCCGGCACGACCAGCGGCCCGACCACGGGTGTCGCGAACGGATTGCGCTCGGGCGCGGTGAGCTCGATCGGCGCGGGCGTTGGATACCGGAGATCCCACGCGACGCGCTGGAAACCGCCCTTCACCGGACCCGTGACGCGGCGGATCACGTTGCCGGTCTCATCGGACACGGCCAGCACGATCGCTGGTTCGAGCTCGCGCTCCTCGGCGCGCAGTTGTTCCCACGTCGGATACGGCGGCGGCTCGTTACCGCCCGCTTTCTCGACACGCGCCTCTTCGGCCCAGCGCTGCTTCCTGCGGCTCTTCAGCTCGTCCTTCAGGTAGTACGTGAAGACGGCACCGAACGGGGGATTCGGGGCGATGAAGTACGAATCGCCCTGGAATGCCTTGCCGGGGAGGCCGAGAGGCAGGCGCTCCACGTACATCTCGGCGTCGCGCGTGGGAAAGAGCGTCGCCTCGCGCGCTGCCGCCTGCGCGGACATCGTCCTGAGCGGGCGGTAGTCGTCGAGGATGTAGATGCCGCGGCCAAACGTGCCGACGACCAGATCGTCGCGCCGCTTCTGCACCCACAGGTCTCTGACGGCGATCGTGGGGAAGCCGCCCTTGAGCTGGATCCACTTGCCGCCGCCGTTCTGGGAGAAGAACAGACCGTACTCCGTGCCGGCAAACAGCAGATTCCGATCGACGTGGTCTTCGACCACGACATAGCTCGTGCCGCGCTGGGGGAGGTCGTTCGTGATCGACGTCCAGGTGCGTCCGCGATCCGTGCTCTTGTAGACGTAGGGCTTGAAGTCGCCGGTCTTGTGATTGTCGAACGCCGCGTAAACGGTGTTCGCGTCGTGCGCCGATGCCTGCAGGTGGGAGACGTACGTGAATTCCGGCACGCCCGCCACGCGCTCGATCTTCCGCCAGTTCGCTCCGCCATCCTCGGACACCTGGATCAGACCATCGTCGGTGCCCACAAAGAGCAGACCGGCCGTCAGCGGCGACTCGGCGAGCGAGACGATGTTCCCGTAGTACGACGTCGACGTGTTTTTCGCCACGGCATCGATCGACCAGACCCGGCCCATGACCGGCAGCTTGTTGCGGTCGATGCGGCGGGTGAGATCTCCGCTGATGACTTTCCAGGAATTGCCGCGGTCATCGCTGCGGAACAGGTACTGCGCGGCGAAATAGAGACGATTGCTGTCATGCGGCGAGATGACCAGCGGCGAGTCCCAGTTCAGGCGCAACGGGTCCATGCCCGGGCCGGCCTGCGGCTGGATGTCGAGGGCCTCGCCGGTGCGCTTGTCGAAGCGCGCCAGGCCGCCATGCTGATACTCGGCGTAAACGACGTTCGGGTCCTTCGGATCGGCCAGCGTGCGGAATCCGTCCCCGCCCAGCGTGACGTACCAGTCTTCGTTGCGGATGCCGTGGGCCGTGTTCGTGCGCGACGGAGCACCGAGACTGAAGTTGTCCTGAGTGCCGCCGTACACGTGATAGAAGGGGAGGGCGTCGTCGGCGCTGATCCGGTAGAACTGCGTGACGGGGAGGTTCTCCTTGTACTCCCACGTCGCGGCATTGTCGAAGGTCTCGTACAAGCCGCCGTCGCAGCCGATCAGGTAGTGGTCGCTGTTCTGCGGATCGATCCACATGGCGTGGCTGTCGACGTGCTTGGTCGACTCGTTGATCTTGCGCCACGTCTTCCCACCGTCGTCGGTGACCTTCACCCATACGTCCATCGCGTACACGCGATCGGTGTCGTTCGGATCGACGAAGATCTCGGCGTAGTACTGCGCGCCGCCGCCGGAGTAGGAATTCATCTTCTCGAAGTTCGCGCCCGCGTCTTTCGAGCGGAAGAAGCCGCCGGTTCTGCGCGTCGCTTCGATGATCGCGTACACCGTGTCGGGGTCGCGTGGGGAGACGGCCAGGCCGATGCGTCCCATCCATTCCTTCGGCAGGCCGTTCTCGAGCTTCGTCCAGGTCGCGCCCCCGTCGAGCGATTTGTGAAGCGCCGATTCAGGCCCGCCGTTGATGAGCGTGTAGACGTGGCGGCGACGCTGGTACGACGCGGCATAGAGGATGTCGGGATTGCGCGGATCGAACACGACGTCGGTGACGCCGGTGTTCTCGCTGATGGCGAGCACCGGCTTCCAGCTCTTGCCTCCGTCGGTGGTCTTGTAGAGACCGCGGTCGCCACCCGGATTCCAGAGCGGTCCCTGCGCGGCGACGTAGACGACGTTGGAGTCTCTCGGATCGACGAGGATCTTGCCGATGTGCTCGGACTTGCCGAGGCCGACGTTCTTCCACGACTTCCCGCCGTCGACGGACTTGTAAACGCCGTCCCCCCAGGAGACGGAGCGTTGGCTGTTGTTCTCGCCGGAGCCGACCCAGACCACGAGGGAGTTGTTCGGATCGATGGTCACGCAGCCGATCGAGTACGACCCTTCGTTGTCGAAGATCGGCTCGAACGTCGTGCCGGCGTTGACGGTCTTCCACACGCCACCCGAGGCGACGGCGACGTACCACACGCGCGTGTCGCGCGGGTCGACGGCGAGGTCGCCGATCCGGCCCGAGGGCATGGCCGGGCCGATGCCGCGGAGCTGGAGACCCGAGAACGTCGAGTGGTCGTACTTGGGAGCATCGGCGGCGTGGAGCGCAAGAGCGAGGGGAAGCGCGAGCAGAACGGCGAGCAGGCGGGCAAGCGAGCGCATCATGGCCGCGAATCCTAACTCGCATTGACCACACGAATCTGTAGCGTTTTGGCGCACGCGAACGTCACGGCCTTCCTCAGGAACGGATCGATCACACGGACCTGGTATTTGCTCGTTACCTTGGCCATGGCCTTACTCTCGTGTGGTGTCTCGGAATAGCTATACGGTTCTTGAGCGCGGTACCATGCCGCCGTGAAGTTATTCGTCCTTCTGGCGATGGTCGGCGCACTCGATCGCTCCGTCGTCCGCCTCCCCATTCCCGACTGCGTCACCGTCGCGCCGCGGAGGCCCGTGGTGGCGGAGGCCGAGGGCCGCCGCCGGGCGGTACGCCATCCGTCGCTCCAGCCCGTCGACGTCGACATCGCCATCGGCTGGACGGCGGCGGTTGCGGCGGATCCGCGAATCGGCGAAGAAGGGGCGCGCAAGTTCGCGCAGGATGCGATCGATCACACCAACGAAGCGCTCCGCGGCACGGGGATCTACCACGTGACGCTGCACCTCGTCTGGAGCGGACCGATGGCATTTTCCGACACGCTGGAGGCGACGCCGCGGCAGGCGATGGACTGGATGCTCTCCGATCCCGCGGTGACCGCGATGCGCGCGGAGACCCGCGCGGACCAGCTCTGGATGATCACGTTCTGGAGCCGCGCGAGCGCGGCCCCGGTGCCGATCACCGCGGCGGACTTCATCCCCGAGAACGGCGTCGCCGTCGTCAACTGGATCGGCGGCGTTCACTCCGCCGCCCACGAGTTCGGCCACACCCTCGGCCTCTTCCACGATTTCGCGCCCATCGAGAAGCCTCCGAAGGACGATCCCTTTCCGTATCGCTATGCGCACTACTCCGTCGCCGGAAACTTCAAAGACCTCATGGTGCCGCGCTACCGGTGCCCCTCCTGCGACGTGATCGAGGTGTACTCGAATGCCTCGCCGTGGATGACGTACCGCGGCTTCCCGATGGGCGGCCCGAAGTCCGACGCGTCCGTGCTCATTCCGTGGGCCGCCGCTCGCGTGGCCGGATACAGCGATTGAACGGCGAGAGCACGGGGCTCTCCGGCGGACTCCTGTTGGCGTCCCGCCTCGCGGCGCTGAGCACGAGCTCCGCTACGTCTGGGGCCCGCGTCCCGCGGCCGTCCCGACGAGCCGTTCCACTTCGTTCGCCAGATCGGCGGGCTCGATCGGCTTCTGACGGAGCGCGTCGAATCCGGCGGCCAGGATGCGCTCCTGTTCGTGCGCCCGGCCGAAAACGGTGAGCGCGAGAGCGGGTGCCCGGGCGGGCGTTCCTCCGGTGCTTCGCACCTGCTGCAGAAACGCGCAGCCGTCGAGATCCGGGAGCACGATGTCGACGATGACGACGTCCGGCGTGCGCTGCGCGATCCGCCGCAGTCCCTCGGCAGCGGTGGTCGCGCATTCCACGGTCGCACCGCAGCGCTCCAGCACCGCGGCGATGACGGCGCGATTGTCGACGTCGTCCTCCACGACGAGAACGTGGACTCCGTTCAGCGACGGGAAAGCGGCGACGCGCTCGCGATCATCGCGCGCCGCGAACTCCGCCGTCACCTCCTCATCGGTGCGCAGCGGGAGGCGCATGGTGAACAGCGCGCCTTTTCCCTCTCCTTCGCTGGTCGCGATGATCGTTCCCCCCTGCAACTCGACGAGGTGACGGGCGATGGCCAGCCCGAGGCCCAAGCCGGCTTGCCGCTCGGTCGTACCGCCCTGACGAAAGCGGTCGAAGACGTGCGGCAGCAGATCCGGCGCGATGCCGCGTCCATAGTCTCGCACCTCGATCACGGCCCACGCGCCGTCCCGCGACAACCGGATCTCGACGTGACTCTCCTCGGGGCTGAACTTGATCGCGTTGGCCAGGACGTTCGCGATCGCCTGCTGGAGGCGGTTCGGATCGCCGAACATCTCGAGCGGCTCGTCGGCGATCCGGGTGACGAGTATCGTCCTTCGCGCCTCGGCCGCGGACTGCATCATCTGCACCGCCGACTGCACGAGCGGCGCGAGACTCATCGGGCGAAGCTCCAGGCGGAGCTTGCCGGAGGCGATGCGCGACTCGTCGAGGAGATCCTCGATGATTCTCGCCTGCGCCTTCGTGCTGCGCTCCAGGGCTTCGAGTGCCGACTCGTGCGTCGCATCGTCCAGATCGCCGAGCCGCAGCAGTCGCACCCAGCCGAGGATCGACGTCATCGGCGTTCGCAGCTCGTGTGCGACGACGGCGATGAACTCATCCTTGTCCCGATTCGTCTTTCGAAGATCTTCCGCGAGCAGGTTCGCTTCGCGGCGTGCCAGCACCTGGTCGGTGACCTCGAATCCGAAGACGACCACCCCGTCGTTCGCGTCGCCAAGGACCATCCGTTGATACGTGAAATTGAAGAAGCCTTCTTGCAGGACGCCGGCGCCGTCGCGGTCGAGAGAGACCGGAACTTCCCGGCCCGTGAACGGCTCGCCCGTCGCGTAGACGCGATCGAGCAACTCCAGGAGGCCCTGCCCCTTCAGTTCAGGCAGTGCTTCGCGGATTGGGCGACCGAGGAGCTCCCGGTTCGGGAAGAGACTCTGGTAGAGCGGATTGACGAGATCGAAGACCAGATCCGATCCCCGGAGCACGCAGATCAGCGCGGGCGCCTGCATGAACAGCGAATAGAGAGCGGACCGCGGCACCAGGAACCTCCAGTCAGTGTTTCGCCGTCTCGACCATTCTCGAGTGGCGCCGGTCGTAGTGAGGCAGTTCGCAGGACGCTTTCACGTACGCCGAGAGCTGCACGAGATCGAAGGGTTTGAAGATGACCGCATTCACCACCGTCGGGTCGAGCCCTCGCAGAAGCTCCCGATCGGTCGCGCTGACGACGATCACGGTGGGGGGCTTCCGCTCCGGGTTCGCGGCCAGCCAGGCGATCACGTCCCAGCCGGTGACCGTCGGCATCATCAGATCCAGGATCAGGACGAGCCACTCCTGATTCTGGAGGTGCTGGAGTGCCTCGCTCCCGTTTCCCGCCGTCGTCGAGCGCAGTCTCCGGCGTCGCAGGGCGGCGACCAGAAGGGAACGGATCGCCGGATCGTCTTCCGCGACCAGCACGGGGCAGCGATTCGCCGCACTCAACACCGGAGGCCGCCTTCCGAGCGGAGCGCGAGCTCATTCATGCCCGCGAGCTCATCCATGTCGCAGACGGGCACCCTCGTGATCATGGGGAACGTCCTCCTTCTCGGCGCAAGGAAGGAGAACGAAACGACCTACAAATAATTTCAAGCTGAGCTCGAGGGATTGACGTCCACGGGCTCTGCCCGGGGCTCCCTAGGCGCGCATTTCTCACACTGTCATCCCGAGCGTCGTGCGAGGGACCTGGGCGGGAGGGGCTCGATGCGCGTGCTTGCCGCCCCGCCCGCCCAGGTCCCTCGCTCGACGCTCGGGATGACAGCCTGTCAAGCGATCCCCTCGCGCTGTGAGAAATGCGGGCTAACCGAGTTGCGGAACCTTAAAGTCTGTCTCAGAGACTCTGAGAAATGCTTTCGTCGCGAAATCGCCGTGCGACTCGCATCCAGGCCACTCTCGGCTGTCTCGCGACGAAAGAACTGTGAGAATTGCGGGCTCGTCATCGGACGCAGGTGGAGGTCGCCTGGAAGTCGCGACGGGTAGAATGGCCGCCCTTGAAACGGAGACTCCGCATCGGGCTGGCGGTCATCGCAGTGACGATCGCTGCTCTTGCCGTCGGTGTGTACGCCGCGTTCCAGCTCCCGCAGTTCGGAGGGACGTTCGAAGGTGCACGCCTGCAGAGGATGCGGCGGTCGCCGCAGTTCATCGGCGGTCGGTTCGAGAACACGCCGCCGCAGAGGACGGACGACTCGCTGCTGAAGACGATTCGTCTGTACCGGCAGGGGCAGATCCGGGAGCCGCGTTTCGAGGTGCCGGTCGTGGCGATCGCGCCGGAGTCCTTGCGCGTTCCGGCGTCACGCGCGCTGCGCGTAAGCTGGATCGGGCATGCGAGCGTGCTGGTGGAGATCGACGGCGTCCGGATCATGACCGATCCCGTCCTCTCCGACGTCGTCTCGCCGGTGCCCATTGGACCGAGGCGCCTTCATCGCGCACCGATTGCCCTCGAGGACCTCTCCGGGATCGACGCCGTGGTGATCTCGCACGATCACTACGACCACCTCGACATGAAGACCGTGCAACACCTGGCCCGGCAGGGGACGCACTTCTTCACCGGTCTCGGCGTCGGCGCCCACCTCGAGCGGTGGGGCGTTCCCGATCCCCAGATTCACGAGATGGACTGGTGGGACACGACGGATGTGCAGGGCGTGAAGATCGTCTGCACGCCGGCGCGCCATTACTCGGGCCGGAAGCGCATGGACAACTCCACGTTGTGGGCATCGTGGGCGATCCAGGGATCGGATCGCTCCGTCTACTACAGCGGCGACACGGGGTATGCCCCGCACTTTCGCGAGATCCGCCGCCGCCTGGGCCCGATGGATCTGACGATCATGAAGGTTGGCGCGTACGGCGAGACCTGGCTCGACATCCACATGGATCCCGAGTCCGCCGTGCGGAGTCACATCGACCTCGGCGGGACCACGCTGCTCCCGGTCCACTGGGCGACGTTCAACCTCTCGTACCACTCGTGGGAAGAGCCGATCCTGCGCACCATCGGCGCGGCGAAGCTGGCCGGCGTCCACATCGTCACGCCCCGGCCGGGCGAAGCGTACGCATTCGGCGAGCCGTTCGAGAACAGGTCGTGGTACGCGCGCTGAGGGTGGACTGGACGTTCCTCGTCCTTCCGGTTGAAGGTGCGTGACCCTCGCCGACGGGAGCAGGTCCGGCCACCACAGGCTTCTCCAGGGGCGTGGCCGTCAAGACGAGGCTTGGACCTCGACCCGTCGGTTCGCCGCCTTGCCTGATTCCCCTTTCAACGCTACTTCTGGTCCGCAAGCCACAGTTCGCCGATGCGGGCGACATCCTCCACGATCTGCGCAGCCTGCGCTGGTGAGACGCGCCCGGCATCGCCCACGCCTGAGATCGCGGCCGACATCTGGGCCGCGAACGCGGCCTGACGCTCGGCGAGGGCCTGCCAGCCCTTGCCCCCTGGCGGCCGCACCCCGGCGGCCTCCAGCGCCGCGAGCTTCGCATCGATCAGTGCGAGTGCGGACGAGTAGTCCTTTCGGCCCGTCGCGTTGCGGAATCGCGCCGGCGGAACGTCCTGAGTGGCCAGGGCGCGGTACCCCGCGAGAAGCTCCGGCAGATGCTCGCGATCGAAACCAGGAAGGGAGCCTTTGATCCACGTGGTCAGCAACGGGTCGTCGCAGGCCATCGCGGGCCGCCTGGCCTCGATCTCCGCCGCGACTGCCGCGCGACCCGCGTCGTCGAACCTGGCGATCAGATCGCGTGTCTGCATGCGCAGGCTGGCGGCCTGCCACGGCCGGAGCAGGCCGCAGTGCAACCCGCGGTCCGCCATCAATTCCACGACGACCGCCGATTCCTGTTGACCAGGCAGGCGGCGGTTCTCCGCCAACGCCGGCACGGCGAGAACCACAACGAGAAGCGGAAGCAGGATCGACCGTCGCATGCCGACCAGCCTATGCGGTTCATCCCGAGGCCGCAAGCGATGCGCCGGATGCGTCGCGCGGAGCTGGACCCGTCCAGCCCAGGATGGTGCAGTCATTTCAGGGAGAATCCCGCGGGGCGAACGCCGGGCGTGGTTTGACAGGGCACCGGCGATTGGCGAGACTTTGGCGCGCTGCACGAAGTGCATGGCTTGCCATATGACACCGAAACTGCTCCGAACCGTGCGTGTGGTGATGCTCGCTCTGGCCGGTCTCGTGCCCGGCTCGGTGCCCTGGTGCGATGGATCGGCCGGCCCGCTGACGGCGTCCACAAAGAGCCACCGCGCCCTCGCCCGGTCGGAGCTTCCCCTCGGCCTCGGGATCGCATCCGTCGCCCCAATGCCCGGCGGCGTGCTGCAGTTCTACAACCCGCCGCGCGCCAGCCAGGCCGCGGACGACGCGGTTCCGACCGAGTCGGTCCGGTTCGCCGCCGGACTTCCGGCCGTCGACATCGCGGAAGCGCCGCCTTGGTTCGAGCCCGAGTACGTCAAGATGGACTACGAGCTCCTCCATCTTCGAGTGTTGACGCTCACGCCGGACTGGGTGGAGGTCATCGGTAACAGCAGGACGGGCCAGACGCGGTGGGTCCGCCGTGCGGATGTGCGATTCGCGTCCTGGCCCGAACACTATCTTGGAGTGGCGGCGGTTCGGATCTTCGATCCCAAGAGCAACCCTGTCAGAGAGCGTCCGCTGGACGACGCGCCGGTGCTCGCGACCACTGGTGAATCCCTGCCGCCGCGCGCCGTGCGTGGCGACTGGCTGCAGGTGTCCATCCCGCACCTGGCGGATGGCATCCCGCGCGAAGGATGGGTCCGATGGCGGCGGGGCGATCGGCTGCTCCTCGGCTACGAGCCGCTGAGCTGAGGGGAAAGCTCGTCATCGCACCTTCCGCGCGAACTGGACGCTGGGATCGTTGGTGATGTTGTCCGTCATGGCACCGTAGGCGATGAGCCGTCCGGCACTGACGGAGATCGTGATCACGTCGGCATCGCGGAGAGGAATGCCGGCGAGCTCGTTGCCGCTCATCTGCACGAACGTGTTCGGCGGAAGGCTCCTGGTGACGCGCGACCGGAGGGGTCCGCGCCCGTCATGAACCGCGACGTCGAAGGAGGCCCCTTCGTCGAGCGAGCGCACGCCGATGTTGAACCGCTGCGCGCTCAGATCGACGGGGACGAAGAGGACGCCGCGTTCGCCGGCGTGGAGGGCATCCTCCGGTGCGAGCTCCTCCTCGACGAATCCGCTCGTGCCGTCCTCTCCGGCATCGTTGAAGACGCGCACGTAGACCACCGGTACCTCTCCGGCGTCCGCGATGAAGTCTGCCGAGGCCAGTCCCTCCAGGCCTGCCTCACCCATGATGTCGGCGAAGAGAAGCGACTCGTTCGGCTGTAGCGCATACGACACCGCGGGATCCTCGGTCCGGGCGGGACGTCCCGCGGGATGGAGCACGATCCGCCCGCGAATCGGCAGCTCGGTCGGGTTGAGGAGACGGAGCTCGGTGCGGAAGAACGAGCCGTGCATGCCGCGCGTGGCCCCCACCACGGCGGCGATCGCGCGCGTGCGCTGCTGGGGCTCGTCGTCATCGAGAATGACCGCCGTGGCGATCGGGCCGGAGATGTTCCCGCTCGACGCATCCTCGAGGAGCAGAAAGAACGTCTCGTCCGTTTCGTCGATGGAGTCGCAGAGCACGCGCACGGCGATCGTGGCCGAGCTCTGTCCGGGCCGCAACGTGACCGCATCCTGGACCGCTTCGTAGTCCGCGCCCGCCCGCGCCGTGCCATCGTTCGTCGCGTATCTCAGAGTGATCGGAACGGACGAAACAGGCTGCACGCGAATGGTGAACAGGGCATCGACTCCGGTTCCACCGGTACACTCGGCGATCGAAACGCTCGGGTCGAGCGCGATGCGCGAGATGGGAATCGGCGCGGGTGGGGGAGGGTCGGCGACATCGTCGTTGACGATCGTTCCGGTCGCCGATCCCACCGCAATCGTCGCATTGACCGGATTCTCGAGCCGCAGCCGGAAGGTCTCCGTCGGCTCGACCGATCGGTCGCCCAGGACCGGCACGGTGACATTCACGAAGGTCGTGCCCGGGGTGAACGTGAGTGTTCCGGAGCGGGCCGTGTAGTCGCTTCCGGCTCGGGCCGTTCCGTCGGCGGTGGAGTAGCCCACGGTGACGGGCTCGCTGCTGCTTCCGCTCAGAAACACGACGAAGGACGCGGGCACGGTGCCGCTGTGGCCTTCGACGACAGCCGTATCGAGGACGAAGAGGCTCGGTGTCGAAATTGCCCCGCCGTCGTCGTCGATGATCGTGAGCACGGCCTGCGAGTCGGCGATCGTCGCACCGGCCGGATCCAAAAGCGTGACCACGAGAAATTCGATCGGTTCCGGGACCCGATCTCCCACGATGCGGACAGGGATGTCCTTCGCCGTCTCGCCCGCGGCGAACGTCAGGACGCCGGCCGACGACTCGTAGTCCGCTCCCGCCGTGGCGGTTCCGTCCTCCGTCGCGAAGTGCACGAGGACGCTTTCGCTGCTGGCGTGCGACAGAACGACCTCGAGCCGGGCCTCGGACGTGCCGTCGTTCCCTTCCGCGACGGTGAGATCGCGGAGGATGAGCTGCGGCACGCCGTCGTCATCGAAGATCGTCCCCTCGGCGCGATCGTCCGCGAACGTGGCGTTGGATGCGCCGGCGAGTTGCACCGTGAACGTTTCGTTCGGCTCGGCGATCGTGTCCCCGATCACCTCGACCGCGATCGACGCGCTCAGCGCACCCGGCGCGATCGTGAGCACCTGCCCGATCTGTGCGACGTAGTCGGTCCCTGCCACTGCGGTGCCGTCGACGGTGGACCACGTCATCTGCACCGGCTGGCTGGAGGCGTTGGACAGAGTGACGGGGAAGTGCATGATCGACGTCCCGCCGTTCGTCTCCACGACCGAGGAGTCCGCGATCGCGATCAGAGGCGTCGGGTCGTCATCGGTAATGCGGCCGGTGGCGAGGGACTCGGCGAGGAGGACGTTCGTCGGATTGGAGAGATTCAGCAGGAACGTCTCATCCGGCTCGTCGATCGTATCGCCGACGATCGGCACGGCAATCGTTTGCGATGTGACGTTCGGAGCGAAGGTGAGGGTTCCACGCGTGGTGATGTAATCACCAGCGGTTGCACTGCCGTCCGCCGTGGCGTATTCGACCGTGATCGTCCGCGCCGACGGAGCGGAGAGCGTGGCCGCGAACAGCAGGTCCGAAGTGCCGCTGTTGCCCTCGATCGCGGCAGCTCCGGTCAGGGAAAGGACCGGCTTCGAATCGTCGTCCACAATCGTCGCCATCCCCTGGCCGTCGGCAATGTGCGCGAGGCCCGACGACGTGAGATCGACGACGAAGGTCTCGTTCGGCTCGACCACCGTGTCGCCCAACACCTGCACGACGATCGTCTTCGAGATCGCGCCGGGATCGAAGGTCAGCGTGCCGCTGGCGGCCAGGTAATCCGTCCCGGCGGTTGCGCTCTGATCCGCCGTCGCATAGTCGAGCGCGATGTGCTCCGCGCTGGCGACCGAAAGGGTCACGGTGAAGAGAGCGTCGACGATTCCGTCATCGCCCTCGACGACCGTGACGTCATTGATCGATGCCGCCGGTGTTCCGTCGTCGTCGATGATGGTGACGACGCCCGTCGAGTCGAGGATGGTTGCGCCGGTCGGCTCGGAGAGCGTGATGCGCAGCGATTCGACCGGCTCCGCGAAGAGATCGCCGACGATACGGATCTCGATCGTACTGGAGGTTTCGCCCGGCGCGAACGTCACGGTGCCCGTCGCGGATTCGTAGTCCACACCGGCGAACGCCGTGTCGTCCTCGGTTGCATAGCGGACCGTGACGGCCTCGCTGCTGGCGTGAGACAACGTCACCGGCACCTGCACAGCCGTAGTTGGACCGCCGTTTCCTTCGATGACCGAAACATCGGCAATGGAGATCTGCGGCTGCGGATCGTCGTCCTCGATGACGGCCGTGAGATGCGTGTCGGAGAGCGTCACATTGACCGGATTGGTGAGTGTCAACAGGAACGACTCGTCCGGCTCATGCGTCGTGTCGCCGAGGATGAGGACGCGGATGGTCTGGGACACGGCATGAGGAGCGAAGGTGACGACGCCCGAGGTGGCGATGTAGTCACTGCCGGCGGTGGCCGTGACGTCGGAGGTGCTGTAGTCGACGGTGATCGTCTGCGCCGAGGGGGACGAGAGCGTGAGGGTGAAGATCGCGTCCGTGGTTCCGCCGGTCCCTTCGACGACCGTCACGTCCGACGCGGACAGCGCCGGGACGGCATCATCGTCGTGGATCGTGCCGATGCCCTGGGCGCCGGCGATGGTGGCATTCGTCGGCGACGAGAGAGTGACGAAGAACGTCTCGTCGGGCTCGACGATGGTGTCTCCATTCACGTTCACGGTCACGGTGCGCGTGGTCTCGGCGGGCGTGAACGTCAAAACACCGCCGATCGGCGAATAGTCTGCCGGCGCAACCGCTGTCCCATTCGCGGTTGCGAAATGGACCGTCACGGTCCGTTCGGTGGCACCGCTCCTGGTCACGGTGAACGTCGCCTCCACGACGCCTTCGTCGCCCTCGGTCACCCCGACGTCGCTGATGCTCAACGCGGGTGGCGGATCGTCGTCGTGGATCGTCACGGTTGCCTGGTGGATGGGAGCGATCGTCGTGCCGCCGGCGGGATTGGAGAGCGTGACGATGAAGGTCTCGTCGCCCTCGTACACGGAGTCGGTGGCGATCGGGATGAGCACCGTTTTAGCGACGGTGTCCTGATCGCCGAATGTCACGACGGTGGTGACGGCTGCGAAATCGCCGGCCGAGGCCGTGCCGCTCGAGGTGGAGAGGGTGGCGCTGATCGCGCCGGTCGATCCGCCGCTGCGGCTCACCGAAACGGCGACCGTACCGCCTTCGGGCACGGAGTAGGACGCGGCGGCGAGCGACAGTGTGCCGACTCTCGCGATCGGAATCCCGACCGAGAATTCGCTCGTGTCGCCGGAGTCCGACGTCGCCGTGGCACTGGCGTATACGGCGTTCGACGGAATCGTTCCGGTCAGAGTGAACGTGCCGTCGCCCGCGCTGTTGGTGGTCACGCTCGTGCAGCCGGCGAAATACCGTCCCTGGACGTGCGAGATGTGTTGCACGTTGTCATAGCCATAGACGCAGACGCGATACGACCGTGAGGGGAGGGAGCTCAGGGTGCCGCCGACCGTCAGGAGGTTGCCGGCGGCCAGGGCCGAGTCCAAGACCGGGAAGTTCTGGCCACCGTTCCCCAGGTGGGTGTCGGTGTCGCCGGGATCGTTGGGCGAGTGCCCGGTCGTAGTGCCGTCCGTCAGATCGATTCCTACGCGCCCGCTGCTGTAGATGCTGTTTCCCTCGATGCGATTGCCAACGCTCGCCGCACCGATCACGGCCACGCCTGATCCGCGGTTGAAGGCGATCCCATTCGCCTGCCCCACGCCGATGCCGCCGACGATCGTTCCGCTGGAGCGGATCGAGATGCCGTCACCCTCGTTGGGGACCGGCGACCCCGCCGCGTTCAGGCCGATCCGGTTTGCGCGAATCACGGTCCCGGCCGCCGCGGTGGCCGCGACGTTGATGCCGGAGGCGCTGTTCGCGGTCATGACGTTGCCGGTGATGGTCACCGGTCCGCCGCGGACGTCCACCCCGTGGCCGCCGTTGTCGTGAAACGTGTTGCCATCGATGACGTTGCCCGTACCCGGGCCGAGCACGATCAGACCGTGCGTCGAGTTGTCGGCGACGGTGTTGCCGTCGCCGCTCGCCGATCCGCCGAACGTCACGCCTCCGCTGTTGACCTCCACCGCGACCAGTGTGTTGGCGCGAATGGTGTTGCCGCGAATGATCGTGCCCGGCGCGTCGGTCACGCGCATTCCTGCACCGTTGAAGTTGAGCTCGATGGTGTTGTCCTCGACGAGAACCGCGCCCGCGCCTGCGGCGATGAGCAAACCGACCTGCGAGCTGCCCGCGATCGCGTTGTTGCGGATCACTCCACCGACGCCCGCGCTGGCCATTCGGATACCGACGACGTTCGGGGCACCACTGACGCTGTTCCCGAATCCGAGCCGGTTGCCCTCGATGAGGATGTTGGACGGAGACGTGAGCTGCAGGTCGATGCCGTCGGAAGCCATGCCGATGACGTTGCGCTCGGGCGCCGTCGCTCCGCCGATGATGACCGAGGAGATCGGGCCGGTCATGCGAACGCCGTCGCCGGTGAGATCGGTCGGCGTCCCGGCGGGGTCGTAGCCGATTACGTTTCCCTGAATCGTGATGGAATCGAGAGGGCCGGTCACGGTGATCGCGGTGGCGCAGGTGTTCATCGCCAGACCGCGGATCGTCGTCGACTGTCCGTTGCCGCTGATCGTGAGCAGGTTTCCGGTCGCGCCGGAAGCGCGTAGCTGGATGATCGGTGAGGCGGCCGCAGCGTTGAAGCCCGGCTGCGACCACCCATCGATGGTGACGCTGTCGGTGATCGCGGGGAACGTCGCCGCGGCCACGGTGATCGTCTGCACACCGCTGTCGATGGCGAACTCGATCGTATCGGCGCCGGACGCGCCGTTGGCGGCGAGTATGGCCTCGCGCAAGGAGCAGTGCGTGGTGTCGCACACGCCGTCGCTCGCGTCATTCGCGGAGTTGACGATGAAGGTGCCCCCGGAAGCGGTCAACCGGGCCACGACCATCAACGCGAGCAGCGCCGTGCGCAACCGTCCCAGGGACATGTGTTCATGATCGCGAGAAGCCGGCGGACCCGGAATCGAGGCGACCGCACGGAGGCCCGTGAGTGGAAACACTTAGCCGGCACGGCCGGCAGCGCTGGTTGCTCCGCCTTACGGCAGGTTGCGGGAGCATTCGCCCCGTCGCGGCTTCGGGCGGCGCGCCTGACATTTCTGCCGCGCACTAGCCGGACCGGCAGAGTCGCTCTTCGTTGCGCTCGCCGCGCGTGCTTCATCGGAATGCTACCGCCCGCGTAGCGGGCAAGAGGGAATAGCCCCCGGCTTCAGCCGCAATGGCGTTAACTTTAGGCGAGGCGTCGTCTTGTTGGCGTTCAGCGACTCTGCCCACTCGACGAGAGAGCGGCCTGATCAGCGCCGGAGGCGCGGCAGAGGGTAGCCGGTGGCGAGCGCGGAGCGCCGCCACCGGAAGAAGACGGCTGCAGGAAGTCCGCCCCGGCGGGGCGGAAGAGGTTCTCTGCCGCCCCTCCGGGGCGGATCATTCG